>JAZOOE010000055.1:0-15940 GCA_045654865.1 Acutalibacteraceae bacterium | reverse complement strand
AACTATGCTTACATCGGCAGAAAGCAGAAGAAGAGAGATTTCAGAAGACTCTGGATCGCAAGAATTTCTGCAGGCTGCAAGGCTAACGGCATGAACTATTCAACATTCATGAACGGCCTCAAGAAGGCAGGCATCACTCTTAACAGAAAGATGCTTTCCGAGATCGCAATTGCTGATCCCGCTGCATTCACAGCTCTTACAGAGCAGGCAAAGGCTGCACTTAAGTAAAAAATTTCGGTCACCATTAGCGGTGACCGTATTTTTTTGCATGCCTTCTCCTTTTGATGAGACAAATAAAGATTTTTCACATTAAAAACAAAAATATCTTCACCGGACATCCGATGAAGATATTTCTTTTTTATATAAGCCGATTTCAGCGGTACGACCATTATTTATATGCCTCAATAATCTTGAGCACAGCGCCCTCGAATGCCTCGTCCATCATCTTGTCAAGCTCGGGAATCATCTGTTCAACCTGTCTTGCATAATCGGGTGTGGGACGTGTTCTCGGGTGTCTGGGAGTAAATACCGTACAGCAATCCTCGTAAGGACGGATTGAAATATCAAAGGTATCTATTTTTCTTGAGATAACAACTATTTCATTCTTATCCATACCGATGCAGGGACGGAAAACGGGAAGCGTTGCACACTCGTCGGTGCATTTGAGAGCGTGAATGGTCTGGCTTGCCACCTGACCGAGGCTTTCACCCGTGATAAGCGCCTCTGCTCCCTGCCACTCGGCAATACGGGAGGCAAGCCTCATCATAATGCGTCTCATAGTAACGGTGAACATCTCCTCGGGACAATAATCTCTTATTGCCTCCTGAAGCTTTGTGAAGGGAATGGTAAAAAGATTGATTCTGCCGGAATACATCGACACCTTGCCAAGCAGCTCGTGCACCTTCATTTCGGCAAGCTCCGAGGTATAAGGGGGAGATGCAAAGTGAACAGCTGTAAGGCGCACGCCTCTCTTTGCCATCATATAGGCGGCAACGGGAGAATCTATACCGCCGGAAATAAGAATACAGGCTCTGCCCGCTGTGCCCGTGGGCATACCGCCGGCTCCGGGAAGCTGTCTGCCGTGAATATATACGCCGTTATCTCTTACCTCAACGGCAACGGTGACGTCAGGGTTATGCACGTCTACCTTGAGACCTCTTATTTTTGAAAGCAGGAAGCCGCCCACCTCGTCGCATATTTCGGGGGACTTTAAGGGAAAATTCTTATCTGCTCTCTTTGCCGTTACCTTAAAGGTTTTTGCAAACATAAGATCATCCGCAAGATAATCGTATGCCGTCTGCTTTATTACCTCAATATCCTTTTCGCATACGGCGGCTCTTGCTATTCCCACGGTACCGAAAACCTTGCCGATACGCGAAACTGCCTCATCAAGATCAATATCCTCATTTTCGGGAGTTACAACGATGGTTGACTGCGCCTTTCTGTAGGTAAAATTTCCCAGAGAGGATATTCTTTCCTTTATGTTCTTTATAAGCATATCCTCAAAGGTGGAGCGGTTAAGCCCCTTGAGCGCCAGCTCGCCGTCCTTAAGTAAAATTATTTCCTTCATTTTGTCTTGTTCCTTTATTTACAGTTTAGTTTTTATATTTTTCACGGCATCATTTATTGCCGAAACAAAGATTTCCGCCTCTGCTCTTGTGTTGTAGCGGGACAGACTTATTCTTACGGCAGAATCCATAACTGCGGGCGAAAAGCCCATTGCGGCGAGAACCTCGCTTCGGTGTCCCTTTTTGCAGGCTGAGCCTGCCGAAATATAAATTCCTCTCTCTGAAAGATAATTTATAAGCACCTGCGAGGGAATTCCCGTCACAGAAAGGTTGATTATATTGGGAAGTGCATTCTCGGGAGAATTGATACGTATCTGAGGAAGAGCCTTCAGCTGTCCCGTAATAAAATCTCTCAGACGCTTCGTTTCATCAAGCTGAGCCCTGAGATCGGGAAATGCATTTACCGCCGCGGCGAAGCCTGCTATTGCGGGTAAGCTTTCCGTTCCCGAAAACAGATTGCCCTCCTGACCGCCGCCATAGATTACGGGCTTTAAGCTGAGATTCTTTCTTACGTATAACGCACCGACACCCTTGGGGGCGTGAACCTTGTGACCGCTGACGGTAAGCAGGTCTGCACCTATCTTCGAGGGCTTTACGGGAATCTTTCCGAATGCCTGAATTGCATCTATATGTATAAGCGCGGGAGATGATACTCTCTTTACCGCTCTTGAAATAAGCTCAACGGGATTTATACTTCCAACCTCGTTATTGACAAGCATGGCTGAAACGAGAATCGTGTTTTTATTCACCGCATTTACAAGCTCCTCAACGCTGAACGTACCGTCCTTGGTGGGAGCAAGTCTTATGACCTGAAAGCCCTGAGCCTCAAGCACATCCATACATCTTGCCACGGAGGGATGCTCAAGACGGGTGGTGACTATTCTGTTGCCCATTTTTTTACGGGCAGCCACGGCACCGAAGACGGCAGTATTGTTTGCAAGCGTTCCCGAATGGGAAAAATATATCTCCGACGGATCGGCACCGAGAGCCGAGGCTACGGATGAACGGGCAGAATCAAGCACCGTTTTAGCTCTTATACCTGAGGAATGCACCGCAGAGGGATTGGCGTACACCGTACTCATTACCGAAACGGCGGCCTCTACAGCCTCGAGGCAAACCTGAGTGGTTGCGGAATTATCAAAATAAATTTCCAATATTTGCTTCACCCTTTATAAGTTGTACTAATACATTATACTGTCAAACAGCCAAACTGTAAACACTTTTTGAATATAATATTATTTTCTGCCGATAATATATCGGGAAAAAGCTTCAAAGAGGGTTTAATTATGAAAAGAAGAAAAAAAATACGGCTGACAGCCTTTCTCGGTGCACTCACGCTGACGCTGACCGTCTGGGGAGCCTCGGCAAGCATAAAGGCACATCATTATAAGAGGCTCACCGATATAAACAATGAAAATGCACTTATAAGCCTTACGGAATATATGGACAGCATAGAAACGTCTCTCACAAAATGTCTCTATGCCTCCTCTCCTCTGACCTTGGGAGAGCTTACCTCTGCCCTGCAAAGAAACACGGCGGGAGCAAAGCAGAGTCTCGCCGCTTTGTCATCGGGAGACACAGCTCTTCACAACACGTATAAATTTTTATCTCAGGTAGGTGAATTTACGGCTTCACTCAACAAAAAGGTGACGGCGGGAGAAAAGATCACAGAGGAAGAAAGACAAACTCTGAAAACTCTTCTGAATTTTTCAGCACACCTTTCATTACAGTTTGAGTATATGGCATCCCTTTTATCCGCAGATTATTTTACCTTTGACGAGCTCTCCCACGCGCTGACGGAAGCTGACACGGGCAGTGAAAGCACCGTTTCGTATCTTAACAGCATCTCGGACACGGAAATGACCTTTGAGGATTATCCGTCGCTGATATATGACGGGCCATTTTCAGACAATATACTGACGAAGGAATCCTCTCTTCTGGCGGATTTCGCCGAGATCTCTCCCGAAAAGGCAAAAGCCATAGCGGCAGCCGTCGCGGGGGTAGAGGAAAGGCTTCTTGTAACGGATGAGGAGACCGGGGGCAGGCTTGCCGCCTATTGCTTCAGAACCGATGCCTACACCATTTCCGTTACAAAAAAGGGCGGCTTTCCCCTTGAGCTTATATCAGATATCACGGCGGGAGAAATAAAGCTGACTCAGGCGGATGCAATTGAAAAGGCGGCTGTGTTTCTGGGAAATATAGGCTATTACGATATGGTATCCACCTATGCCGCGGTAAACGACGGTATATGCACAATAAACTTTGCATATAAGCAGGGCTCCTTTGTGTGCTATCCCGACCTTATAAAGGTAAGCGTTTCCATGACCGACGGCAAGATCACGGGGCTTGAAGCATCGGATTATATTATGAATCACACCGTAAGAGACATCCCCGAGTTCAGCATCACCCCTGAAACTGCAGCAGAAAGCATCCCGTCCTCTCTGAGAGTCAAAACAATTTCAGCCGCTGTTATTCCCACAAAAAGCGGCGGTGAAAAATACACCTTTGAGCTTTTATGCGAGGACAGCGACTCACGGCACATTCTGATTTACAAGGATATAACCACGGGCGAGGAAGCAGATATACTCATTCTTCTTTATTCCGACAACGGAACACTTACAAAATAGAAAGGAAAAAGACTATGTATAAGCTGATTATCATTATTTCGGCACTGGTTCTTACCTCGGTGCTGACACTTTCCTCCTGCAAAAAGGACGGAACGGCAAATTACACCACCTCTGTGCCCGGAATCACGGAGGCAACGCTGACACAGGCAGAAAAAACCACAAAAAATATGAAGGAGGATACCACCGATATGCTCACCGAAATGAGCGAAAGCGTATCTGAAGCGGCAAGTGATGCAAAAGATGCGGTAACGGAGGCTGCATCCGACGTAAAAGAGGACGTATCAGAGGGTATGGACGACGTTTCCGAGGCGGCATCAAGAATGCTGGAGGACGCGTCCGAGGCTGCGTCTGAAATGGCAGAGGACTTCTCTGAGGCAGCCTCAAGATCAAGAGAATAACAAAAAAGCCGCAAAAACACAAAGGCTTTTTACGGCACATTATTAAAGGGGACAAGCAACCGTCAGGTATGTCTGTCCCCTTTTTCATTTATTGCTTTATAAGGCTTCTGAAATTCCGTCTTTCTTATTTTTCAATTGCCTTTTCTACGTCCTTAAAGCTTTCAAGCTCTATGGTATTTCTTTTGCTCACAAGACGAACTGTTACGCTGTAGAGGATAAGGAAGAGAGCAAATGCCGCCAGACATAACAGAAGCACCGTAAGATGTCCTCCGCTGAAAGCATCCCTGAAGTCAGCCGCACTTTTTATTCCCTCAAAGGGAAGCTGATCATCAGTAAAGAAATATACGGCGGACGTAACGAGGAAGTATACCATAGCGGCTTTTCTGCTGAACTGTGCGGGAGCCTTGCCCATAAACAATCCGTCGTCGGTTATCTTATTTCTCAGAAGCACCAGAGCACAAACACCTGCAATAACAGCAAGAACGACAGCGATTATCGTACCCGCAGTATCCTCATCATCCGCAAGCCCCGCCTCGAAAAGATGGGTGCCGATTCTCATACCGAGAGGTCTTATTACCGTAACACAAAAAGCAAAGGTAACCACGGCGCCCGCAGTAAACACGTAGCGGAGTCCCTTATTCTTTAAAGGCACCACGGGGGCGAAGGGTTCTTCCTTTATTGTCTTTTGAGGAAGAAGCACAAGTATCAGCATAATGCCCGCACCCAGCAGGAAGCCTGTGAAGAACTCCCACAGCGACCATGAGGGAGCCTGAATCCACATAGGCACCTTATCGCCCAGAGGAATTAGTCCCTTATCGGAATCAATAATGAGAAATACGTCTGCAACAGTAATGGAAAGGGCACAGACGGTATTTATAAGGAAGGATATGAGTGCCGTCAGCTTATCACGGATCAGAACAAGTGCAGCAACGGACGTACCCAGAGCACCGAATGCGGCAGACATAACGTCTATGCTTGTAAAATAGTTTCTTGCAAAGGGAATCTTTTTTGCCCAGGCGGCAGAGCCGAACTCCTTGATATAAGCCATCATAGGCGACATATCATAGCCTCTGTCGGCAAGTCCCTCCTTGCAAAAGGCAACAGCCTCGGGATGAACGGCCTCAAGGATGAAGTGTGATAGGGAGAATTTGAAAATATAGGTCACGCCGTAAAATACAGCGATCAGAATGAGATAGTCTCTGAGCTTATATTCTCTTTTTGAGAAAAGCGAGCCTACAACGAAAGCAAACAAGGGCATCCAGCCGAAGCCGAGAAACAGCATCATAAAAAGACCGTGAACGGGATTTATTTCAACAAGCCTTGCCGTCTCCTCTCCCGTAAATGCGGCGGTGCTTGTAAGATAACCGCCCATCTGAGAGTTAAGAGTACCCCAGCCTCCGTTTGTAATACCCAGAAGCAAAACGGCAACGGGAATCATCTCAAGACTCATCTTTTTTCTTTCGCCGAACACCGCGTAAATAACAAGTATCAGCATTACACCGACAGCAAACATACCCCACATGGAGCCCCAGCCGTGGTCTCCTCTGACACGCCACATAAAGCCCGTGGTAACAGCCGCAGTAAGCACGGCACATATTTTTGCCAAGGGGCTGAGCGTTGAATTTCTAAGCTTTGTCATATATGTCTCCTCCCTGAAACGTAATACCTAAATTTTAACAGCACATCCCTTTCTTGTCAACAAAAAAAGAAACTCGACGGCAGAGTGTGTCACCCTGCCGTCGGAAAAGAATTCGTACCGATCAAGTATCCGTTTTTTACCATGCTGTGCCGAAAAGGATTTCATTCTTATCCCTTGTCAGAGAAAGAAGTCCGTTTTCACCGTCGCGGCACCAGACATCAATAATCTGCTCGTCTGTCATATCAAAGGAGGCAACACCTGCACTGCCGTGGGCAAGAACATATATTTTATCCCCTATAAAGGTTGCGCGCACCACGGGCTCATCCCCCTTTACAAGATATGAATGCTCACAGCTGATTGCGCCGTCGTCAACGCTTATCATAAGACAGCCGCTGAAGAAATGACACTTATATTCGCCGTTCTCCTCGCTCTCGTCAAGCAGCTCCCAGTTATCATAAATTATAAGGAAGCTGTTTTCATCCACCTGACAAAACGACTTGGGCTCAGAAGAAAGGGAGGCTCCGGGAAGAATGATATTATCAAGCTCCTCGGGAGAAGCGGGGACGGACACGTCAAAAAGACTTATCTTTGCAGTACCGTCAGTACCCGTTTCGGTTCCGCCCACACCCACACCGAGGAGAAGACCGTCACCGACGGGATGCAGATATTCCGAAAAGCCCGGAAGCTTTACCTCGCCGAGAATTTCCGGCTTTTGGGGATTTTTAAGATCAATTACAAACAGCGGATCCGTCTGCACAAAGGTTACAAGGTAAGCCGTGTCTCCCATAAATCTTGCGCTCTTTATCTGCTCTCCGGGAGCAATACCCGAAAGCTTACCCACCTGTGTCAGACTCTCGTCAAGCACAACGATGCTGTTTCCCTCCTGAGAGTTCAGAGCAACCCTGAGAAGCCCCTCGTGCTCATCTATTGAATAGCTGTTAAGAAGAGTGCCCTCAAGGGTACATTCCGCCGTCACCCGTACGGGTGATGACGTTATATCAAGACGGGTGATAACCGCCTTACCGCTCCCTATCATAACAGCCGTGGCAAAGCCGAAATTTCCGGAATGTGCTTCATATTCATAACCAATAACGTATAAGGCATCCTCCGTGCAATAGGTCTCCCCTGCTCTGCCGAGATATGAGGCAACCGACATATCCTCCGACACTGCACCGAGATTTACACTTGCAACGTTGACGTATGCCTCGGGTGAGGTATCACCCTTATAAACGATACAGTCGCAGGGAACTAAAACTCTCTCTGAGCCGTTATAGGATGCAGGAATAAAATATGTGTCATCATCGGTATAAAAATATGAGGATATTTCATAACGGCTTATAAGAATAAGCTTACCGTCAACAATTCTCGAGGAAACGTAATTTCCGTCAACAAGAAATTCCCTGACAACAACGGGAGCGCTCTTATCGGTTACGTCGTATATTTTTGCCCCCGTAAAAATATCAGCCTTATAATTTTCATCATAAGCGTATCTTGTAAATACAGAGATAAGATAATTTTCATATTTATAAAGTCCCGAGCTGATAGTTGTCTGTGAGCCTCTCTGATCCGTCAGAAGCGGCTCATACTCCGTATAAACTGCAGTAAGAGTGCCGTCTTTTTCGGGCTTTATTACAGAAATGCCTCTTCCGTAGCCGTCAACACAATAGAGATATTCGCCATCGGTAATAAAAATATCCGCTTCAAGCACGTTCTCCTCGCGAAGATTTATCTGTCCGAAGGACTGATCGGAGGATACGGCACCTCCTGCTGCAACACCGCCGTTGAGGGAGGGCTCAAATATGATGCTTCCCTCCTCAGCCTTGTCATCGGCTGTATAATAATATCTGTTTTCGCCCCAATAGCTTAAATATTCGCTCTTGTAGGCGTTGATAACTCCCAGCAGCTCGTCATAATCCGACAATGTGTATACATCGTCACTGACACTCTGCTGCACATCCTCCACCTCAACGTTATTGCCGCCGCGGGAAAGCTGAAAGCCTGCCGATACCGCAGTTATCACAAGGCAGGCGGCAACCGCAGAAGCCACAAAACGGCGCACCATACCCCTTGCAGGCTTTTTTTCGGGGAGCTCATTTTCAATAAGTGTCTCTATGCTTTCACGGGAAAGGCTCTTCGGCAGGGCAATATCAGCGTTCAGCTTTTCCCTGATAAGCTCAAGCTCGTTAGTCTCTTTATTCATTTTTGTCACCTTCTGTATTTTTTCTAAGCTTCGCAAGGCTTCTTGAGAGCATGCTTCTCACGGAGCCCGGCGTCATTCCGAGGATACGGGCCGCTTCCTTGGAGGAATATTCCTCCAACACCGTAAGAATAACAACAGCCTTTTCTTTTTCGGAAAGGGACGAAAGAAGACTCATAGCGTCGTCATCGGTGTCTTTATGGGGAGCAAAAGCCTCGTAAATGCTTATATCCTCGGTCAGGATCTCGTATCGGCGGCTTTTTTCGCCTGCTATCTTCATACACTCGTTATAAAGAATCTTAAAAAACCAGGATTTGAAGCTGTCGTTGTTTTTAAGGCTCTTTATTTTTCTGAATGCCGCTATCGCGGCGTTCTGCACCGCATCCTCGGCATCATAGGTATTTTTCAGAGTATACAAAGCGAAGCGGTACAGCTGCTGTGCATAAGCCTCATAGAGCTTACCAAAAGCAGACCGATCGCCGTCCTTTGCCAGTTTTATCAGAATTCCGATTTCTTGTTGTTTCATACCAGCCTTATCCCCTTCCGACTATAAGATAGAAAAAAACACCGAAAGTGTTGCATACAAACAAAATTTTCAGTAAAATTTCGGCAAAACAGCAAGACTTTACCGCTTGAAACGTCCGACAGACTGTGTTACAATTGATACAATGTTCAAAAAACCACACTTTGTCTGAAATAAAACAATCAGTTAGGATGAAAAAAAATGTCCAAGGTCAAGGAAGACCGAAGAACGGTCTACAGCAAAAAAATGATTCGGGAAAGCCTTTATGAGCTGATGAAGGAAAAGCCCCTGAACAAAATATCCGTAACGGAAATATGTCAGAAGGCAGACGTAAACCGAAGCACCTTCTACTCCTATTATACAGATATTTACGATCTGCACCAGCAGATTATAAAGGATTTTTTCTCAATTCAGAAATCCGTTATAAAGCATATAAAAGAATCCATAAGAACCGTCCCCGCGCTTGAATGCTTTACCTATAACGATTTTTATGAGATTGCCTACTACTATCTTAAAACCGTCAAGGAAAATACGGATCTTTATAAATTCATTTTCAATCAGAACGCAAACAATTCAGTCCACGCAAGCTTCGGCAAGGTGACCTTTCACACCATAAGGGACGTTCTGGCTCCCCTTATCGAGGAGGAAAGAGCCACCGAGCTTAAAAAGGCCTTCACCTTTGTTGCAGGCGGCACAACGGCTCTTATAATGACGTGGGTGGAAAAAAACTGCGACACTCCCACAGAGGAGCTGGCAGAGCACGTGGCAAAATACTACTACGGCACCTTTAAGGCACATAATATGCCTTTTTAACAAAGCGCAATAAACGATCGTCCAAAAAAACGGAGACTGCTTCATCAATGGAAGCCGCCTCCGTTAAATTTTTCTTATAACGCCCCGTCAGGGATCTGTCTCAGCCGAAGCTTATACAAGGGGGATTGTTACGTCATAATCGGTATACCAGATGCCTGCCGTAAAGCTTCTTGCTCTGATAACAACCTCTTCCTCATAAACCTCTATGCTGTAGCCGCAGCCGTTGAAGACTCTGCCGCGGATGCCCATATACATAAATGAGGGAAGATTGATGCTGTGGAATGCTCCGTCAGACTCAACGGAGGTATATCCGTAAACGCCCTCCTGAGACTCGTTAACAAAGCCGTTATGAATGTGTCCCGAAATAAGGAATACGTTTTCATAATCCTTGAGGATAGCCTCAACCTCATAGTTCTGTGCACCGAAGCTGCCGTCAAGAAGCTCGGGTTCATCATCGCCCCAGGTCACGGGAAGACCGTGTGACTCTGCAACGGGCCAATGGGAAACAACGAAAACGGGAAGTCCCTTTTCGGCAGCCTTATCCATTTCCTCTCTGAGCCACTGAAGCTGAGTATCGCTGATATAAGCCGAGGTGCTTGTGCCCTCACTTGCCATAACGATAAAGGTATAGCCGTTTATCTCAGTTGTATAGTAACACTCGGTAAGCTCTCTGCCTGTAATTTCCTTCGTATACTTTATAAAGTTTTCCTTTGCGGGAGCATACTCATCGTTTTCATCTGTCCACGTATCGTGGTTGCCCACTGCCATAATGATCTCACCCGCAGGCTTATAGGGCTCGAAGGCCTTAACGAGATTTTCGTATTCAACGGCAGTACCGTGGTCGGTAAGGTCACCTGCAAGCACAAGAGCATCAAGCTCGCTTGCGGCATAATCCATATCCCAGAGTCCGCACTTGAGAACCTGCATCCTTGCAAATTCATCAGTCATGTGAATATCTGAAATTGCAGCAAAATTAAGAAGAACCTGCTCCTCATCCTTTACCTTATAGTTATCCTCGCCTGCAAAAAAACCGAAAATCGGGAAGGTGAAGATATTAAGAAAGGAAAGCACACAGGAAACAAAAACCTTAAATAAAAGTCCCATAAAAAATTATCCTCCGTACGTTTTTCTTTATAGTAACATATCCGCGTCCCTTTTGCAAAGGCTTTTTAGATATCAATCACACCAAAATAAATATATCTTCCTTGTTCAAAAAGCACATACGCCCTGTCTGCCGCGGGAGAAACAGCCACGTCGCTGTAGCCCGCGGAGGAAGCCATCAAAAGGCTTTCAGAAATTTCTCCGTCAGCACTAATGCGTCTGAGAGTCAGACGGCTACGGCTGACAGCATCGGCACAGTTGCAAAACAGCAGTCCGTCACCGAGAGCACACACACCCGCACAGCACACGGGATCGGGAAGCTCTGAGCAAAGCCTTATATCTCCGATACTGAAATCATTGCCGACAAATGCCCGTGCTCTGCATTTTTCTGCGCCCTCGTGGCGGATAGTCATATAAATTCTGCCGTCCGACAGCTGTGCGGCGGCACATTCGCTGGCATCCGAAAGAGAGCCGTCTGTTTTTCCCACGAAAAAGCTCTCACCCGAGTCCCGCGAATAAAGCAGCGCAATAACCGAGGGATGATGGCTTTTCGGATCGGAATAATCGTATGACATCCACACGGGCACCAGAATCGTCCCGTCATCGGTGCATATTCCGTGAGTGGGCCCCGTGGCAATACAGGTATATGAAAAGTCTCCGAGGCTTTCCTTTATCTCACGGGTAAGCTCCCTCGGCGAGCTCCATGACTCTCCCTCGTCGGTGCTTTTCATCAGAAATACTCTCGAATAGTCGATACAGTAAAGAAAATATATACAAGCCCTGCCGGCTATCATAACGGGGTTGTTTGCCGTACGGCTCCCCTCACCCGACACCAATATCTGACGCTCCGACCAGCTTTTTCCGCCGTCGGTGCTTCTTTTCATTCCGATATCTATAACCGCCCAGTCGCTTTCGGAGCGGCGAAGCTCACAATAAGCAATCAGCGTTCCCTTATCCGTGCAGATAAGCCCCGGTATCCTTGCTCTTTCAAAGCCACAGGCATCCTCAAAAATATCAATTCTGTTGATTTTCATAACAAAAAAACGGGGGATGTAAAAATTCTCGCTTTTCACATCCCCTTTCCCTATGCTTATTCCTCGGTAATACCGTATTTCTCCTCAAGATCTCTGATGAAATCGGAAACTGCTCCGCCCGATGTCTTATCAAAGAAAATGAAAAGCTTGATAAACTTAACAAGAAGCTTAACAAAAGAAACCATAGCCTTTTTCTCCTTTATTTTTAATTTTTTTCTTCCTCTTTGAAGAGCCCGGCTCTTCCGTAAATATTATATTATTTTTTTCCTCCTTTGTCAACGAGCCCCTTTATAATAAAAAATTATTGACAAAAAGAAGAAAAATACATATAATGCTTCTTATAAAGGCAAGGATCGAGAGAAGTACCCGAAAAATTGCGGTCTCAGAGAGTGTGCGGCGGTGGAAAGCACATACAAGGCAGTTCGGCGAATAACACTCGGGAGCCGCTTGTCCGAAAGGAAACGAGTAGGACTGCCGTGTTCGCGCGTTAAGCGAGAGGCTTTTAGAAGAAAGCCAAAGGTGGCCTTGAAAGGCAAGATAGGTGGTACCGCGGGTTACAGTTGCTCGTCCTATTGACGGACGGTCAACTGTTATTTTTTTATTACGGAAAGGAAATTCTTATGAAACACATCGACATCAAAGAAATTTTCAGCAATCAGGAATTTATCGGCAAGGAGGCAACCGTCTGCGGCTGGGTAAGAACTGCAAGAGATTCCAAGAACATGGGCTTTTTAGCTCTCAATGACGGCACTACCCTCAATCATTTACAGATAGTTATTGACAAGACTTCCGGTATTGAGGTTGACACTGAGGCTACAAAGCTCGGTGCATCCGTCAAGGTTATCGGTACTGTTGTAAAGAACGAAAACAACGATACGGTTGAAATAAATGCAAAGGAGATCGTGCTTCTGGGTAAGTGTCCGCCCGATTACCCTCTTCAGAAGAAGTTTCAGAAGCTTGAGACCTTAAGAGAAAATCCCCACATCAGAGTAAGAACAAACACGTTCAACGCTGTATTCAGAGTAAGAAGCGTTATGGCTGCCGCCATTCACAGATATTTTCAGGACAGAGGCTACGTTTACGTGCATACTCCCCTTATCACGGGCTCTGACTGTGAGGGCGCAGGCGAAATGTTCAAGGTGACAACCATCGGTTATTCCGAGGACTATAAGAATGCTGAGGAATATTATGCAGACGATTTCTTCGGCAAGAAGGCAGGACTCAGTGTTTCCGGTCAGCTTGAGGGCGAGGTTGCAGCTATGGCTATGGGCAAGATCTACACCTTCGGTCCCTCCTTCCGTGCAGAAAAGAGCAACACTCTTCGTCACGTTGCGGAGTTCTGGCACGTTGAGCCCGAAATCGCATTCGCAGAGCTTCCCGACCTTATTGAGATCGCAGAGGATATGATTAAATACATCATCCGCGACTATATGGAAAAATGCCCCGATGAATTAAAGTTCTTCGAGGAAAGATTTGAAAAGGGACTTACGGAGAAGCTTCTCAACGTTGTAAACAACGACTTTGCGGTGGTTGATTATACAGATGCCATCGAAATTCTCAAGAAGGCAGACGTTAAGTTTGAGTTCCCCGTAGAATGGGGCTGTGACTTACAGTCTGAGCACGAAAGATATATCACCGAGCAGGTATATAACAAGCCCGTATTCCTTATAAACTATCCCAAGGAGATAAAGTCCTTCTATATGAAGCAGAACGCTGACGGCAAGACTGTTGCAGCAACTGACCTTCTTGTTCCCGGTATCGGTGAGATCATCGGCGGCAGCGAAAGAGAGGCTGACCTTGATAAGCTTCTTGCCGCTATGAAGGCAAAGGGAATGGGAACAGAGGAATATTCCGACTATCTTGATCTGAGAAAGTACGGCACCGTTCCTCACTCAGGCTTCGGACTTGGCTTTGAAAGAGTTATTATGTACTGCACGGGTATGGCAAACATCCGCGACGTTATCTTCTATCCGAGAACCGTCGGAAATATCAGATAAGGTGATATTATGGCAAGAAATCTTGTATTTCCCGCAGGGTATTCCTCAACTCTTACCCAGAAGGAAACCCAGAGGGCAATTAAAATAATCAAGGATACCTTTCAGGTCAAGCTTGCAAACGCTCTGAATCTTGACAGAGTAACCGCACCTCTTATGGTTACTAAGGATTCGGGCATCAACGACGACCTTAACGGTGTTGAAAGAAAGGTTCATTTCACAATGAAGGAGATCGAGGGCACGGCTGAGGTCGTGCAGTCTCTGGCAAAGTGGAAGAGAATGGCACTTCACCGATACGGCTATACCGAGGGTGAGGGCATATATACCGATATGAACGCAATCCGCCGTGATGACGATTGTGACAATACACACTCCCTTTTTGTTGATCAGTGGGACTGGGAAAAGGTCATCACCCGCGAAGAGAGAACCGAGGAATACTTAAAGACAACCGTTTCCGCGATTGTGAAGGCGCTTGCAGAAACAAATGCCCTGCTTCAGGAAAAATATCCCGTGCTCACCACAAAGGTAAACGAGGACGTTTTCTTCATTACCTCTCAGGAGCTTGAGGATATGTATCCCGACAAATCCGGCAAGGAAAGAGAAAATCTCATCACCAAGGAACACGGCACCGTATTCATTATGGGCATCGGAGCAAGACTTAAAAGCGGTCACCGCCACGACGGAAGAGCTCCCGACTATGATGACTGGAGCCTTAACGGTGATATTCTCGTGTGGGACAAGGAGCTTGACGCGGCTCTTGAAATTTCCTCAATGGGCATAAGAGTTGACGCCGAAAGTCTTAAGGCACAGCTTGAAATTGCAAATGCCACCGAAAGAATGGCATTTCCCTATCACAAGGGCGTGCTTAATAACGAATATCCTCTTACCATAGGCGGCGGTCTCGGACAGTCAAGAATCTGTATGTTCCTTTTAGGCAAGGCACACGTAGGCGAGGTTCAGGTTTCAATATGGCCCGAGGATATGCGCGAAAAATGTCTTGAGAACGGAATCGTTCTTTTATAAGAGGTCTCTGAAAGCGCAAAAAATCAAAAGCAGAAAAATATAATCTACAAAAAGTCGAGGTACCCTCCGCAAGGAAGGTGCCTCGGTTATATTCGCCGAACATCCGCAAAACAGCAAAAAACAAGAAAACGGACACAAATCCATAACGATTTGTATCCGTTCTTTTTTATGCAAGCTTTTTATCAGAATCCGTTGGGTGAGGGAGGATTCTGATCATAGGGAGTTCCCATAGGAGGCTGTCCCATAGGAGGCTGATTTACGGGAGCACCCATAGGAGGCTGATTAACGGGAGTGCCCACAGGAGCACCCACAGGTGCCTGATACATAGGTGCCTGGTACATAGGAGCATCCATAGTAACGGGAGCAACATACTTTTTGTTCTTAAGTATGGTCTTGCCCTTTCTTGCCTTCTTTATCATCACGAAAAGAGCAATAAGAAGCACTATTTCAAGATAGAAAAGAATGCCGAAGGATGTAAAGGTGTAATCAAAGGAGTAGCCTGAATCTGTATATTTTGAGCCGACGTAATGAGAAAAGGTCGATGCACCGATAATTACGGTAAAGCCGAACCACAAGAACGAAAGGAAGCTGAGAATCATAGCGATAGCGGGAATCTTCTTTTTCTTGAGCATACTCAAAAGTGTAAGAAGAGCGGGAACGATAATAAGAACAAGCATACCGCCGACAAAAAGCTCTCTTGCACCGGTCTGAGAAACAAGATAGGGGAAATAGCTTGCATTGGAGTCAAGACTGCTGTAATAACCGCCGCCTATAACGCAATGATAGCTGTAGAAGCCGTCAATGAAAAGGAACAGAGAAGCCAAAGCTGCAACAAGGAAAATCAGAATGGGATCAAAGGTGGGCAGCTTTGACAGAGCATTTTGCTTTTTACCATTGAAAACGGGAGCGGGCTGAGGCTGGAACTGAGGCTGGGGCTGTGCCTGGTACTGGGGCTGTGCCTGGAACTGAGGCTGTGCCTGGAACTGAGGCTGTGCCTGGAACTGGGGCTGTGCCTGGAACTGG
>JAZOOE010000054.1:0-16408 GCA_045654865.1 Acutalibacteraceae bacterium | reverse complement strand
TGCCATAACCTCTATGGGCATACAGCCCTCGTATATTTCCCTGCCCTTTTCAAAATCCTTCAGAATAACACTTTCGGCATTTATAAGAGCATTGTAGAATTCCTCATATTCAGCCTTGTTCATAGGACAGTTTATATAGTCATCTGCACCGCCCTTATCGTATCTTGACTGGGTAAAGGCTCTTGTCATATCAATGCTTTCAGCGGAAACTATAGGAGCCGCTGCGTCATAAAAGCTGAGATTTTCACCGCAAAGGCTCTTTATATCCTCACTTACGGCATCGCTTGCAAGAGGGCCCGCCGCAACGACAACTATGCCCTCGCGGGGAATTTCGGTAAGCTCCTCCCTGATAATTTCAATCAGAGGCTCATTTTCCACAATGCTTGTCACAAGAGCGGAAAAATCGTCACGGTTTACGGCAAGCGCACCGCCGGCGGGCACAGCCGTCTGCTTAGCCGCAGGAACGGTAATACTGCCCAGAGCCTCCATTTCATTTTTAAGAAGCCCCGCCGCGGAATCGGCTCTTGATGCCTTGAAGGAGTTTGAGCATACAAGCTCACAGAAATTCTCACTCTTGTGGGCAGGGGAAAATTTAACGGGCTTCATTTCGTAAAGACGGCATTTTATGCCGCGTCTTGCTATCTGCACGGCGGCTTCACAGCCTGCAAAGCCCGCACCGATAACGGTAATATAATCAATCTTCATCTTTATCTGCTTTCCTTGATGCTCTTTTTTCATATCCGCAGCCGTCGCTGAGGCATTTTACAACGTTACCCCTTGAACGGAAAAGTGTTTTGCCGCAATCGGGGCAAGCATCCTTCGTGGGAGTATCCCACGTCATAAAGTCACACTCCGGATAGCCTGAGCAGCCGAAGAAGGTATGTCCCTTTCTCGATTTTTTGCTGATCACGGTACTGCCGCAACGGGGACAGCTGCCTCCCGTTTCCTGAACAAAGGGCTTTGTAAACTTACAGTCGGGATAATTGGGGCAGGCGAAGAATTTTCCGAATCTGCCTACCTTCACCACCATAAGCGAACCGCATTTTTCGCAGGGAATATCAGTCTTATCCTCCTCAAGGCTTATCTTTACGCCCTCCATTGAGGACTTTGCCTTTTTGAGTGTATCTTCGAACTCATCGTAAAAGCCGTGAAGCATTCTGATGTAGTCATAGCCGCCGTCCTCGATCTTATCAAGGTCAGCCTCCATACCGGCAGTAAACTTCGTATTTACTATTTTGGGGAATTTCTCCTTAAGAAGCGTAACGATAGCTGTACCGAGCTCCGTGGGAGCAAGCAGCTTCTTGGATTCTCGCGTCACGTAATCTCTGTCAAGGATAATGGAAAGAATGGATGCATAGGTGCTGGGACGTCCCACACCCGTTTCCTCAAGCATTTTGATAAGAGAAGCCTCTGAAAAGCGTGAGGGAGGCTGAGTAAAGTGCTGCTCATCCTTTATTTCACGCACCTTAAGCTGTGCACCGTCAATAAGCTCGGGAAGCACGGATGCGCTTTCCTCGTCGTCTGTACCGTTGTCATATAAAACACTATAGCCGTCAAAGCGGACGGTATAGCCGCTGGCATTGAAGAGACAATAGCCCTCATCTGAGTCCTTTCGGGCAATAATCTCAGCCTTGGTCGTATCCTGAAGACAGTTTGCCATAAGAGAAGCCATAAAGCGGCACCAGATGAGATTATATATCTTGTACTGCTCGCTTGTAAGCGATGCCTTTGCCTTATCGGGAGTAAGCTCGATAAGTGAGGGACGGATAGCCTCGTGACCGTCCTGAGCTCCCTCTCTCGTCTTGAAATATCTGGGCTTTTCGGGCAGATATTTTTCACCGTAATTTTCTTTTATAAACGCATTACCCTGAGCTCTTGATTCCTCCGAGATACGAAGTGAATCGGTTCTCATATAGGTAATAAGACCGACGGTACCGATACCGTCAATATCAACACCCTCGTAAAGCTCCTGAGCCACCTTCATAGTACGCTTTGCGGTAAAGCCGAGTCTCTTTGAAGCCTCCTGCTGAAGAGTTGACGTTATAAACGGAGGCGAGGGCTGCTTCTTTCTTACGCCCTTTTTCACCTTTTCCACGGTAAACTGTGCACCGTCCAGCTTTTTGAGGATCTCCTCTGTATCCTCCTTACAGCAAAGCTTCTTTTTGCCCGTTTCATCTCCCCAGAAGGATGCCTTGAATGCCTTTTTGGAGGGAGGAGCAAGCAGAAGCGCATCAACAGACCAATATTCCTCGGGAACGAATTTTTTGATCTCTTCTTCTCTGTCAACTATAAGACGGAGAGCAACACTCTGCACTCTGCCCGCAGAAAGACCTCTCCTTATTTTCTGAGAAATGAAGGGAGAAAGTCTGTAGCCTACGAGACGGTCAAGAATTCTTCTTGCCTGCTGAGCATTGACAAGGTCAATGTCGATCTTTGAAGGATTTGCTATTCCGTTGGCAACGCTGTTTTTATTGATCTCATTGAACTTTACGCGGTTAAGCCTGTTTATATCAAGACCGAGAAGAATTGCAAGATGCCAGGATATGGCTTCGCCCTCACGGTCAGGGTCAGTTGCAAGATACACCTCATCGCTTTTCTTTGCAAGAGCGGTCAGCTCGTCGATGAGTTTCTCCTTTCCCTTGATAACTACGTAATTGGGTTCAAAATCACGGCTCACGTCAACGCTGAGCTTATTGGCATAAAGGTCTCTTACGTGGCCCATTGATGCCTTTACCTCAAAATCCGGACCTAAATATTTTTTTATGGTTTTCGCCTTTGCAGGCGACTCTACAATAACAAGCTTGGACATATATCTGACTTCCTTTGGAAAGTATTTGTTTGTTTTTTTCTTAATTTTTATCTGAGCTTCCTTACTCTTGCACCGTTTATAAGCTCCGCAAAACCTGCGATGCTCAGCTCAAAAACAGCCGACGTAAGACGTCCTGCGGGAATACCGAGAATGTCCACGAGGGAATTGATCGGAACTATCTCGTCATCCTTGAGGACGGCATATATTTCCTTTGCCTCCTGCGAAAAATGTGCGGGAAGCTCTATCGGCGCATCGGATGCCGTCTCAGGCTTCTTTTCCTCTGCGCTCCCACCCTTTACGGTATCGTCCGTTTCTGCTGACGTATCCGTTTTTATAAGGGGCTCCTTGCTCACTTTTTTCTTTTTCTCAGGCTTCTCGTCGGGAATATCAAGTATACCGTCGGTTACCGGACGGTTGCAATATCCTTCTCTGAACGTGCCCTCTTCAAAAAATTCTCTGAGAGGATAACAGACGTCTCCCGAATTATAAAACACGTAAGCACCATCGGCAATAAGAGCGGCACAGCCGTCACTGGGATAAAGCTCGGGGGCCACCGCATAAACACGGCGCTTCTGCTTTTTAGCCAGCTCTGCGGTTATAAGCGAGCCGCTTTTTTCATCGGCATAGCTTACAAGCACCGCACGGCTGATTCCCGATATTATTCTGTTTCTTTCGGGAAAGGTAAAGGTGCTTGCATTCTCATAGGGAAAAAGCTCTGTTACGAATACGCCGTGAGCAAGAATTTCATCATAAAGGGAGCCTATACGGCGCATATAGTCGCTTCCGAGTCCGCACCCCAGCACCGCAACAGTCTCTCCGTTTGCTTCGATTGCCCCCCGATGGGCGGCGCTGTCAGCACCCAAAGCAGCTCCGCTTACTATTACCGCGCCTGTTTTCGAAATGTTGTACGCTGCCTCTCTTGTGAGAGCCTCAGCTCTCGGAGAAAGACTGCGGCTTCCTATGACGGCAACAGTTGCCCTGCGGGTAAGAATCTCCTTTTTTCCGTGAACAAAAAGTATTCTCGGACAATCGGATATCTCTCTTAAAAACGGCGGAAAATACTCACTTTCACGGGAGATTATTTCCCAGCCGTTGCTTTCGCAGACGGTTATTATACTGTCCGCATCAATAAGACTGAATTTTTTTGCCCGTTCAAGTCTTTTTGGCGTTGCGGACGCTGTTTCCCTGCCTGAGACAACAGCCTCATAAAAAGCCTTTACATCCCCGTATTGCTCAAGCACACGGGCAGGCCCCTTGGTTTTTTCAAAAACCTTATGGTACCAGATATGATATCTTAAATCCTGCTCCACCGTGACCACCCCTTGATTTTATCTGTCTTTCATAAACTCCCATATAAGCACAGCCGCCGCGGCAGCCGCATTCAGAGACTCAGCCTTTCCTTTCATCGGTATCGTTATCTTATCGGTTGCCGAAAAAAGTATTTCATCCGACACACCGTTTCCCTCGTTACCGATAACGAGCACACAGCCGCCGCTTTTGTCGGCAAGTGTAACACTCTGAGCTTCGGGAGAAACCACGCTTGCAAAAATTTTCATTCCCCTTCCCTTAAGCTCTTCCGAAAGCGCACGGGCATCCCGTGTCACGATAACGGGGAAACGAAGAAGAGCTCCCATTGAGGCTCTGAGAGCCTTCGGGGAATATATATCGCAGCCGGAATTTATTATAAGTCCGTCTGCCCCCATAGCCTCAGCCGTTCTAACCACGGCTCCGAGATTATCGGGATTTTGTATATTGTCCGTCATAACGTACATTCCCTCCGCTTTTATCTCGGAGGAAAGCTCCTTTTCACGGCACACGGCAAAAAACTGCTGAGAATTTTTCGTATCCGAAAGCTTATCGGACACGCTTTCTGAAATAAGAAAGCTTTTTTCGGCACGGCTTTCAAGCAACGCCGTTTCCTCGGGATATTTCAGCGAGGCTTTTTCACTGACGAAAAACGTAAGTATCTGAATTCCGTTCAGCGCGGCATCCGCACAAAGGCGAACACCCTCAAGCAGAAAGCAGCCCGATTTTTTTCTCTCTCCCGTCTCCTTGAGAGCACTTGCAGCCTTGACGGCAGGATTCATTCTCGAAGTAAGTATTTCCATAGCCCTCTCCTTAAGATAAAAAATAGAAATCCCCGATAACGGATATTATCATAACAATAACCGCAATCAGCATAGGGGGAACGAGAAAATACACTCCCGCCGCTTTTTTTGTCTTCACAAGGGATACCCTTGAGGGATAAAGACGGTAGAAATCGGGATTGCTTAAAGCGTAGCCCGCTATCGCAACAAGACCTATAATTATGATTCCGTAGGTGTAAAGAGCCGAGAACAGCGTTCTCGAGCCATCGGCTATAACCTCACCCGCAACGGAATATACAAAGGATAGAAAGTTATTAAAAAAGTGAAGTATCATGCCTGCCCATAAAGAGCCCGTTACTACAACCACGTAGCCTAGAATGATGCCTGCAATAATGGCAAAGGGCATCTGCATCATATTTCCGTGTAAAAGTCCGAAAATCACGGCGGAGGCTATGATTGCAAACCAATCGCCGTATTTTCTCAGAGACTGCATTATGACTCCTCTGAAAGCAAATTCCTCGGCTACTGCGGGAAGCACCGCCGTGTGAACGCTCATAACAAGGAACATAAAAATATTTTCGGGAACCGCAACGGCCGAGTCAACGGTATTGGTATAAGAATAAAGCCCGATACCGATTCCCGAAAGAGCCGTTACAAAAAGTGAGGTCAGCACGTTTCCTACGTAGAAAATTCCCATACCTCCGAAAAACAGAAGCATAAGCCCCGAATCCTTGCGCGGGGCATCGAGCGGAAGTGTCACGATACCCGCCTTTTTCAATACGGCATATACCGCCGCAAAGGGCAGAACCACACATATAACGGTATAAATCATACCGAAGAAATTTCTGAACAATTCATCCGAATGATACAGATTGCTGATGGTGAAGGATTTTGATACTGCAACGGACATCAGATAGGAAAACAAATGATAAAGCAGTATCGCGCATCCCGTAACCGTACCGAGAAATGTAAGCTCAAGCACCCTTTTGTCATAAAAAAATTCCTTCAGTCTGAGCGACATCCTCTTTTTTTCCGCGAAGTATCCGTCGGCTGTCGGCTTACGGTAACTTCCGTTTCCCTCACCCGAAGAATAGGGATATCCCGACTGAGAAAAGCCGCCGTAGGGATATTCCCCCCTTTCATTGTCCGAAAGGCTTCGTCCGGAGGATATACGGGGCTCCCCTTTATCGGAAGCCTCTGAGAAACGCTCCTCATCTGTGCCCTTACCGCCGTCCGCATCCATTTCATCCGCACGGTTGTTTGCCGTTTCCTCTTCACGCATATCTTTGTCAAAGGAAAATTCTTTATCTGTCAATGGAATTCCTCCGTTTTGTTATCTGGCGCAGCACTGCTTGTATTTCTTACCGCTGCCGCAGGGGCAGGCTTCGTTTCTGCCTACCTTTGTGCCCTTTGTAACAGGCTTTTTCTTCTGCTCCTCAGTGCCGCCGCCCGATGCCGTTACCGCTGTTGCAACCTGCTGTCTCTTGACGTCCTCTGCCTTTTGTATTTTTCTCGTAAAGAGCATCTGAACAGTGTCCTCTCTTATGGATGCGGACATGGCATCAAACATATCATAGGTCTCCTGTCTGAATGCAACAAGGGGATCCTGATTTGCATAAGCACGGAGTGAAATACCTCTCTTGAGCTGATCCATAGCATCGATATGATCTATCCATTTAAGGTCAACGTTTCGCAGAAGAACAAACTGCTCAAGCTGCTTTATCATATCCTCGCCGTGCTCCTCATAAAGAGCGTCAAGGCGGTGTTCAAGCTCCTGAGTAAGAAGCTGAGTTATCTCATCCGAATCCTTCACACCGTTAAGCATATCCTCCGTAAGAGCCCATGAATATTTTGAGATAAGTCCCGTAACGTTCCACTGCTCCGGCTTTGCATCAGCCGCACAGAACAGTTCAACGTTATCGCTTACGCTTTCTCTTATCATCTTGCGGATGGTGGAATCTATATCAAGTCCGTCAAGCACCTGATCACGCTGGCCGTAAACAATTGCTCTCTGCTTGTTGATAACGTCGTCGTAGCTTATAGTATGCTTACGTGCGGCAAAATGGTTTGATTCCACGCGCTTCTGCGCATTTTCTATAGCGGATGAGAACATATTTGCTTCAAGAGCAAGATTCTCATCACGGAACATTTTCATAATTCTTTCAAATCTGTCACCGCCGAAAACTCTGAGAAGATCGTCGTCGGCAGCAAGATAGAAGCGGCTTTCACCGGGATCGCCCTGACGTCCCGCACGGCCTCTGAGCTGATTGTCAATACGTCTTGCCTCGTGGCGCACGGTACCGATAATGAAAAGACCGCCTACAGCCTTTACCTTTTCGGCATCCTCCTTCAGCTCCGCACTGAATTTTGCCTCAAGCTCCTTGAATACTCTTCTTGCCTCGAGAATATCCTCGTTATCTGTATCAGAGAAGCCCGTAGCCTCTGAAATGAGCTCCTCGGGGAAGCCCTTCTTCTTCATTTCATTCTTTGCCATATATTCGGCGTTACCGCCGAGGATAATGTCGGTTCCTCGACCTGCCATATTAGTAGCAATGGTAACGGCACCTGACTTACCTGCCTGAGCGATGATTTCAGCTTCTCTTTCGTGCTGTTTTGCATTGAGCACCTCGTGCTTTATTCCGTTTCTTTTAAGCACGGCTGAAAGAGCCTCTGACTTATCAATGCTGACGGTACCTACAAGAACAGGCTGTCCCTTTGCGTTACATTCCTTTATCTGCTCAATAACGGCGGCAAACTTTTTGCCCTCGTTCACGTACATAACGTCGGGATGATCCTTTCTTACCATAGGCTTGTTGGTGGGAATCTCGACGATATCAAGAGCATAGATCTCTCTGAACTCCTCGCTTTCGGTCATGGCAGTACCCGTCATACCCGACAGCTTCTTGTAAAGACGGAAATAGTTCTGAAGAGTTACCGTAGCAAGCGTCTTGTTTTCGTTGCCTATCTTTACGCCTTCCTTTACCTCAATAGCCTGATGGAGGCCCTCGCTGTAGCGTCTGCCTATCATGGTACGTCCCGTAAATTCATCAACGATGAGCACCTGGCCGTCCTTAACAACGTAGTTTACGTCTCTTTGCATTACGCCTCTTGCCTTGATTGCCTGATTGATGTGATGAAGAAGCTCCATATTTTCGGCATCCATAAGGTTTTCCACGGAGAAGTGGCTTTCCGCCTTTTTGATACCGTTCTTCGTAAGTGTGGCGGTCTTTGCCTTTTCGTCTACAATATAATCGAATTCACCTGCAATATCGTCAAGGCTCGTTCTTGCCTGAACGTCGGTAATTCTGTGCACGGAAAGCTTTTTTGCAAAATCGTCAGCCATCTTGTATGCATCGGATGACTTTGTTCCGATACCCGAAATTATAAGAGGAGTTCTTGCCTCGTCGATAAGAATCGAGTCAACCTCGTCAACGATGGCAAAGATATGACCTCTCTGAGACTTCTGCTCTTTGTATAAGGCCATATTGTCACGGAGATAGTCAAAGCCCATCTCGTTACTTGTACCGTAGGTAATATCGGCATTGTACGCCGCCTTTTTCTCCTCGGGAGGCTGATGTGAATATACGAGCCCCACGGTAAGTCCCATAAAGCGGAATATTTTACCCATCCATTCCGAGTCACGGCGTGCAAGGTATTCGTTTACGGTAACCACGTGCACACCCTTGCCCGTAAGAGCGTTAAGATATGCGGGAAGAGTGGCAACAAGCGTCTTACCCTCACCCGTTCTCATTTCAGCAATTCTTCCCTGATGAAGAACAATACCGCCTATGACCTGAACGGGGAAATGCTTCATTTTAAGAACTCGCCACGCCGCCTCTCTGCAGGCCGCAAATGCCTCGGGAAGAATATCGTCAAGGCTTTCGCCGTTTTCGAGTCTTTCCTTGAAGTAAGGTGTTTTTGCTTTGAGCTGTTCATCGGTGAGAGCCGAATATTCCTCATCCAGTGCAAGCACCTTATCGGCGGTTGCACGAACCTTTTTTACCTCTCTCGTTGAATAGTCTCCGAAAATCTTTTTGAATAAACCCATTTATTTTTTCCTTTCTGACGGAGCAGTTTATCCGTCCTGAAGTGACATCCATCCGGATGCCTTATGTTTTTTCTTTTTGTGCACTTTCACAGAAGGTGCTTAAAGGACATTCGCCGCATCGGGGGCGTCTTGCATCGCAAAGAGCTCTGCCGTGAAGCACGGCACGATGGCAGAAATCGTTGCTTTCCTCGGGAGGAAGAAGCTCTCTGAGCGTCATTTCCACCTTGAGAGGATCCTTGCTGCTTACAAGCCCCAGTCTGTTGGATATTCTTATAAGGTGAGTATCAGCAACCACGGCAGGCTGCTTATAAACGTCACCGACTATAAGGTTTGCGGTTTTTCTTCCCACACCGGGAAGCGAGGTAAGTGCCTCTATGCTGTCGGGCACACGTCCGCCGAATCTTTCAAGCACCGCATTTGCCATACCTACTATGTCACTTGCCTTCTGTCTGAAGAATCCGCAGGAGTGAATAAGCTGCTCAACGTCCTTAACGTCTGCCGCAGCAAATGCCTCGATGGTGGGATATTTCGCAAAAAGCGCGGGAGTCACAAGATTTACTCTTGCATCCGTGCACTGAGCAGAAAGTCTGGTTGCAACAAGAAGCTGAAACGGATCATCCGCCTCAAGAGAGCATACGGCATCGGGATAAAGCTCCTTCAATGCCTCAACCGCCTTTAATGCAACAGCCTTTTTCATATCCACCGTCCCCTTTCCGACAACATTTCCATATTAGTATATACTTGTAAATAATAAAAATCAATAGAATAAACAAATTTTATTATAATAAATACTTATTATATACGTAAAAGCCGAAACAAAAACCGAAATCAACACCGCCGTTCAGCTTGTCGGCACCCGCTGTCGGAATAAAAAAAAAGAATACCCCAAAATGAAAAAAAAGATGAATTTTCCTGTTTACAAACGAACATTTGTTTGCTATAATGCATACGTAACACAAAAACAGAACATTTGTTCTTGTAATCGGGAGTGAATATTTTGCGTATAATTTTACATTCAGATCTTAACAACTGCTATGCATCCATTGAGACTGTTTTTCATCCGGAATATAAAAATATCCCCTTGGCGGTAGGCGGTGATCCCGAGCTGAGACACGGAATAGTCCTTGCAAAAAACGAGCTTGCAAAAAAACACGGAATAAAAACGGGGGAACCTCTGTGGCTGGCAAAAACCAAGTGTCCGTCACTGAAAATCATCCCCCCGAACTTCCCTCTTTATGAAAAATACTGTATGCTTGCAAGGGAAATTTATCTGGAATACACCGATCTTGTGGAAGCCTTCGGCCCCGACGAGGCATGGCTTGACGTAACGGGAAGCACTGAAATATTCGGCTCGGGGGAATTTATTGCCCAACAGCTGAGAAGCAGAATAAAGGAGGAGCTGGGAATCACCGTATCCATAGGCGTCTCTTATAACAAGGTCTTTGCAAAATTCGGCAGCGACTACAAAAAGCCCGATGCCGTCACCGTCATAACTCCTGAAAATTTCAAGGAAATAGTATGGCCCGCCCCCGTGGGAGATCTGCTTTTTGCAGGTCCCGCATCGGTAAAGGAGCTCTCAAGAAGAGGCATCAGAACAATAGGAGATATTGCCCTTGCAGGACGGCAAAGAATGAGACTGATATTAGGTAAAAACGGTGAAAAGCTGTATTTTTATGCAATAGGAGAGGACACCACCCCCGTTATGCAGATTCAGGAGCGTCTGCCCGTAAAGAGCATCGGACACTCAACAACACCGCCGAAGGACATAGACAGCTTTGAGGTGGCAAAGGTAATTCTTTATCCTCTTTCGGAAAGCGTGGCAAAGGGACTCAGAGAAAATTCACTCGTCTGCTCGGGAATTCAGCTGCATCTGAGAAATACATCCCTTGAAAGCTTTGAAAGACAGAAGTTGCTGGAATTTCCCACGGATATTTCCGAGGATATCTGCAAGGAGGGACTCCTGCTCCTCAAGCGCTGCTGGAGCTTTTCCGGTCCGCTCAGAAGCATCGGCATAAGAGCTATAAATCTTTCTCCTTGCGATGAGCCGAGACAGATGACTCTTTTCAGAGACGAGCAAAGGGCACTGAAAAAGGAACGCCTCGAGCTTACCGTTGACAAAATACGGGAGAAATACGGAAGCGACAGCATAACCCGCAGTCTTCTGCTCAAGGAGAAAAAAGTACCGATATGCAAAAAATGGGGCTCCTTCACACAGCTGTAAGCAACTTTTTCACTTGAAAAGCCGTAAGCTTTGTTATAAAATATCCCCAAGGTGATTAAATGAGAATTATTATTGATGCGGATGCATGTCCCGTGCTCGATCTTGCGGTAAACGAAGCAAAAAGCAGAAATATTGAATGTATAGCGGTATTCGACAACACTCACGTTATTGAGCGTGAGGGCGTAAGCTCCGTTATCGTTGACAAGGGCGCAGACTGTGCCGATCTGAAAATTGCAAACATTGTAAGCAAGGGCGACATCGTCATCACTCAGGATTACGGCCTTGCCGCCATGTGTCTCGGAAAGGGCGCCGCCGCACTTAATCAGAATGGACTTGTTTTCACTGATAAAAATATCGAAAATTTGCTCTTTACAAGATATGCCTCTAAAAAAGCCCGTATGGCGGGAAAGAGAACAAAGGGCCCGCCGAGGCGCACCGCAGAGGATGACAGAGCATTTATGACAGCATTTTTAAGACTTCTGGAGGAAATGATATGATCACTCAAGGCTTATCGGATAAGTATTCATTCAAAAAGGCTCTTCCCGTATGGGAAAAGGGCAGACAGGAGGAGAAAAACGTTTCTCTTATTTTCAGGGCAGTCGTAGAGGGAGACGGTCCCCTCAGACTCAGTATAGCCTCACATTCAAGATATCAGATTTTTGTGGGTAACAGATTTTTTGCTGCGGGCCCCGCAAGAGCGGGACACGGCTTCTACAGAGTAAGCGAATACGTAATCGACAAGCAGCTGTGCACAGGCACCAACATAATTTCAATAATCGCGGCGGGCTACAACGTAAACAGCTTCTATCTTCTTGATATGCCCTCCTTCGTATGTGCCGAGCTTGAAAGAGACGGAGAGATCATTTACGCTACAGGCAGCGAAAACGAATTTGAAGCCGCAAAATATCTCAGCCGTATTCAGAAAACCCCGAGATATTCATTCCAGCGTCCCTTCAGCGAGGCTTACATCCTCGATGCCTACTACGACGGCTTTATGACTGATCCCGAAACAAGACTCTGCAAGGCAGAGCTTGAGCTTACTCCCGAAAAAAGCTTCATTGAAAGAAATCTTCCCTACTGTCTTTACACAGAAAGAAAGGCAGAGGAGATCGTTTCAAAGGGCATTCTCATACCCGACAAGGACAGAAGATACTTCAAGGACAGAAGCCTTACGGGAATAGACGACACACTCAAGGGATTCCCCGAGAATCAACTCGACACGTGTCCCGCAAACGAGCTCTACGCATATAAGACACAGATTATGGAAGACGGCGGCTACGGTATGGAAAGCGTTTCGCTGGGCATAAACTGCTGTTGTATATATGATATGGGACAGAACAACACGGGTTATATCAGACTTTCCGTTACTGCGGAGCACGACACCGTAATATATGCGGTATTCAACGAGATCCTTCCCGACGGCATTTGTCCCGATCCCGGAAAGGATGCCTGTGCAAACGTAATCAAATGGGCAATTCAGGGCGGCAGAACCTATGACATAGTTTCCTTTGAGCCCTACACCTTCAGATATATTCAGATAATCTCAATGTATGCTCCCACTCTTGTGACCAACGTATCCCTTTACGAGGAATGCTATCCTGAAACGGGACTGGTCAATCTCAAGAAAATGCCCACGGAAAATCTGCAGAAGATATATAACGCGGCAGTTGAGACATTCAGGCAGAATGCAACGGACATTTTTATGGACTGTCCCTCAAGAGAGCGCGCAGGCTGGCTCTGCGACAGCTTCTTTACTGCAAGAGTCGAAAAAGAGCTGACGGGAAAAAGCTACGTTGAAAGAAGCTTTATCGAAAACTTCCTGCTGCCCGAAAAATTCAACCATATTCCCGAAGGAATGCTTCCCATGTGCTATCCCGGAGATCATCCCGACGGCTCTTATATCCACAACTGGGCATTCTGGTTTATTTTACAGCTGAAGGACTACTTTGAGCGTTCGGGAGACAGCGTACTTGTGAGCGCGGCAAAGGACAGAGTCTGCAAGCTTCTTGAATTTACCGAAGGCTTCGAAAATTCTGACGGTCTTCTTGAAGACGTGGGCGGATGGATATTCGTTGAATGGTCAAAGGCAAACGATTACGTGCGAAACGTAAACTATCCCTCAAATATGCTTTATGCCAAGGTGCTTGATACCGTAGCGGAGCTTTACGGAGATACGTCACTCTGCAAAAAGGCAGAAAAAATAAGAGAAACCGTAAGACTTCAGGCCTTTGACGGAGAATTCTTCTGTGACAATGCCGTAAGAACCGCCGAAAAGGAGCTTGTGAGAACAACCAATCACACGGAAACCTGTCAGTATTATGCATTTTTCACAGACACTGCAACAAAGGAATCCCATCCTGAGCTTTACGAAAAAATGTTCACGGTATTCGGTCCTGACAGAGATGCAAAAAAAACGTATCCCGACGTTCCCGAGGCAAACGCTTTTATCGGCAACTACCTGAGACTCTTCATTCTCTACACGGATAAGCAGTATGACAAGCTTCTCGGAGAAATCGAAAGCTTCTTCCTGCCTATGGCTGAAAAAACGGGGACACTCTGGGAAAATATGACGGATTACGCCTCCTGCTGTCACGGCTTTGCAAGTCACGTGGCATTCTGGCTCAATCACATCACAGAGTAATAACATTCAAAAAAAAAAACAGCAATGCGGCATTCTCAGAAACGGATACCGCATTGTTTTTTTGGTGTAATACAAATAATAACAATTGACATTTGTCGAAATTCTTGTTATTATATTTTCTGTATTATTATAATAGGTGATGAAAAATGAAACACATAAAAAAATTAACCGCGACTCTTCTTGCCGCATTCATCCTGATGCTTCCTCTCGCAGTTACCTCATTTGCGGCTGACTTTTTCACAAAGGACAACCTCAGCGCAGTAGCTCAGATGTTCGGAATCGATTTTTCGGATCCCGAAAGCATCCAGAATGCAATAGATGAAATTCAGAACGGCGGACTCAGCGGTCTTATCGGAGTTTTCGGATTTGACATTAACGATATTCTCAACGAGCTCAAGGAATATCTTTTCGCTTTTGAAAGCGAAACCACAACCGCTCAGGCAACAACAGAGGAGCCCACTACGGCAGAGCCCACTACGGAGGCCCCCACGACAGCACCTCCCACAACAGCTCCCTCCTATCAGTATACTCCTCCCGCAACGACTCCCACCGTTGCACAGCCTGTTGAGACAACCACCTTCCAGTACATTCCTCCCGAGCAGATATACACAGAGCCATATACAACTACGGTCTTCCAGCCCGTAATCGAGGATGACGAAAACTCCTTCGGCTCTGACGTAAACCCTCTCAAAACGGCTCTCGGCATCGTTCTCCTTTTAGGCTCAGGTGTCGGTGTTATCGTTGTTGTGCTTGCTCTCAAGAGAAACAGAATATAAAAAAATGATCAGCTTAACGGAAAAAGAACATATTGAATACGTTGACGGCAGCCTGAAGCTTATAGTATCCGACAGCCATACCTTTGGTACGGATGCCTTGCTATTGGCTGCTTTTTCCGCACCAAAAAAGAGAGATATGGTGTGTGACTTCGGCACGGGCTGCGGAATCATCCCCTTTTACTGGCTGAGCCGCGGCGTAAGCCGTGTGCATGGGGTAGAGCTTCAGTCTCTCGCCTGCGATCAGGTAAGAAGAAGCGTTGCAGAAAACAAAATAGAAGACAGCTTTACGCTTGTTGAAAGCGATCTCAGAGCCCTGAAGGGCAAGCTTCCCGACGGAGTCTTCGACCTTGTAACGATGAACCCTCCGTATACCGCTGAGGGACACGGAATCAAAAGCAGCACAAATGCGGATAAAATAGCAAGACACGAGACCGAGCTTCAGCTGACGGACGTTTTCGCCGCCGCATCAAGGCTCCTTAAATTCGGCGGAAGAATGTGCATCTGTCTGCGCCCCGAAAGGCTTACGGAGGCAATGATGGGAATGAGAGAGGCAAAGCTTGAGCCCAAGAGACTGCGCCTTGTATCCCAGAGAGACGGAAAAGCTCCCTGGCTTTTTCTGCTTGAGGGAAAAAAGGGAAGAAATCCCGGACTTATAGTCGAAAGGGAGCTTCACATAGAAAATCCCGACGGAACAGCATCTGCTGAAATGCTTGAAATACTCGGAGCATATAAAAAATAAGGCTCACACAGCAGCTGTGAATATCACAGCGCAGCCGTGTCATGAGACTATGACCTGCGGAGGTATACGGTATGGCAGGAGAATTATTTGTTGTAGGAACTCCCATAGGCAATCTGGGAGACCTTTCACCCCGTGCTCAGGAAACGCTGAGAAGCGTTGATTTTATTGCGGCGGAGGATACGAGAGTTACAATAAAGCTTCTTAACTATTTTGACATAAAAAACAAGCTTGTGGCATATCACGAGCATAACCGCGCGGAAAAGGGACCGTCGATCGTTCAGAGAATTCTTGACGGCGAAAGCTGTGCCCTTGTTACGGATGCGGGAATGCCCGCAATATCAGATCCCGGACAGGATCTTGTCAGACTCTGTCACGAAAGCGGAATAAAGGTAAACACCGTTCCCGGCCCCAGCGCCATAATAACAGCTCTTGCCCTTTCGGGGCTTGAGGTATCAAGATTCACCTTTGAGGGCTTTCTAACGGGCAACAAGCCAAAAAGAAGAGAGCATCTTGAGGAAATAAAAACAGAGCGGAAAACTATGGTCTTCTATGAAGCACCCCATAAGCTTGCCGCAACCATTCACGATCTTTACACCGCCCTCGGCGACAGAAGGATCGCTCTTATAAAGGAGCTTACAAAAATTCACGAAAACATTGAATTCGGCACACTCGGAGAGCTTGACGGAAAATATGACGGAGTAAAGCTCAAGGGCGAATACGTAATCATAATCGAAGCAAAATCCGAGGAGGAGATTTCCTCAGAAAAGGAAGAAGCCGATCCCGTGGAGCTTGCAAGAGTATATATTGAAGAAGGACTCAGTATCAACGAGGCGGCAAAAAAGGCCGCAAAGGAAACGGGCGCAAAGAAAAGCGACATTTACAAGCAGCTGACACGTTAGGGTGCCGGTAGTAATCCGAACCATGCCTGAAATCAAGCCCTTTCAGTGCTTTTCGGCGTTTCGGCTTTGAAAGGCGTCAGCCTTTCGGCACCCTCAACAACCAAAAATCATCTGAAAAATCTTTGATTTCAGGTCGAAGATTTTTTCTCGGGAGGATTTTTGGCAATTCAAGGCAAAACCGGAGTCAA
>JAZOOE010000053.1:0-3731 GCA_045654865.1 Acutalibacteraceae bacterium | reverse complement strand
CTTTTGCTTTATTAAATAAAATATTGAAAAAAGCTGTACACGCTCTGCCGTGAGGTATATTATAATTTTCTGTCAGATAATATCCGACAGTATGAGGAAAACATGTTCCTGTAATATTTATAGCGTATCCGGCAAAAACTGAAGCCATATAAAGCTTTTCAAAATCTGTTTCGCAAAGATCTGAAAATTGTTCATTAAGAATGAATGGAGTTAAAAGTTCAAGGGATTTTAATGCATAAAGAGCTGACATTTCATTTGAGGCTGAGGCAAAGAAGGACTCAGAAGCATGTGCAAATGCATCAAGAGCCGCCGAAATTCTCGTATCAATATCAGTACTCTTGGTATAAGTATAATCACAGAAAGAAACTGAAGCATAGCAATCTTCACCTGAAATACTTTTCTTTAATCCCGAGTGAGAATTAGTAAGAACACTTACACCTGTCACCTCACTGCCTGTACCTGAGGTTGTACCAATGAGAACAACGGGCAACCTTTTTGCGGGCACACATCGATCATAAACAGCAATATCATCAAACTGGGGATTTGCGGCATAAATTGCAATTGCTTTTGCAGCATCCATAACTGAGCCGCCTCCGACTCCAATAATAAAGTCAGACTCTGAGGCTCTTGCAACAAAACCGCCCTTATGACAGGTACGCGTCTGAGGATTTGCCTCAACGCAATCAAATATACTGTATTCAATTTTCTCTTTATTTAATATTTCAATCAAGTCAGAATAAGCACCGCTTTTTTTTGCAGAGCTTTTTCCCGTTACAATCAGGGCTTTTTTACCAAGCTTTGAAAATAAATCAGAGCTTTTAAATAGACATCCTGCGCCTGAAATAACACGTGACGGCATATAATTGTTAATATTCATAAAATCACTCTCACACTTTAGTATTATAATTATATAATAATAAAATGGTAAAGTAAATGCATATTTAAACATTTTATCAAATATTAAAAGCGAAGCCGATAAATCGACTTCGCTAAATTTAGTTTACTGAAAAACCGGATATTTCAGCAAAGCCTCTGAACTCTTTGAGGCAAAGCTTGATTTTAGAATATTTACCGGGTTTGATGGTAAAAATCCGTTTATATCCAATTGTTTCACCCTTGATCAATTTTTTCCATTTTTTCTTGTCCGAATCAAAAAAGAGAACCTCAAATTTTTCAACGTGCTGACCATGAGAAATATTTTCAGAAATTGTTATTTTATCAAAATATTCATTTTCAGGCACGTTAAAAATCACAGTAGGCTTTTTATCTTCATCAGAAGGACGCCAGTAGCTTGATTGCTCATTATCAAGCATATTCTCAGCTTTACAGTTGTTATTAAACTCAGATGACACCGCTTCAACCTTGCTATCCTTAATCAGGTTATAACCAAAATAAAGATTCAGATCACAACCAATCGCGTTAAGTATCTGAGTATCAACATCATCAAGGACTCCCCTTTTGTTGGGAGATAAACCGAGCATAAGACAAGAATTATTACCTACTGAATTATAGTATAGCTTCAGCAGCTTATCTTTAGTCTTAATGCCATATTTATCATCCTCAACAAAAAACCAATGAGATCTCATAGGAACAGAAACCTCGCAAGGATACCATATGAACTTTTCCTCTTTCTTAATAGCCTTTCTGCTTCCGATATCAAGATCAAAAACGTTAGAATATTTTTTTGAAGATGAAGCAACACTCACGCCGTCCTCGCCTACACCAAGATGAGCAGGAACAACACTCCACTCATTCTGACGGGTAATCCCCTTTTCATTTCCGCTCCAACGAACATCGGGGCCGCGGAATGAAATTACAGCCTCCGGCTGCTTCTCACGAATAAGAGAATAATAGCGTTGCCAATCATAATTCTGAACTTTGCGCTCATCCTCTCCGCAAACTGCATCGAGCCATACACAGAAAATATCACCGTAATCCGTCAGAAGCTCAGAAAGAAGTCCGCAAAAGAAATCATCATATTCCTTGCCTTTGCCGTAAGAGGGCTCATGTCTATCCCACGGTGCAATATAAACACCGAATTTAAGGCCGTATTTCTTGCAGGAATCTGAGAGTAATTTTACAAGATCGCCGTTTCCTTCAAGCCAATTTGAAGATCTGACACTGTAGTCCGTATATTTAGTCGGCCACAGACAAAAACCGTCATAATGCTTACACGTAAGCACAAGAGCCTTCATACCTGCGCTTTTGGCGGCAACACACCAAGAATCAGTATCCATATCCTCAGGCCAGAACATAGAAGCGGGAGTATTTCCGTCACCATATTGCTTTCCGGTAAAAACCGGCATACCATAGCTTATCAAGCCGTAAAATTCGTTTTTTTGCCATTCAAGCTGACGCGCCGAGGGAATTATATCAATGGTATTTTTATAACCCTTTTCCATCAAAGAATTACCTTTCAGTTATTATTGGTAGCAACTATATCAACTCCGGTGCCGAGAATATTCTCAATTATAACCTGTCCGAGTAAAACAGGAGCTTTTACACATACAGAATTGATTTCCTTCATACATTCAAAAATAAGGCCTTTGGGAACAGGCTTATTAGATTTAACGGGAACTACGGGCAGAATTCCTCCGCATACCTTTACGGTTGACGTAATAGATCTCGTGGGGTTTGTAAGCTCAGTTCGAGCATAAGCATCTCCTCGCTTACAGGTATTACCCGTTACAGATATTATTTCTTCACCCTCGGTTTCAACAGTTACAAGACAACCTAAAGGACATGCAACACAAGTAAGATCTTTTTTCATAATTATTCCTCCACTCTTACGGAAATAATGCTGTCAGCGTTCATCTGGGAAAGCACGTCTGAAGGAATAACAACATCCTCCATTTCACCGGGAGCAAGCTTAACTTTTTTCTTGCTTGAAATAACCTTTCCGTCTATTTCGAGGACAACCTTTGCGTTCTTATATATCTGTCCGACTCTGAAATAAAGCTTAACGTTATCCTTATTGTTTATATTAACACGCTGAGGCACAAGATAACGAACACCATTTCCTGTTGTTGTATTCACGTAACAAGGTGATTCATCGGAATTTCCGAGAATATAATCAGCCGCGCCCTTACCTGCAAGCTGAGCCTCAAGGGTTACATAGTCAACAAGATCATGAACGTGAAGCACGTTACCACAAGCAAAAATCCCCTTATGATCAGTCTGGCGCATTTCATCAACAACAGCACCATTTGTAATTCTGTCAATACCGATTCCCACATTTTTTGTAAGCTCGTTTTCAGGAATAAGTCCGACAGAAAGCATAAGAGTGTCACATTCAATATACTCTCTTGTAGAATCAATAGGCTGTAATCTCTCATCAACCTGAGCGATAGTAACACCCTCAAGTCTGTCCTTACCGTGTGTCTCAACAACAGTTGTGCTAAGCCTAAGCGGAATACCGAAATCATCAAGACACTGAACGATATTACGTGTAAGTCCGCCTGAATACGGCATCAGCTCGCAGACGACCTTTACCTCAGCACCCTCAAGAGTCATTCGTCTTGCCATAATAAGACCGATGTCTCCCGAGCCGAGTATAACTACGTTTTTACCGGGCATATATCCCATCATATTTACGAGCTTCTGCGCCATTCCCGCACTGTAAATACCCGAAGGACGCTCACCCGGGATGTTTAGTGCGCCGCGCGGACGCTCACGGCAACCCATAGCGAGAATGATCGCCTCTGCCTTTATCTCAATAATACCGTCCTGGG
>JAZOOE010000052.1:0-2810 GCA_045654865.1 Acutalibacteraceae bacterium | reverse complement strand
TGAAAAAGATGATATATTCAGATTGTTAAAATCAATCAATAATGTACAGGAAAAACCCTTAACCGATGAAAAACTGAAAAATAGTTTTGAAGCATTTTGGCCTCAGTTTGAAAGTGAAATTGAGAAATTAAAAGAATATTCTCCCAAATCTAAAAAAAGCGAGAAAAAATCCTCTGCAACTGTAAATGTAGATGAAACTGTTGATGAAATTTTACAATTATTAAGAAATCAAAACTCAATTATTAGTGATCCGACAAGGATTCTCCCCGTTGATTATCTTGAATATGCATTCCAAAGAAGTGGGGTTTCAGAACATCCTACAGAGCATATTTTTGAAGAATTGTATACATTTTCAAGATATATCTTCAACGAATTTGAGATGAGCGACCCCGAATTCCACTGGTATTCTGATTTTTTAGAAAACTATATGATGATGATAAAACGAGTAACATCAAAGAATATGTCTTGGAGTAGAAGATTTTCTTCTCTGTTTAGAAGATATAGGCGCAATACCCTTGTCGACAGGCCTAGTTCAGAAGAAACATTTGACAACGAATAAACATCTTTCTTTGTTTACTGCAAACCAAAATTCTGAGGGCGGCTCTTACGAGTCGCCCCCTTTTAGTTTCGCTTTTTCTTCCGCAATCTCCACTTTTGCGAATCTTTCTCGGGACCGGCTCTTGATTTGACTCTGTTGCCGCACACGGACTTGTTTTTTATGGCAGAGAATGATATAATCTGCTTATAAGATTTACCTCGGAGGCTGCTTATGAAAACGGTAAAAGGCTTGATTTCCTTGATAATTGTTGTTTTTATGTTGACTGCGGTTTTTGTGACTGCGAATGGGGCGGAAGGCACCGCTTATCTTGTTATTACTGACATTATTGAAGCAAACAGCGGTAAGGATGTTTCGCAGGAAATACAAAAAATTATAGACGAGAATCCCAACAGAACGATATTTTTCCCTGACGGTGAATATCTTCTCGGAAAGCCGGTTTATACACCTGCAGAGCCCGCGAAAAGCGTTTCTCTCGAGCTGTCGGATTATGCCGTTTTGAAGGCAACGGGAGAATGGGAAAGCGGTGAAGCAATGGTGCAGTTGGGCGGTAAGGATCCTGCAAACGATACTGCAACAAACGGCAGTAACTATGCACTTGAGGGCGGAATTATTGACGGCAACGGCATTGCAAACGGCGTTTCGATAAACAGCGGCAGAGAAACCGCAATCCGTAACGTTTCAATTAAAAACACCGTTGTCGGAATTCATATTATGAACGGAGCCAACAGCGGCTCCTCCGATGCGGATATTTTCGGAGTAAACATCATCGGCACGGGCAAAACCGATTCTGTCGGTATTCTTATTGAGGGACACGACAACACCGTAACAAACGTAAGAATCGGCAATATTTTCACAGGCGTACATCTTAAAGCCGCCGGTAATATGCTCAGAAACGTTCACCCTCTTTATTATTCCGATTACACGGATTATCAGAACAGCTGCGGCTTCCTTGATGAAGCAGGAAATAACTGGTATGATTACTGCTACAGCGATCAGTTTGCAATCGGTTTCCGTACAACGGACTGGGGCGAAAATTTTTATGATGATTGCTACTGCTTCTGGTATTCCTCTCAGGGTGAAAAGCATACAGCATTCAAGGCAGACAAGAGATTCAATGCTACCCTCACCAACTTCAAGGCTGGCTTTGGTGAAGACTGTGAAAACGTCGTTCTGACAGTCGGAGAAAACGGAGGAGACGGTGTTTTTGAAAACCTTAAAATCCAGTCTGAAACCAAGGACAACACCTATAAAAAGTATCTTAAAACAGACGCAAGCCTGAGCCCTGTTCTCACTCTGTTCTGCGTATTACTCGCTATTATCCTCATAATCACAATCACAGCATTTATTTATAGCAGACGGAAATTCACAAAGACAGTTATTTTTTAATTTTATCCTGTCGGGTAAAGGGAGAATTTATTATGAACAAGGAAAAGACAAAGGGTGCTTCAACGGGGCTTACGCTTCAGCACAAAATCGGCTACATTCAGGGTATGCAGTTTCCTCAAGAGGCAGAATGAAAATGTTAATCTTAAACACCCTCACCAACAAGCCCGTCGGTGAATAATAAATCAAAATAAACAAAAAGCCGTAGTCTCACAACAGAGATTACGGCTTAAAGTTAAACCAAAATATGATAAAAATTCCTCAACTTTTTAGTATCTGTATTTTTTGAGGTCAACCCTATAATCAATAACCTCAATACCGTCTGCTTCAAGGCGCTTTTTCTGTGCTTCAATTCCGCCGAAGACATAGTTTTCACTAAGTTTTCCCTTACTGCTTACCACCTTGTAACAGGGATATTTATCCCCGTCGGAATTTGCATGCAAAGCATTTCCAACAGTCTGCGCATAATGTCGATTTCCGAGCTGCTCGGCAATACGTCCGTATGTCGTCACTTTACCATCAGGAATCTCCAAAAGTAGCTCATATACTTCCTTGTAAAAATCTCTCTTCATATTAACCTCATTGAGCAAATCTCAGAATAATAGATGACAACAGCACCAAAAGAACTCCTACCACAAGTGCAATTACAGGTCCTTTGATTGCTGACTTTTTATCCTTATCAAAAAATGAAATAATTAAAGTTATTACAGAAGAAAATATCGTAATATATCCACAAACTGCCAATGCACCACAAAGTATATTAAGCATCTCCATCACCCTTCTGATAAATCACTATTTGATAATTCAAGTATAATAAAAGACATTAATCAAATCAATACTTACACATAAAAAAGCTCTGACCGTTGAA
>JAZOOE010000051.1:0-2881 GCA_045654865.1 Acutalibacteraceae bacterium | reverse complement strand
AAGTCTTCTGCCATTTTAATAATATTTTTTTCAAAATAATAAGCAACAGTATATTTTGATGATGCCTTATTTGACGTTATTTTTCCTCTTTTCGTTTTTCCCACAATCAAATCTTCAACAGGACACGGATTAAAGTAACCTAAAAATAATGTACTGCCTTTGCTGTATAATTTATCTTTTAATGTAAGATTCTGATTTATTATTGAGGAAAAGTCACCATTATTTTCGGCAATTATATCTTCAATAATATGCAAAATTTCAGTTGCCTGAGCTAATTCGTTATTTTTTATATTATCCATAAATTATCACCAACGATTCTTTATTGTAGTAATGGGACAGGGGACGGTTCTGTGTCTTATGTCATGCCGGCTGTCCATATATACGTATCTCCCTCAAGGTACGTGATATTGCCCACGGTGTCATACTCATAATATTCCTGCTGTGTGACTGTATTTACTCCGTTTGTGACCGAGGACGTAAAGGAATTGATACGTGTTGAAGCCTGTGTTTCTGTATCGGCATAGCCGAACAGACACTGCGTTATTTTCATTGGTTGAATAATCGTATCCGCTAATTATATTTTAACAAATTCTTTAGAGTTTGTATATGTGCATTTATTCCGTATTTTTCTGCAATTGTCTTCAGTTGCAATCAAAGCCGAAAAAAAACACACATAAAATGCCCGTTCCTTTCAGAAACGGGCATAACTATTGCTATTATTCGTCGTCGTCTTCCATTGTGGATTCTGCAATAACCTTTGCAGCAACATCCTGCGGAGCTCTTTCGTATCTTGCGAATTCAAGAGTGAAATAGCCTCTGCCTGCTGTTACGGAACGAAGAGTTGTTGCGAAGTCGCCCATTTCAGCCATGGGAACCTCAGCCTCGAGAAGCTGCATCTTTGCTTCCTCTGCAGGGCCCATACCGAGAACTCGACCGCGGCGCTTTGTAACGTCACCCATAATATCACCGAGGTTATCATCGGGAACGTATGCATTAAGAGTACCGATGGGTTCAAGAATTGCAGGGCCTGCTGTATCCTTAAGCTGCTTGAAGGCAAGAGAAGCCGCTGTCTTGAATGCCATTTCGGAGGAGTCAACGGGATGATATGAGCCGTCATAAAGAGTAGCCTTGATGTTAACTACGGGGTAACCTGCAACGATACCGCGCTTAACGCTCTCTCTGAGTCCCTTTTCAACTGCGGGGAAGAAGTTCTTGGGAACGGAGCCGCCGACAACCTCTTCACCGAATACGAGATCAAGCTCATCACAGGGCTCGAAGCGGATCCAAACATCACCGAACTGACCGTGACCGCCTGACTGTTTCTTATGACGTCCGTGGATTTCAACTCTCTTGGAAATAGTTTCTCTGTAAGCAACTCTGGGAATCTGAAGATCGACCTCAACGCCGAACTTTGTCTTAAGCTTTGTTACGATAAGGTCAAGATGCTGTTCGCCGAGACCTGCAAGAATCTGCTCTCTTGTTTCATCGTTTGTATAGAAGCGGATAGCGGGATCCTCGTGTGAAAGCTTCTTAAGACCTGCGGCAACCTTTTCTTCTTCACCCTTCTTCTTGACGATAACTGCCATTGAAAGGCAAGCTGTGGGGAATACGGGAGCTTCAAGTGAAAGAGGCTGCTTTTCTGAGCAGATCGTGTCACCTGTTTTGATGCCGTCAAGCTTTGTGATAACTGCGATATCACCTGCGGTGATTACGCTTGTATCCTCAGTCTTACCGCCCTTGGGGATAATGAGCTTACCCATTCTCTGGTTAGCGGCAGTTCTGGGAGTATAGCAGGGGGTGTTTCCGTCGATCTTACCGGAAGCAACCTTAACGTACGTCATCTTACCTACGAAGGGGTCAGCAACGGTCTTGAAGCACATAGCTGCAAGAGGACCGTTTTCATCACACTCAAGCTCGATTTCGTTGCCGTCAGCATCAGTTGCAATTTCCTTAAACTGTACGGGTGAGGGAGCCATCTTTGTGATACCGTTGAGAACGAGGTCAACAGCCTCAAGAGTGTAAGCTGAGCAAGCGTACATGGGCATTACTGTGCCGTCAAGAACAGCCTTTGAAAGACCTGAAACGATTTCGTCGTGAGTGAATTCCTCACCGTCAAAATATTTCATCATAAGCTCGTCGTCTGATGATGCAACGGACTCTGTGAAAGCTTCGTGAAGCTGATCAATTCTTTCAGAAGAGGGCATAGCAACCTCTGTTGCCTTGCCGTCCTTATATGCAAATGCCTTATTCTGAAGGAAGTTTACGTAGCATTCAACCTTGTCTCCTACAACGTAGGGAACAACAACGGGACAAACCTTCTTGCCGAAGCCTTCCTGGAAGGCATCAACTGTCTTGTAGAAGTTAGCGTTTTCAGCGTCACAGCCCGTAACGATGATGTACTTTGACATACCTCTTGCGGTTGCAGCCTTATAAGCCTTTTCTGCACCGACGCCCACACCTGAGCCTGACTTTGTTACGATAAGAACAGTCTCAGCTGCTCTGATACCCTCTGTAACACCCGTTGCGAAGTCGAAAAGACCGGGAGTGTCAATTAAATTTATTTTTCTGTCGCGCCACTCAAGGGGGCATACAGCGGAAGATACGGAATTATGACGGCGCTTTTCTTCAGCGTCGAAGTCCATTATGGTGTTACCGTCTGCAACCTTACCTAAACGGTCGGATGCACCTGCAACGTAGAGCATAGCCTCTGCAAGAGTGGTCTTACCTCTGCCGCCGTGACCGGCGATACAGACGTTTCTGATGTCTTTAGCATTATACTGTTTCAAAGTAGTTACCTCCTAAAAATGTGAGGAATATGTAAAAATACAACAAATTCCTAAAAGAGTACGTCAAAAATTATATCATAATCCTCTAATCAATG
>JAZOOE010000050.1:0-6454 GCA_045654865.1 Acutalibacteraceae bacterium | reverse complement strand
ATCCCCGGACCTTTCGGCGCAGGTAAAACAGTTTTACAGCACACAACCTCAAAGTACGCAGATGTTGATATCGTTATCATCGCGGCTTGCGGTGAGCGAGCAGGTGAGGTTGTTGAAACAATCACTGAGTTCCCTGAGCTCGTCGACCCGAGAACAGGCCGTTCACTTATGGAAAGAACAATTATTGTGTGTAACACTTCATCAATGCCTGTTGCTTCGCGTGAGGCATCTGTTTATACGGCAGTAACTCTTGCTGAATATTACAGACAAATGGGACTTAACGTTTTGATGCTTGCAGACTCAACATCACGTTGGGCACAGGCACTGAGAGAAATGTCGGGACGACTTGAGGAAATTCCGGGTGAAGAGGCGTTCCCCGCATACCTTGAGTCTTACATTGCGGCATTTTATGAAAGAGCGGGCTACGTGCGATTGGCAGACGGAAGCACAGGCTCTGTTACGATAGGCGGTACTGTTTCTCCCGCGGGCGGAAATTTTGAAGAGCCTGTAACACAAGCGACGTTAAAGGTTGTCGGCGCATTCCACGGCTTGTCCCGTGAGCGCTCCGATGCTCGTAAATATCCTGCCATCGATCCTCTTATTTCATGGTCAAAATATGAAAGTGTTATTGATAGACGTAAGTCCGAGTTTTGTAAAAATATTCTTCATAAGGGTAAAGAAATTGATTCTATGATGAAGGTTGTCGGTGAAGACGGAACAACGCTTGAGGATTATATTACCTATCTTAAATCAGAAATGCTGGATGCTGTATATTTGCAACAGAATTCCTTTGATGCAGTGGACGCCAACTGCGGCACGTTGCGTCAGCGCTATGTTACGGATAAGCTTATTCTGATTCTCGGAAGCCGTTATTCCATTGGCAGTAAGGATGATGCCCGTAGCTTCTTTAATCGTATGCGACAGAGATTTATTAACTGGAACTATACTGAATTCGGCAGCGAGGAATTCAAAAAAGCAGAAGCGGAAATAGATGGGCTTTATTCTGACGGAAACGGAAGCTCCGAAGGTTCCGCAGAACGTTTACTGAAGGCTGGTGAGTGAAATGAATAAGATATATAACAGAATTGAATCAATAAACGGTAACGTCATTACAGTCAGAGCAAGCGGTGTTCAGTACAATGAATTGGCACAGATCAATACCCGTTTCGGTAAATCTCTTGCTCAGGTCAATAAGATTGATGCTGATATAGTTTCGTTGCAGGTATTCGCCGGCGGTCAGGGTATTTCCACGGGTGATGAAATTCGTTTTCTCGGTCGCGAAATGAGAGTTTCATTCAGCGATGATTTGTTGGGACGTATTTTTAACGGTTCGGGTGAGCCGAGAGATAAGGGGCCTGCTCTGACGGATAATATGAAGCCTATCGGCGGTCCCTCTGTTAATCCGACAAAGCGTATTCTTGCCAATCGTATGATGAGAACGAATATCCCTATGATAGATATGTTCAATACATTGGTTGTGTCACAGAAGCTTCCTATATTTTCCATTTCGGGAGAGCCTTATAATCAGCTGCTTGCACGCATCGCTATGCAGGCAGATGCAGACGTTATAGTTCTTGGCGGTATGGGACTTAAATATGACGACTTCCTTTTCTTTAAGGATGCTCTTTCAAAGGGCGGAGCATTGAGTAAAACGGTTATGTTTATTCACACAGCATCCGATCCTACTGTTGAATGTATGATGATTCCTGATATGGTTCTGGCAGTTGCTGAGCAATTCGCTCTGCAGAATAAGGATGTTCTTGTGCTTTTGACTGATATGACCAATTTCGCAGACGCTATGAAGGAAATTGCAATTACTCAGGAGCAGGTGCCCTCTAACCGAGGCTATCCGGGTGATCTTTATTCTCAGCTTGCTGCTCGTTACGAAAAGGCGGTTGATTTTGCAGATTCGGGATCCGTTACCGTGTTGGCTGTTACTACAATGCCCGGTGATGACGTTACTCATCCTATTCCCGATAATACCGGATATATTACGGAGGGACAGTATTATCTGAAGGGCGGACGTATTGAACCCTTCGGCTCACTTTCCAGATTAAAGCAAAACGTTAACGGAAAAACAAGAAAAGATCATCGTGCTCTTATGGATGCTATGATACGCTTGTATTCAGCATATAAAGAAACTCTTGAAAAGAAGAATATGGGATTTTCAATGAGCCGTTGGGACGAAAAGCTTTTGAAGTACGGCGGGCTTTTTGAGATCAGACTTATGGATTTGTCCGTTAATTTGACCTTGGAGGAATCTCTTGATCTTGGTTGGAGAATCTTAGCGGATTGCTTTGAAAAAGACGAAACCGGTATTAAATCAGATCTTACTGATGAGTTTTGGCCTGAAAAATAAGGAGGGCTGTAATTTTGGCAAAAATCAAATTAACTAAAAATGAGTTAAAGGTACAAAAGGATGCTCTTAAGATGTACCGGAGATATTTGCCGACGCTGACACTTAAAAAGCAACAGCTTCAAGCTGAAATACGCAGTATTGAGTTCCGTGCCGTTTCCGTAAGAAAAAAAAGGGAAGAACTCGAAAAGGGCTTTGGTGATTGGATTGCCGTTTTCAGCGAAGAGGGAGCTTTCCCGCATAACGTGATTACGGTAAGCAATATTCGAAAAGGCAAGGGTAATATTGCGGGTGTTGAGATACCGACGTTTGAGGGTGCTGATTTTTCAAGAGCCGACTATGATTTGTATGTGACGCCTCTTTGGGTGGATATAGCGGCAAATCATATGGAAAGAGCAATTTTGCTTGATCTTGGAGCGGAAGTGTTGGATGAACAGGTCAGACTGCTGACGGCGGAGCTTCTTGCTACGTCACAGAGAGTTAATCTGTTTGAAAAGGTGAAGATTCCCGAAACAGAGGAAAATATTAAGAAAATATCGATATATATGGCAGATCAGCAGGTCAGCGCCGTTGTTCGTTCTAAGATTTCAAAACGAAAAATCGCTCTTCGTAATGAGGCGGAAACGGAAAGCGGGGTGTCGGCAATATGATCGTGCCTTTAAAAAAGGTTTTACTTGTAACTCTGGAGAATAAAAAAGAGGAGACTCTTAAAGAGCTTCGCCGTCTCGGTATTATGCATATCGAAATATATGAGGGCTGCGGAGAAAAGCTTGAGTCGTACAAAAACCGTATTGCACTGCTTGAGCGTGCCCTGTTTTCTCTCGGAAAGAGTAAGGGAGTCAGACAGCAAAATATAGATTCGGATAAGGCTATTGAAATTGCATATGAAATAGATGATCTGACAAAACTGAAAGGTCAGCTTGCGCAGGAACGCGCCTTATTGGAGGCTGAGTCGGAGCGATTAAAAAAATGGGGCGAAATCGATCCTCATCTGATCAAAGAATTAAAAAACCACGGGGTTGCATTGGAGTTTTTTGAAATGCCCAAGGCAGAGTATGAAGCTCTTGAGGATTCCGTTCAGACAGTTAAGCTTTTCGCAGACAAGGCTACGGTTCGGTTTATGCTTCGAGTTGAGAGCAACCGATCGTATGACGCCTTGGTCGGTTATAAACTGGTATTGCCTGAGATATCAACAGAGGAAATAAGAAACAGAATTTCCGCTCTGACAGAAAAAATAGAGCAGTCGGATAAACAAATCTCCGAGCTCGTTTGTTATTCGGATAGTATAAAGTCGGCGGTTAAAGCATTGGAAAAGGACGTTGAGTTTGAAACCTATGCAACCGGAATGGAAACCGAGGCTTTATCAGACGGCGCATCCCGCTGTGTTTCGGTAGCTACTTTCAAGGGATATGTTGAGGCTGAAAGACTTGACGAACTGAGGCAAGCCGCAAATAAGAATTCTTGGGGCTTTTATGCGCAGGATCCTTCTGAGGAAGATAATGTTCCGACTAAACTGAAAAACAATAAGTTTGTAAGCCTTATTTATCCGCTTACCGATTTTCTCGGTACGGTACCGGGATATTTTGAGTATGATATTTCGGGATGGTTTTTGGGTTTTATTCTGGTGTTTTTCGGTATTATTTTCGGAGACGGTGGCTACGGCTTGTTGATTTCAGCGGTCGCTCTGATTCTGATCGTCAGATCTCTGAAATCCAAGAAGACAGTTTCTCCTGCATTTCTTCTTGTCGGACTGTTCGGCTTGTCGACGATATTATGGGGAACCTTGACTTGCACATGGTTCGGGCTTGCTCCTGAGCAATTGCCGTTATGGCTCAGGTCGTTGTCAATACCGGTTATTTCAAATGTCTATGAAGATAAGATTTGGAGTCTGCCATGGACTGCCGATGGAGTCGGTCTGACAACTGCTCAGAATTTGCAGATCTTCTGCTTTTCTCTTGCACTCATTCAACTGACGGTTGCACATATCAAGGCGGCTGTACGGAACAGAAAAACATTAAAAATTCTCGGTGATATAGGCTCTGTTTTTCAGCTTATAGGTATTTACTATATCGTACTGAGTCTTGTTGTAAATGCTGAAGTGTTCAGCTTCGGATTGATTATCGGCTCAGTACCTGTAGGAACCGTTGCTTTAGCGCTTATAGGAATAGGCTTTGTTCTTAGCTTCGTATTTGCAAATTATCAGGGAAATGTAATAAAGTCGGTTCTTGCAAGTCTTAAAAATATAGTATCGGTTTTACTTGGTGTTGTAAACGTATTTTCGGATATCGTGTCCTATATTCGTTTATGGGCGGTGGGACTTGCCGGTGCGGCAATTGCTGCGACGGTGAACGAACTGGCAGTACCGCTTTTAGGAAACTTTATTTTTATGGTTTTGGCAATTATACTTCTGGTATTCGGTCACGGACTTAATATGATTCTGAATGTTCTGTCTGTCATTGTTCACGGTATCAGGCTTAACACGCTTGAATTTTCATCGCATCTGGATATGTCTTGGAGCGGTCATAAATTTAAGCCGTTTGAAGAATAAAATTTATATAAGGAGAATAATTATGAATTTAGGTTTATTAGCAACAGCTTTATCAATGGGTATCGCTGCAATCGGTTCTGCAATCGGTATCGGTATTGCAGGTCAGGCATCAATCGGAGCGTGGAAAAAGTGTTATATGAACAACAAGGCGGCACCTTTCATTCTTACGGTTTTTGCGGGTGCACCTCTGACACAGACTATTTACGGTTTTCTTCTGATGCAGCAGATGAAGTCCTCATCAGCTGATCCTGCATTTTTGTTAGGTCTTGGTATCGCATCTGCCGTTGCAATGGCTGCCTCTGCTGTATTTCAGGGCAAAGCAGGTGCCGCGGGTGCTGATGCATTGGCTGAAACAGGAAAAGGCTTTTCGCAGTATATAACCGTTGTCGGCCTTTGTGAAACCGTTGCATTGTTTGCACTTGTATTCAGTATGGTTGCTTTGGCTTAATTGTTACATCATAAATTTGCTGAAAGAATTTGCAAATTGGCTGTTGATTAATTCGCATAAAACAGATTTGACTCAGATTCCGTCTGAAGCGCTGTTTGAGTAATGACTATTATTGCGGATTAATAACATAGATATCAGCATTATAAATCGGATACAGTTAAGCAAATTTTATCAAATATTTAATCGACAGATAAAACGGCTGTAAAAAACGAAAGTTTTCTACAGCCGTTATTTATTTTTTTATTCAAGCACGGCTCCGTCGCAAACGGGGCCTACAAGCTTTGCATAACGTGCAAGCCAGCCTGTGCTTATCGGACAGGTAAACTCGGGAAGATTTTTTCTTCTTTCTGCAAGCACCTCGTCACTTACCTCAAGGTGAAGTGTTCTCTTGCTTGTTGAATAAGTGATAATATCTCCGTTTTCAACCAATGCAATGTTGCCTCCGAGTGCCGCTTCGGGAGAAACGTGACCGATAACGCCACCGCGCGAAAGTCCCGAGAATCTGCCGTCTGTTACAAGGGCAATATCCTTATCCATGCCCATTCCGCACATAAGCGCTGTAAGCATCAGCATTTCCTGCATACCGGGGCCGCCTTTAGGACCTTCATATCGAAGGACAATTACGTCACCGGGAACAATGTCACCGAATATAAGTCCGTTAAGAGCCTCCTGATGACTGTTAAATACTTTTGCAGGTCCTTGATGCTCAAGCATATTCGGATCAACACCTGCTGTCTTTATAACAGCTCCCATAGGTGCTAAGTTGCCGTAAAGAACGGCAAGTCCGCCTTCGGGAGAGTAAGGGATCTTCAAATGGACGGATAACAGTAGGATCAAGATTTTGGGCATTCGCTACATTTTCTGCAATTGTCTTGCCTGTAACTGTTTCCTGTTCGCCCCACAACAGTTCCTTTTCAAGTCCCTGTTTGATAACAGCGGAAACACCGCCTGCGTTTTCAAGGTCAATCATAAGGTGATCACCCGAGGGAGAAAAGAGAAAAGAAAAAGTCACTGCAGAGCTGCAACGCCACAGTGACCAAGGTTTTCAATATACGTCGCAAGCATATTTTAACCTAACTAAATCATACGGCATTACCCCCTC
>JAZOOE010000049.1:0-20743 GCA_045654865.1 Acutalibacteraceae bacterium | reverse complement strand
TACTGATTCATTTCGCCCTTGAGTATGATGCTGGTGTCCTCCTCCTTAACGAAGAAGAGAAGAGCGAGCATACCAATTATCATAACGAGTGAGCCTACAATGAAAACGTAGGGGAAGGAAACTGTTTCGTCTGCTGTGATTTCAGCCTTGCTGTAGCCTGCAATAAGTGTGCACAGAGCAATACCGATAGTACCTGCAACCATACCTACAGCACTGCCGACACCGCCCATAAGGTTAATGATGGCATTACCCTCAGAGCGAAGGTGGGGAGGTGTAAGGTCGGGCATAAGAGCAACGACGGGAGCTCTCCATAAGGACATGGAGAAAACGAAGAGGATAACCGTCAGCATTGTCAGGGGAAGCTGAAGATTTGAGGGTGTGTTGAGAGCAACAACGGGAATAAGCGCAAAAAGTATTGCGGATATGGGAGCACAGCCTACGATAAAGGGACGGCGCTTACCAAGCTTTGAATGGCAGTTGTCGGAAAGCTTACCGAAGGTGGGCTGGAAGATAACACCGAAGATGTTATCGAAGGTCATTATAATACCGATGAAAAGGGGAACGAGAGAGAAGCCGCCCGTTGCGGAGATTGTGCTGTTTCCCTGAGCCTCGGCAAATTTGCCGATCCACGGAATTGCATTTGCAAGAGAAGCGCTGAGGTTTGTGATAAACTCACTCTCGGAAAGGATCTTATTGAGAATTTTTGTGATGTAAGGGTCATAAATTGCCCAGGCTATAGACGTTGCAAGAAAGCCGAAACCCGTAAGTATGGTTTTCTTAACGTCAAGCTTGCCGTTTTTTACATTCATTTTACGGACACTCCTTTTTTATTTTCGCTTCTCGGAAAAGAAGCGATGAGTTCATAATAACAGAAACGGAAAATCGTTTCAACGGTTGTGAAAAAATTGTAATTTTTTAATATATGGGAAATTGCACGTGCTTGTGATCAATCCGGTTTTTAAGGGAAACACCTGCACTCTTCGTGATCGGAGGGATAGGGGATTGACAAAGCGTAAGATTTTTTTTATAACTATCGGTTATTTTTCTGCGTTATTTTTTTGTCCAGAAATCGAATTCACCCTCACCGTCCTCTTCTGCTTTTCTTCTGCGGCGCACGTCCTCAAATGCCTTGTCATCCTCCGAGGTATCAAAGGATGCAAAGAAGCTGTCATTATATATCGCCGAGGGGGCGTCGCTTTCAGGGGGGATAAAGGTTGCCTTGAGGGGATCGTTTTCGTCCTCTTCGGGCTTTTCCGTGTAAAACTTCGGAGGCTCGGGAATTTTGAAGTCTGCGAATGAGAATACGGACTTCTTTTCGTTTGCCGAGTCGGGAGCCGTCTTTTCTTCTGCGTCCCCGTTCTCATCCTCATCGTCGCGGTCTGTTGCAAGGATCAGCCCGAGTCTTGAAAGGATACCCGATTTCTTAGGTGCTCTTGAAGCAGTCCTTGCGGCTTTTTCCTTTGGGCGGGATGAGTCTGCAAACATATCGAGAATATCGTCACTGACGGTTTTGGGAGCCTCGTCATCAGACGGACTGTTTGCTGTCGGCTCCTCACCTGTTATTGAGGTGAAGTCTATAACGGGCATAGGAGGAATATTATATATTTCTTCCATACCCATCTGCTGAGCGGGAGGCTGTGAGGTTCCTGCATCCTCCTTTTTCTCTTCGGATGCTGCCGAAGCGCGGGAGTCTGCTTTTTCTTCCTCTGCTTTTTCTTCCTCTGCGGAGTCTGCTTTTTCGGCACTTCGGTCGGAAGCGGCTTCTTCTGCCTTTTCTTCCTCCTTGACGGCGAAAAGATCGTCTATGCTTCCCGTCTCATTTTCTGCACCGCGTTCACGGGATGCGCGGGGGCTGTTCTCGGGAAGAGCAAATTTTTTCTTCAGCGTGGTTGCGCAAAGTGCGGGTGTCACAATGAAGTTAAGAAGCTGCCAGAAGATATGAAGAATGATTATGGGCCAGCCGTTTATAAGGGTGAGGGCACTTGTTGCCGCCGCGAGGATTCCCAGAAGAATTCCTGCGATGCTTGCCGCCTCGCAAAGGCTCTTTGCCGTTCTTCTGAGTCTTTCAAGCCTTATTGCGCCGGACATCGTGCGGGCAAAGGAGCTGAAGGAATCCGCAAATACGATTCCCGTGTCCTCGGAATTTGTAATTGTGTTTCTCTGTAATTCAAACTTGTTGCTGAATTTGCCTGAAATCAGCTTCAGAGAATTTGCGGGAAGTCCCATTAAGTCTTCACCGAACTGCTCGGTGATGTTGGGATCCGAAATAGTGAGAAGTATATTTGTGCCCTTGCCCGCAAGTGCCGAGAGAGCATCTGCCGCTATCTTGTCACAGGAATATTTTACGGAGAATACTGCGGCAAAATGTCCCTCGATGGCAAGGAACAGAGGTCTTGTGTCCTCGTTGCTGATAAAGGGTATGCTGTGATCCGTGGGAAGCTCCACGTTGTGATTTTCAAGGAATTCCTTTGTTCCCAGAAGCACTTTGCAGTCGCTTATCCATGCGGATATGCCAAGCTTTTCTTCTATTTCAAGGGATTCCACCTCGGGGAATCTGTCCTCAAGTCCTGCTGAGAATACGCTGAATGCCTTTCCCAGCATTCCGCCCGACTTGCTTGTGAGCACCGCGGCGCAGAACTCAGCCTGCTTTGAGGGAACGCGGCGGGCGCAAGAGGAGGACACTATCTCGGCGGAGAAAACGTCCTCTCCGTCAAGAAGAATGTTATCGATACAGCCGAAGCTGTAGGTATCTGAGAAGCTGCCGATAAAGGAGGACTTTACCGAAAGCACGCTGTTTTCGTTGCTCAGAGCAAAGCCCGTGAACAGCAGACAGCTTACGGGGAATGAGATTGCGGAGGTTGCGCACATACAGCCCAGAGCATATACCACGCTGCCTGAAATCACAAGTCCGATGATTCCCGAAACGACGGATGCAAGCACGGAGGCGATAACCACTCTTGAGGATGCCTGACCTGCAAAGGCACCCGAAGCACTTCTTTTAAGGAAGCCCGAGATAAATCTTGTCTTGCCCGTGTATACGAGATTTGCATTTTTGTGGTCTCTGTCCTTAAGAATGGATACAACCGTTTCGTTGTCGGACACGCTTCTCATATAGCACTTATCGTTTACTGCGCCCGCAACCTTGAAGCAATGTCTTGTGCTGTCGTGATAGAATACCTTTGCAAGAAGCACGGGCACGCACAGCGTTATTGCCGCACCCGAAAGAAGATGGTATTCATATTCGGGCTTCAGCTGTGAGAAGAAGGATGCTATCGTCTGTGCAAGAGCGCAAAGATACATAAACAGTAATGCGCTGTCGGTTTTCGGTCTTACCTTGAGCACCGAGAACAAGCCCTTTTTCAGCTCGTCAAGCATCAGCACTCCGCATATAAGCAGGAAAATAAGGTTAATGGCCGAATATGCTGCCGCCGAGCCGCCGAGAGTAAGGAAAAATCCGTTGTTTACCGCGGCTGATACGGAGGTGGAAACGTTTATAAGCGTCAGCACGATGCCAAGAAGGGCAACGATTGCCGTCTTTATAAGAATAGTTTTCTTTGCATTGAGAAGAGAGGCGAATATTTCCTTTCTTCTTGAGGGATCGGAGAATTCCTCCTCACCGAAGGAAAGAAAATCCGTGTCAAGGTGAGAAAATCTGTCTCTTATTCCTGCAAGGAAGGCGGGGAGCTGCTTTTCCTGAGCCTGAGCGCTGAAGCTTTTATCCTCGCTTTCCCCTGTTTCGCCCTCTGCCTTTGACCAGAATTTGAAGTTCTTTATTCTTTTCTCTCTTACCTTTTTAAGCTCTCTGCGAAGCTGCTCCTCGTCGTCGGTGTTTATAATCGGGATGTCCTCGTCCTCGAAGCCCTCCATTGTCATCTGACCGTCGTTTGTAATGCCGCTTTCGTCGGAGCTTTTTGCGATCTCCCTGAGCAGATCGCCCTTTCTTGAGATGAATTTCGTTTCTCCCTCGGGTACCTCCGGGGGCTTCTTCTCAAGAATTACGCCCGATACCTCGTTTTCTGCTTTTTTTTCTTCAAGCGTATGGGGGAATATCTTGAGCTGCTCCTCGGCAGTGTTCTCGGGAGTCTGCGCTGTATCAGTATTTTTTCTTACCTCATCCTTCTTGGCGTCGTCAAGGGGAATGAAGTTGTTTTCCGATTCGGGAGAGTGGTTCTGCTCGTATGAGCTACCCTTGCGGGGTGTCTCCTCCACAGACTTTTTGCGGGGGATCACGGGAAGAAGTCTGTCCGTATATTTCTCTGCCGCCGTGGGACAATCGTTGCGATTTTTTGCATTTACCGCAATAAACTGAGCGTCGCCGCTTTTAATGAAGCCTGATACGGGAATCTCATCAGAGCCTTCTGCCGGCTCCTCTTTTTTATCTTCCTTCTCGGGCATTTTTATCTCTTCTGTCTTTTCTTCTTTTATTTCGTCGGCGGCTTCCGTCATTTCCTCGTCAGCGGCATCTGCCTTTTCCTCGGTCACGGGAGGCTGATTTTCCTCGGGGACGGACTTTTCCTCCTCAGCCGACGCGATGAATGCGGCGCCCTTTAACGGGATTATATCCTCTCTTTCGGAAAGAGGCTCGTTTTCACCGTTTTCTTTATTAAAAAATTTCAGAAATTTATCGTATTCGTTCATATAAGAAATCCTACCTTTCCCTTATGGGCAGTAATCCGAACCGTGTTTTTTTGTCGGATGATTTCCGCCGCTTCTTTGTTAAAATCCTCGCCGATCCGTAGGGTTATCTTTTTGCCGCGGCTTCAAAAATGAGTATTGCCGCCGCAACGGATGCGTTGAGTGAGTTAACGTTTCCTTTCATAGGAATAGACAGCACGCCGTCGCAGTTTTCCTTTACAAGACGGCTGACGCCTGCGCCCTCGCCGCCTACAACGATTGCTAAAGCACCGCTGAGATCTGCCTGTCTGTAGGGGGTACCGTCCATATCCGCACAATAAACCCAGATGCCCTTTTCCTTGAGCTCCTTAATGGTGGCGGTTATGTTCTTTACTCTTGCCACGGGCACGTATTCAAGTGCACCCGCAGAGGTTTTGCCTACGATGCCCGAAAGGCTTACGCTTCTTCTCTCGGGAATTATCACTCCGTGAACGCCTGCCGCATCTGCCGAACGGATGATCGCGCCTAAGTTATGGGGATCCTCAAGTCCGTCACATATCACAATAAAGGGAGGCTCGCCCTTTTCCTCTGCCCTTGCGAGAATTGCCTCAACCGTGGAATATTCGTGAGCGGCAACAACCATAATCACGCCCTGATGGTGAGCATGTCCGCACATAAAGTCCAGCTTCTTGCTGTCGACCTCCTTGACGATTATTCCCTTTTCCTTACACTCAGCAATAATGGGGCGGATGCTTCCCGAGAGCTCACCCCTCTGCACCAGAAGCGAATCGGCAGGTCTGCCTGCCTTCAATGCCTCTCTGACGGCATTTCTTCCTATGACAAGGTCAGTGCGGGGCTCGGCGGCGGGCTTTTTGTCAAAGGAATCCTCCTCGGCATCCTCACGTCTCGAATCCTTTTTGAAGGGGCGTCTCTCCTCTGAGGAAAAGCCTCTTTTTCCGTTTTTTGAGTCAGGTCTGAAATCACGCTTTTTGTTGTTGTCGTAAGCCATAAAGTACACATCTTTCAAAATATAGTTATACAGAATATATTATATTATAATAAAAACAAGATTTCAATAACTTAAGACAACAAAAAAAGGCATTTTTTGTATACGGGGTACAAAAAACGCCTTTATTTTCATTATCTGAACGACATCTCCTGAGTATCGTACATTACTCTTGCATTCTTTCTGTCGAACCATACGATTCTTCTTGCATAATCCTCAAGGGAGCTCGTGGGATAGGTGTTTCGGAAGGCAAGGGTATTTTCCTTTTTCTCGAGAGAGGTATATCTGCCGATATTGGAGTTGTTGAAATATGTGAAGAAGTCATAGCCGAGACTGATCTCGGAGTCGGTGTCAAAGGGCTTTCTTATGACAGCCTTCTGGAATTTCAGAAGCTCCGTCATAACGCTTTCGTCTGCGCCGAGGCTTAATATGAAGCTCTTTATCTCCTCATAGAAGCGGTCGGGCTCTCTGATTACGTCAAGGCATATTCCCTCTTCAAGGGGCCACTCGATGTTGCCGAATGCGGGATCCATATAAACTCTTTCTATGGTCTTGCCGTATTTCTTCGCGCCCAGCTTTCTCGTTATGTCGCTGAAGTGCTTTCCTGCTATGGTGTCGGGATTCATTGAAGCCCATTCTATGAGCTTTTCATAGAAGTTTCTGAATGAAAGCCCGTGCTCATAGTTCATATATCTTGCGGGGAACTGAAGAATACCCATATAGTGGAAGCAGTTTATGAAGGCTCCGAAGGTGCAGGTCTTAACCCACATATCATAGTCCATTGAGTAGGTGGAGATTATGATATTTGAATATTCGATTATGCCCTCCTGAGGTTTTGTGTGAAGCTGGGCATAGGGGATTCGAGCAGTTTCAATCTTGAACTGCTCTATGGTCTCTTGCTGTCCCAGACGTGAATTCATAAGCAGCTCGCAGTAGTGCATAAAGCAGCTCTTTGTGGTTGCCGAATGCATCATAACGTCAAGGTTATCGGCAAATGAATCATAGGTTTCTCCGGGGAGACCGTAAATGAATTCGGAATAAGCGGGGATACCGGCTTCGTTGTAAAGCTCTGTCAGCTTGCCGTATTTTTCAAGAGTCATATTGCGTCTGCCGATGTTCTTTAGAGCCTCGGGGCACAGTGTCTGCAATGCAAGGGATGCGCCCTTGAGAATACCGCAGTCGTTGAGCTTCTTGTTGATGTTGAACTCCTGCATACCGCCGCCCTCGGTGGTACAGCATTTGAATGCCTCGGGATAGCCCGTCTCCTCCTTGATTTTAAGGAAGGCGTCAACTATGTCATAGTCTCTTTCAAACATTCCGAAGTTTGAATCTATACAGAAGCAGAATGCGATCTTATGGTCGGCAAACCACTTGATTTCATCAATTACTCTTTCAAGAGGGAAGTGGCGCACCTTGAGATTGAAGCTTCCCCAGTCGCAGTATGCACATCTGAACGGACAGCCTCTTATGGTCTCAAAAAGAGCGGAAAAGGTGATGTTATCCTTTTCAAGAATCTCGTCAAACCAGCCCTCAAGATAGGGGGAGGGATAGTCAAGGGTGGTAATCTCCTTAAAGGGGTTGAGCACCGCGCCCTTTTCCGAGCGGTAGGAGATATTGGGAATAAGTGAAAAATCATTATCCGTGATAAGGTGCTCAAGAATATCGTGGAATGCAATTTCGCCCTCGCCGTGGATGAGAAAATCCACAAAGGGGAACTCGTCAAGCTGCTGACACGAATCGTTATCCACGTTGTGTCCGCCGAAGATCACTATGCATTCGGGGTATCTTTCCTTGAGCTTTTTTGCAAATATCTTGTTGTATTCAAAGTTCCATATATAGCAGGAAAAGCCTACGACCGAGGGGCTTTCCATGCTGTCAAGAGCCTCGTCGATGTCCTCTCTCTGATAAAGGAACTTCTTAACGGTGTAGTTTTCCTTTATGAGAGGATTTTTGAATGCGTAAGCCGCAAGGAGTCCCGTGGCATAGGGGAGATATGCGGATTTGTTATTTCCGTCTCCGTGAAGCTCGCAGGCCTGAACGAAATATATATTTTTCATTTTCTCTCACTCCTTCTTCTCTTGAAAAATATTTTGAAGGTGGCTTTCATAAAGCCAAGGTGGTATCTGAACGTAAGGTGTGAGGAGCCGTGCTTGCGGCGGTACACCTTAGAGGGGAATTCTATGGTGGGAAGCCTCTCCGTTTCCTGAAGCAGTGCAAGCTCAAGCACGAATGCCTCGGGACACAGGAACTTATGCTCTTTTATGATGTGTGCGGGGGCGGACTGAAAAAGATAGGTAACGTCACTGCCCTTTGTGGAAAAAAGTATTTTCAGAACAAGCTGAAAGGCGAGATTTAAGAATATCTTGCTTTTCGGGTATTCGCTGAAGCCGCCCTTTGCAAGATTCCTTGAGCCTGAGATAACGTGGTCGGGGTGCTCCTTTGAAAGCCTTGCCATAACCGCAATATCGTGAGGATCATTTTCCATATCCGCACCGATCATGGTTATATGTGAGCCGCGGCTGAGGGATATGCCGTGTCTTACCGCATCGCCCACGCCCTTTCCCGGCTGACAGGCTATATTGAAAACGGTGTCGGGGTAAAGCTCCCGAAAGGAGCCGAGATATTCAACAAACTCCTTTTCCGAGCGGGGGGAATATATAAGCCCGATGTCGCTTATATCACCCTTTTCACAGGTGCCGAGTATTATTCCGATAACTTCTTTTATATCCTCTTTTTCATCTATCGTGGGAATTATAACGGATAATCCCGTAAAGCCGTTCACTGTCTCACCTGCCGTTATTTCTGTGTGTTGACAAAAAATCAAAAATTGGTGTATGATATATTATATCAAAAGAGAAAAGTATTTACAATAAGAATTTACGGAAGGTTTATTTTATGGCAAATAAGACTTCGGGCAAGAAGCCTCAGAATAAAGCTGCACCGCCTAAGGCGGCAAAAAAGAAGGAAAATCCCACGGCGGCGGGGAAGTCTGCCGCAGCAGCGGCTCCCTCAGAGAAAAAGGCGGAGCTTTTTCGCGGGAAATTGACGGCAAGCCTTGAGAAATCAGCGGAATTTCCGCTTTTCGTGCCCTTGGCGGCGCTTCTTTGCTTTGCCGTTATGTGCGGACTTTTATATCTGAACGGTTATAAGATTTTTTCCTCATCATTCAGGGTAACGGGCTTGTTCCATTGCCTTTACGTGGGTGATTTTTCCGTCGGTCTCGGCTCAAGACTTCTTATCGGCAGTATTCTTTCCTTGTTCTGCGATACCGTAACCTCGGCGGCAATTGATACTTTTGCCAAGGTCTCGCTTATATTCGTTCTTATCTGTCAGGCGGTATTGAGCGGAGTTATCATCAGAAGGAGCTTTGCGGAAAAAAATATTTTTATGCTCCTTCTTGCGGCTATCTTCACGGTATGCCCTCTGACGGTGTTTGCCTTCCCCTATTTTTACGGTGTTCTTGACCTTTATAACTTTGCCGTGTTCATAAGCTCGGCGGCGGTGCTTATAAAGGGAAAGGGGAGCGCAGGCTTTATCGCGGCGGTTATGACCGTCGTCGGACTTCTTATCCACTATTCCTATTTCCTCGCATTCTTCCCCGCACTTTTTGTTCTGGCTCTCCACAGAGTGGTGAACGTAAGGGGAACTGCTCTTAAAAGAGAGGCGGCAGGCCTTGGTGTTCACAGCGTGCTTGCCACGGGTGGATTTTTGTATCTTTCCGTTATTGCAAAAAATCATCTTGTGATGACTGCCGATGAAATGATTGAATACGTGCATTCAAAGGTTGATGCCACCGTGTTCATATATGACGATTATCTGAAATATTATCTTTATGATATATTCAGAGGCACTCAGATGAACGATACGGGCTCATCCCTTTCGGCTCTTGTGAACATAAACCGTGAGCTTGTAAATGAGGAGGCATGTATCAGCTATCTTCTGTTTTTTGCTCCCGTGCTTCTTATCTTCTGGGGAATTTTCGGCTATCTTGCCGTAAAGGAGAAGTCGGTGTCACGTCTTCCCTTTATTGCCGCGTGCATAATGCCCCTTGCCCTTGTACCTGAGCTTATTCTCTCCTCGGATTCATGGAGATGGATCTCAAGCGCCGCTCTTTCGGTGTTCTTCGTGCTCTTCGGCTTCATTGCTATGAGGGTGCCCTCGCTTATGAAGCTTTTTGATGATATGAAAAAGACAAAGCCCGTTGTTAAAATCGGCGCGGCGGTAATTCTCTCGGCATATTTCGTGTGGTGTCTTTTCTATGAGCACGTGTACTACGGATAAGCAGCACACACCTGCGATATAGCGGGTGCGCAGTTATGATTGCCTTTCGGCAAGTTATGAGTTATGAGATGCTGCGCATCGTTATAATTGACTTCGCCAAGTTAAAAGCAGAAAAGGCAATCATATCATAACTTTTGCGATAGCAAAATCATAACGGTGAGCGAAAGCGAACTTTATAACTTATAACTTAAATTGCATTTGCGGATACAAAAGCAGTGCTTGTCAAGAAAAAAGGGGCTGTAAAAAAACGAAAGTTTTTTACAGCCCCTTTCAAGGGGATAGGAAAAAAAGATGAAGAACGGATAAATCGAGCAAAATCAAGGCGTAAGGCTTGGTTTTGTTTGCCCGATGGCGTACAAAGGTACGGCGAGTGGCGAGATTTATTCGTAGTATAAAACAAAAATTTTTACCGATTTTTAATTTTCGGACAAATTTATGGGGTTCTGCAGACTTAATAATCCTGCAGAACCTCTTGTTCTATATAGTTTTATACGGTCTTCGCTTTTTTTACATCCCCTTTTCCTGTTTGTGTAGTTTTACTGCTCTATCCTTTTACCGCTCTTTTTTTATTACATCCATCAGAAATTGCCAGTCCTCACGGGCGAAAAAGTGTCTGCCCTTTCTGAGGAAATATACGGGGTTGCCATCGGTGAAGCGTTCTCCCGTCTGAGCTTTTCTGTCGCAGACAAAGCCCGCGCCTTTTTGTTTGAATGCAGGGGAAGCGGCAAAGAGACTCAGCTGCTCTCCAGTGGGATCTGCCCAATCGTCCTCGGTTGCGGATACCACCGAAAGGTTACGTGGGGCACTGCAGGCTAAAAGGAAGTGCTGATCAAAGGGCATTGAGTATTCGTTGTCTATGTATTTTTTGTAGTTTTCGCAGAACCAATAGGGGAAATTACGGCAGATATCCCTGACGGTTTCTCCCGTGTTGTCTCTTGCTATTGCTGCGCCGCCGCAGCCTGAGCAGTTGGAATGCACGAAGCGGAAGCGCTCGTCAAAGGCACCTGCAACCAGAGCGGTTTTTCCCAGCCTTGAATGACCGCACACGGCGGCTCTCGTCATATCAAGACGGGAATCCGTTTCGGCAAAGTCAAGGACTCGGCAAGCCGCCCACGCCCAAAGGCACAGCTTTCCGCAGTCGGTGTCGCCTCTTTTTCCGTCGGGATAAAAAAGACCTGCAAGTCCGTCCGTGAAATCCCCGTCATCTGAGGTGACGTCCTTGAAAAAGAGGTTGAATGCCGCAAAGCCGTTGTCGAGGATCTCCTCTGCGGGATAATAGAAGTTGGGAACGTTCTTTTCAAAATTCAGATTGACGAAAAAGGGAAAGGGCCCCTCGCCCTCGGGAACCATATATGACACGGGAAATGAGAATTTCTTTCCCTTTACGGTAACCGTAATTGTGATCTCCCAAAGCTTGCCCTTGCCGCCGAAAATGTTATCGTTTCTCAGCTGAGTCTGACTGAATTCAAGCTCCTCGGGGGGCTGAGGAAAATATCCGTATTCCTCTCTTTGTATGATTTCAAGCATTTCCTCCCTTGATAAAAGGGGAGGTAACTTTCTTTTTTCAATTAAAGCTTCCACGATGCAATATCTCCTTGTGTTTTTATCTTAAAAGCGGTATTCCGAAATGAATTTTCCGATGTCGGGGCCGCCGGGATGTATGTCATAGCTCTGCCAGCCTAAGACACGTCCGAGAGAGGGGATGACCATAAGATTCTGACCGTTCATTCCGCCCTTGCTGTAAGCGTCCCTTATGCCGTTGGGGGCAAGCTCATACTGTCTTTCAAGCACCTTTTCAATCCATTTTTCCGAAACTATACGTTTTCCGAGATATTCTCCTTTGTTAAGATAAACAGCACCCAGCTTAACCATATCCTCACATCTGATATAAAGTCCCGTTGCACCCATCGCGTGCCCCTTGGGACAACAGCTCCAGGCGGCTTCGCGGAAGCCTAAGGGCAGGAATATATTTTCCCAGCAGAAAGCAAAAAGGGGCTTGCCCGATACCTTGTTTACTATACGGGAAAGGATATAATAGCCTGCATCGTCATATCGTCTTTCGGTGTCGGGAGGACAAATCCATTTTTTCAGCATGATCTCTGTAAGGTAGTCGGGATTATACTTTGACGCATCGAAAACATCAATATCAAAGCCTCCGGGAAAGCCGACACGGTGGCGCATAAGCATATCGAGAGTTGTCTGCTCCCAGTATTTGTCATAGCCCTCGGGGCACTCATCCCCGAGAAGCTTCGTCACGGTATCATCCACCGAGAGAAGACCTCTGTCGCAGAGAATGCCGATAGCCGTAACCGTAAACACCTTTGATACGGAATATATATTCTGACAAGGGTTGTTTTCCTTTATATTGATTACTTCGGGAGGGTTGTCCCCTATAATTTCGGCAACCGAAAACGTTCTGCCGTCATTGTTCTTTATAAATTCTGCCAGCTCCTCAAGGAATCTGCTCATAAAATCACCTGCCGTTAAAATCTGTTTACATAATATCAAACAGAAAAAAATTTTTCAATATCGGTCATAACAAAAAATCCACATCCGTTCAAAGAACAGATATGGATTTTTACAGATTAGTCAGAAGGAACGCATTTCTCTTGTTAGTTTCGCGTTTATGTTTGCCATTTTGAAAGTTGTTGTTGTTGAATCTGATTTCACTACATTATGGGGAAGCCCCTCACAGAAAAACTCTTCAATTTTAAACTGGTTATTAAAATGTCTGTTAATTGCAGCGGCAAGACAGTATGTGTTGTTTTTTTTAGACCATTTATTTAAAAACCACTTTGATATATCTGCCGGTGAAGCACTCTTTGAAAAAGTTGCTGTATCCTCAGGCATTTCAAGTGATTTCAGATTAAATTCGGAAAAATCATAGGACGCGTGTCCGCCTTCAAAATAAAATGTTATTTTTGTACACTTTTTTGTTTTTTGTTCGGCAAAGGGATAGATATAGGTAATAATATCTATAGTATGAGGAGTACCGCTCGACTTGGTTTTTATATATTCAACGATTTTTTTTGTTGCTTCGCTGTTTTCAAAGTAGGATATTCTTTTTTCAATTTCTTCTTTTTCTCTCTTCTCTTTTAATTCAATCTCTGCTTGCTCTTTAGCTTTTCTGATGTTCTCTTGTTTCTCTCTTTCGTTCATTTCTCTTGCTAACTCACGGGCAATTTGTATACGCTGTTCCTTTTCTTGTCTTTTTTTCTCTGCTATTTTTTCTGCAAATGTTAGTTTTTTTTCGCCGGTCTCAAAGGAGCTGTCATCCTCGTCTGTGTCCTTTTTTCTGAAAAGCTCGTAAAGGCCGTATACCATAAAGGCAAGAAAAAAGGGAGCTAATAAAAGCTTGTTATCAGAAAAACCGCCTCCGACGATAAGACAGATTATAAAGGATACTGCGAAAGTAACCGCAGCGATAATAATACCGATCATAGCTTATCAAACCTTTCCCTGACAGTTTTGTGAATTTAAGTTGATTATACCGAATGTCTCGGATATAGTCAAGTAAATACGTATAAATACCTCAGGAGGACGGTAACAATCCGAACCTGCCCGAAATCAAGCTCTTTCAGCGCTTTTCGGTCTTTCGGCTCTGAAAGCTGTCAAAAAGCGGCGCCCGATTCGTTTTGTTGAATCGGGCACGGTTTGTTTATGGAGAAATTTTCCGGTAAACGCTTATTTCAGAACCGCATAGCCGCAGACGGGGAGGGTGAGTGTGCCCGACACCTCTTTTTCACCGAGAACGTCGGTGTAGGTCTTGTCGAGGACTGCGGTCTTTTCCTCCTCTGAGAAGTTGAATATGAATACAAAGTCGCCTCTTTTTCTTATAAGCACGTCGCGGTCTGCCGTGATACTTGTATCGGGGGCTATGCCGTGAGCCTTTACAAGTGCCTCACAGAAATCGTCGGCAAAGTCCTCGTCATTTCTGAAAGCGGTGTAGTATGCAGTGCCCTTGCCGTAGCGGTTTTTTGTGACGGCAGGCTCTCCCTTAAAGAAATCGGAGGTGTACGTTCCGAGAATTTCTGCTCCCTCAGAGTGGATAACGTCAAGCACCACCTGAGTTTTATATTCCTTGCCGCCGAACTGAGCCGTGCCCTCCTTGCCCTCGGGGATACCGCTTGTTTCCTCCGCCCATACGCCAAAAACCTTTCTGAGATTTTCTGCGGGAAGACCGCCGAAGTATACCATATCATCCTTGTCCGCAACTGCGAAAAGATATGTGGCAACGAAATTGCCGCCGTTTTCAATATATTCCTCGATTTTTTCCTTTACTCCGTCCCTTAGCATATACATAAACGGGGCGATGACAAGCTCATATTTTGAGTAATCGTCCGTTTCGCTTATAACGTCGCAGGATATACCTCTGATTGCAAAGGGGCGATGCCATTTTTCACATTCCTCGAAATAGCTGCGGTGACGGTTGTTATATCCGCAGAAGTGCTCCGTTGCGTGGGAGTTGTCCCAGTCGCAGATAATTGCAACGGGGCTTTCTGATTTGCTGCCGGTAACACCGCCCAGCTTTTTAAGCTCCTGACCTAATGCGGCAACCTCCCTGAATACTCTCGTTTCGTCAGTGCCCACGTGGTCGACTACCGCGCCGTGGAATTTTTCGTGGCCGCCGCGGCTTTTACGCCATTGGAAATACTGGACGCTGTCCGCACCGTAGGCTATGGCAAGCATTGACTTCTGAGCGTGTCTGCCGGGGCGAAGAAGTCGGTTTACGTCTCTCCAGTTAACAAGGGAGGGTGAGCTTTCCATCAGGAAGAATGGCTCGCCGCCGCCCATTGAGCGGTATACGTCGTATGTGAACGTCCATTGACGGGCAATTTCAAGAGAATCCTCCGCATCAAAGGGGGGATAGGAGTCATAGGAGATAATATCAAGGTGAGAAGCCAGCTTCTGATAGTTGATTCCGTTATAGTGCCCCATAAGATTCGTGGTTATTGGAATATTCGGGGTGAGCTCTCTTAATGGCTCGATTTCGTTTTCATAAAATGAAATATGACTGTCCGACACGAAGCGATCCCAGCACAGCTTCAGAGCGGAAACGTGATTTTCGCCGCGGAATTTAGGGGAGGAAATCTGCTCCCAGTCGGTGAATCTGTGGCTCCAGAAGCCGTTCCACCACTTGAAATTAAGCTTGTCGAGATCGTTGTCATATTCCTTTTTCAGCCATTCTCTGAAAGCCGCCTGACACAAATCACAATGACACGCTCCCGAATATTCGTTTGATACGTGCCACATCATAAGCGCGGGATGCTCCTTGTAGCGCTCGGCAATAAGGCGGTTTATATTTCTTACCTTTTCACGGTATACGGGGGAGGTAAGGCAGTGGTTGTGGCGGACACCGAATTCGTTTCTGATTCCCGTTTCCTCAACTCTTAATACCTCGGGATATTTCTGTGCCATCCACGGAGGTCTTGCGCCCGAGGGCGTTGCAAGCACGGCTTTTATGCCGTTTTCGTGCATCTTGTCAAGTATGGTATCAAGGAAAGAAAAGTCATATTCTCCCTCGCGGGGCTCAAGAACTGACCATGCAAAAATTCCCACGGTGGCACTGTTTATCCCCGCCTTTTTCATAAGGCGCATATCATCATCCCATATTTCGGGGGTGTTTATCCACTGGTCGGGATTATAATCCCCGCCGTGTACTATATATCCTAATGGCTTCATATTATTTTACCTCGTTTGTTATTGATTTTCTGTTGCATTTAAGGCTTTGGTTAATCGCTTAACAGCTTCATTTCCGCTTTTTGCTGCATCAGGCTCCGTTTTTATAAAGGTTTCCTGTATCTTTTGAGCCTGACAAGCCAGCTCCAGAGCCTCTTGCAGCTTACCTTCCTCTTCCAGGATATAAGTTTTTGTTAAAAGGCTCCGTGCATATCTTAAAGAGTCTGTTCCCATTGTATAAGCGTTTGTTTTTAATGCAAGCTCGGCATACTCGTATGCTTCTGCGGAAATCTTTTCCTTTCTTGCCCGATGCACGTCAAGAAGAGCACGGGCATAATAGTCAAAGGAAAGAGCAGTATACCGGCTGTATTTACCGTAAAGCCGTAATCTGCTTTCCACCGATTCTTTTTTGTATTTTAATTGCTCCTCAAGGAGCTTCTGCTTTATATGCGGTTTGCTCTCATATTCGCGGCTTATATGATAAAAGCAGCTGCCTATCTGATTGTTTACAAGTGCAATAAGCCTGTCGGGCTCATCAAAATATTCTTCTGCCTCTCTTTTTGCCAGTATTCCTGTTTTTATTGATTGCGGATACTTTTTCAAATTAAAAAGAATTACACACAAATGATAATAGCACTGTGCAAGGTCAGCGCCCTTCTGTTCCTCGGCATAGGTCTGAGCATTTATGAAGCCAATAAGCTTATTGATTCTTTTTTCTGCTGCAGGTGCATCGGTTTTTCTTAACAGAAAACAGATATTTCTTTCGATACAGCAATACAGCGGAATCGCGGAGCTGAGAATATCCATATAATCATTTTCAATTTTTTCGAAAAATACGAGAGCAGATGGGGATTCCTTTGTAAGCTCAGTTTCTGCCTGCAGGGTTTTTGAGCCGACAAGAAATTTTTTCATTTCTGTTTGTTTTTCCTGTGACAGCTGAGAATAAGCTTTTTCAATATACTCTGCGGTTTTTGATGCAAAATGTAAATCTGAATCCTTGTATGCTTCAAGCTGCATTTCATAAAGGAATCTTAGATTTTCTTTCAATCTTCTTTTTTGCTTTGAGGAACCGAATTCATTTGTTTTGTCAAACGTAAACAGAAGCTCGTCATAGCTTAATACTGATTTATTTCCCGTATATCCCCAATAGAAATCTGCAGAGTTAACTTTTTCCATACAGCTGTCGCAGAAATCAAGAATCAGTTCTTTGCCGACGGCTGTATCAATCGCATATTCTCCGGCGGCCTCGGGGTTGACTATCCACTCACTTATGGTTTTGTGATAAAAGGATAATGAAGTTCCGCCGGGTTCATCGGAAACCTTTATAAATGACCGCATTTTTTGCAAAAACAGATTCATTTCTCCCGAATCCGCAAACATCATTTTTCTTAGGATTTTTTCAGATATTTTTCCGTTGTTTGTCGCTATTACGGACAGTGCTTTTTTTACCTGACCGTAATCAGTTTTTTCAAAAAGACGGGAAAAATAAAGATAATACAAGCCGTTTATATTTTTAGGCAGTCGGCTTATATCATTAAGTATACTTTTATCCTTTTGATATGCCTCGCAAAGCATTTCGGCAAAGATGAAGGTTTTCTCGCAACGGTCTGAGATTTTGTTTATCACGTTTTCTGAAAGAACTCCTGATTGTATATGTTCAGAAAACTTTGATCTAAGATAAAATTTAATATCATCTTCACTTTCAGGACAGTCGAGATCCAGTGTCTTTGCATTTATTGATTGAAAAAACAATCTTATTTTTTCTTCTTTCCTTGAGGTGACAAAAAACTTTATCCATTGTGGGAGAAGGGAAACCGCACTGCTGCAAAGAAGGTCAAGTAAAGGATTTTTATCTTCGTAATCCGCTTCATCAATTCCGTCAATTACAATAACCTTATTTCCACTATCCCCGCCAATAAGGGAATGTTCCGTAATAAGAAAACGGAAAAGAGCAACGTCACTCATTGTATATGCCCAGCTGACGTCAGGTCTTACGGTAATAACGGAATCTGCGGCACTGTCCTTTGGTGAATAGTATTTACCTGTATCCTTCAGCTTCTTAATAAGAGAACTCCGGTATTCCTGCAGGGATACTGCTATCTGAAACGCAGTTGAAATAATGAAATTTTTAACCGCATTTTTATCTTTTTTATCATATTCAAAAAAGTATCCGGAGACGACCTGAGGGTGATAATGTATCTTATGTGCCGTAAAATGACTTTTTCCGTGTCCCGGACCGCCGTAAAGACAAAAGAATCTGGGTGAAAAATCATCTTTGAAAAAATCATCGGCTTCTGTATCGAGCCACTCTCTTCCGTACAGCGGTTTTTTCAACAGAGAATAAAATTTTGCTTTGCTGACATCAGGCTGCAGAGAAAGGCGAAGTCCCTCAATTTCCGAATGAAAACGGAAATTCTCGTCACTTTCAATCGCCTCTTTTATAAGAGAATATTTTTCTTCAAAATATTTGTTGAATACATCTTCTCCCTGCTTATATATTTCTCGCCAATTGCTCATATCTATCCATTGTGTAGCGCTGACAGTAGGCGGCGGATTGACATCCTTTGCGTTTTCCAGCAGAATGGTAAGAATTTTTTTTTCCGGAACGGAAACGGCAATAGATAATTCATCAAGACAGACTCCGGGGCGGTTATTTTCTTCTCGCATTGAATATTTTGACAAGAAGGCTACGACTCCGTTAGAGTCAATTATTTCATTATGTAAGCGTTCCCGCCAGTTTTCGGCTGCTTTGATAGAATCATCTCTGAATACCTGATGACTGTCCTGTTCAAGGCGGTTTTTAATTTTATTAATAATCGGTATATGATTATCTTCGTGTCCGTAGCTTATAAATAACCTTAATTCTTTCATTTTTTACTATCCTTTTGTCTATTTCTGTCAATTATATTATAAAAAATCCCTGTGAATTATCAATCTTTTTATTTTGCCGATACGGAAATTATAAGTATTTTTGTCCATAGCTATTCGACTGTAAAAAAAATCAGGGAGCCGACAACAGGCTCCCTGAACGCGGGTTATTTATGCGATCATTGCAAAGAGCATATGGAAGAAGTCGAAGATGCCCTTGAAGAAGGCTCTGATCTTATCAAGGAGGCTTTCCTCAACGGGAGCTGAGTCATAGCCGGGGAGTGTCACGTTCTTGTCCTTGGGTGTGCTGTCCTTACCGAACTCGCCTAAAAGAGGAAGAGCAACTGAGGTTACGAAAAGCTCTGCGCCTCTGAACTTATCGAAGTTACTGCCTACGGCGTCAATAATATCCTTGGAAATGTCAACTCCGAGAAGTGAAGCCACAAAGGAGAGAACGTAGGTGAATTCCTCGTTGGTTACGTCGCTGAAGGCATAGTTGATTGCAACTGCAAGAAGTCTTGATACGAGCACCATTTCGTCTGAATATGCTGCCATAGTCTCATCGCCCTCAACCTTTTTCTGATATACGCATACGATAAGGTCGATAAGAGTTTCGTAATCGGACTCGAAAATATCAATGCCGAGCTCCTCTGCCATAGCCTCGAGGCTGGGCTCGCTCTCTGCGGCATCTGCCTTGTATATGGGCATATCGGCTATTTCTTCAAGCTTACCTGCCGCTCTGTCGATAACGCCGTTTACGGTTTCGTCATCGGTGTTGAGTATCTTCTTGAGCTGGCTTGCCTTCGTGTATGAGACGATCATATTTCTTACACCGAGATAGGTGCAGTTCTTTGCATATAAAAGGAAATTACTCTCGGCAAGAGCGAAAGCCGTTTCGTGGATTCCGTCGGGAAGAAGCGTGGTGTCGATGCTTCTTACGTAGTCAGTTCTGAATACAACGCTTTCACCGAAGGAAACAACTCTGTAAGCACAGGGATACTGGGAAAGAGAATTTGTAACTGCTTCATAGATCACGTTGCCCGCATCGCTTGTGTGCATAGCAATATCGTGGGAATGGGTGTGAGCGGAGAAGATAAATTTTACGCCGTTGTCCGCAAGCATGGATGCAAGACTGAAATCTGTGGGAGTGAGCACTGAGCCGGTGTGGATTTTTGCCTGTAAAATGAAGTGCTCCATAACGTTATAGTGGGACATGGCAATAACCTTTTTGCCCTGAGCCTTTGCCTGCTTAAGCTGAGCTTCGATCCAGTCAAATCTTGCACCGGTTACGGCATTATGCAGATTCGAGGGGCCCGATGAGTCGATTGCAAGAAGCACGTAGCCGTCTGAAAGCTCTGCCATATACGTTCCGGAGTTCGGATCGTTGGCATAAGCCTCGTTATAGCCGAATTCGGCATAAATTTTTTCAAACTCGGTAACGCTTGTTTTCAGATAGTCGTGATTACCCGCAACAACGAAAACCTTTTTGCCCGTTGTGCTCTCAAATTCTCCCAGCATATCTGCGAGGAATTCGTGCTCTGCCACAAGCCCGTTGTTGGTGATGTCGCCGGGCATAATAACGAAATCGCTTTCGTTTTGTGCCGCATTTTCAAGGAATGCCCTGACAAGTGCGTAGGACTCGTATATCATCTGTCCGCCGGAGGAAACGTGAGCGTATTCAACGCTTGCTGAGTTTCTCTTTTTTACACTGTCGGCAAAGGAATCCTCAACGTCCAGATGCAGGTCGTTTGCCACGGTGATCGTCAGAGGCTTTTCAGCCGCAAATGCCGTAAGCCCCATAGCCGAAAGGATCATAATCAGACTTAATATCAGGGATAATGCTTTTTTCATACAGATGTCTCCTTATGTGTTTGTTTTTGGTATATCCGTCTTCATAATACTATATATAAAGCTTGTCTGTCAATGTGGATTTATTGACATAAAATTAACAATTGAAATGTTAAAAATAACCAACAAAACAAAAAAATCCGTCTGAGTTCAAATCAAAAAAAATATAATAATTCGACAAAATAAGTTGACAAAAATAATAGCAAAATGTATAATTAGCATTAATTGCATTATAATCGGTCGTTTAGGGTGCCGGTAGTAATCCGAAACATGCCTGAAATCAAGCCCTTTCAGCGCTTTTCGGCGTTTCGGCACCCTCAACAACCAAAAATCATCTGAAAAATCTTTGATTTCAGGTCGAAGATTTTTTCTCGGGAGGATTTTTGGCAATTCAAGGCAAAACCGGAGTCAATCCTTTCGGATTGACGAGGATTTTAACGAAGAAGT
>JAZOOE010000048.1:0-10503 GCA_045654865.1 Acutalibacteraceae bacterium | reverse complement strand
CTCCTGTATATATGCCGTATATTGATATCTCTGATAAGAGCATATATAAAATGGAGGTTCGCCGAGATAATAATTTGACAGAGGAAGACAAATGAAAAAGAAAGATATTATTTTGATTATTCTCAGATGTGTTATAGCTCTGATACTTTTCGCTGTAGCTATTATTTATTACGATGAGCTTTCTACAATAGACGTTACTGCTATTGCCGGTGTCACGGATAAGTTATCAATGATGATTATTCTGGTGCTCGGAATATACGTCGTTAAAGCACTTGTTTTTGTTGTGCCTGCATCGCTGGTTTATGTAGCTGTCGGAGCAATAATGAATCCGTTTATTGCTGTTGCCGTGAATCTTTTCGGAATTTTTATTGAGGTGTCGGTGACGTATTTCTTAGGACGATTTATCGGTAAGGATGCGGTTTATAAACTGTTGTCAAAAAAAGAGACTGGCAAGAAGTTGCTTGAAAAGGATATTCAGAGCAAGGCTTCAATTCTTGTTTCAATTCGTGCGATTCCCGCGTTTCCCATTGATTTTGTAAGTCTCCTTTACGGTGCGTCGGGTTGCTCGTATGTCAAATATGCTCTTTTATCTGTTATCGGTATTTCATGGAGAGTAATTCTTTTTACTGTACTCGGAGATGCCATATTCAGCTGGATTCCGATGGATAAAATTATTTTAATCGTAATCTGTCTGATACCCGTTGGGGTTGTTTATTATCTTGTAAAAAAATTTGTGCTTGAGCCCAAAAAGAAAATATCAGAAAAGCAAGGTGACGCAGAATGAAAATGACGGTTATCGGCGGTGGAGGAGTCCGCTCAATGTTTTTAGCAAAATCTATTGCCTCAAGAGCAACACAGCTCGGTATTTCAACTCTTTGCTTTATGGATAATGATGAAGTAAAATTGAATATTTTCGGAAAAATGGCTCAAAAAATCGCCAATATGATATGTCCCGAGTTGAATTTTTATATAACCACAGATGCTGTTGATGCAGTGAATGATGCGGATTACGTTATTACAACCATCAGAGTGGGCGGAGATTCTATGCGTGTCAGCGATGAAAGAACGGCGCTTAATCTCGGTGTGATAGGTCAGGAAACAACTGGTGCGGCAGGCTTCAGCTTTGCTATGCGAAGCATTCCCGCTTTAGTTGAATATTGTGAATTGATCAAACGATATTCCAAGGCTGATGTTAAGGTTTTTAACTTTACAAATCCTGCAGGACTTGTATCTCAGGCCCTTCATGATCTCGGGTATGCCTTTACCTACGGAATTTGTGATGCTCCGAGTGGTATGCTGCACTCCTTCGCCGAGCTTTTGAATGTTGCCCCCGCTACGGTATACGGGAATATTTACGGCCTTAACCATCTCTCATTTTTTTCACAGGTTTATACAGAATCCGAAGACGTAACTCAGTGGCTTATTCAGAATGATGATGCATATACGAAGACAGATATGCGATATTTTTCAAAAGCAATGCTTCTCAAAAAAGGCTTTATCCCGAATGAGTATCTATATTATTTTTTTGACAGTAAAAAGGCCCTTGATAATATTCTCGGTGCAGAGAAGACTCGCGGAGAGAAGATTGAAGAAATCAACAAGGAAATGATAGAGAAGCTTATGAACGTAGATATCGATAATAACTTTGCGCTTGCGTTGAAAATTTTTGAAGAATATTACGGTATGCGCGAAAATTCTTATATGGCAAGCGAAACAGGTATTGTCAGAGAAAAGCAATGGAAATTTGATCCGTTTTCTCCTGATGACGGGGGATATGCGGGTGTTGCATTGCGCTTTGTTGATATTATAAGCAAGAATAAAGAGGGTAAAATGATACTTTGTACTGCTAATAAGGGTGCAATTTCCTTTCTTGAGCCTGATGATATAGTTGAGATAACCTGCGACGTATCCGTAAATGGCGTCACTCCCCGCAATTTCTCCGATAAAGAAATTGATCCGCTTGCCGCAGAGCTGATAAGAAGAGTTAAGCTGTATGAAAGACAGGCGGCAGAGGCTATTATTGAGAAAAATACCCTGAAGGCTGTCGATGCTCTTGCACTTCATCCCCTGGTTGCGTCCTATTCTATTGCAGAAAGCCTGATTAACAGCTATATCAGGTTGAATTCAGATTACAGTAACGGCTGGAAATAAAAAAAGTGCTTGAATCCGAAAACGGGATTCAAGCATATTTTTTTGCTATCAGAGAAGTTTTGCGGCTTCCTTGTCTATTAAAAGAACTGCATCGGGATGGTTTTTGAGAACGGAAGCGGGACACAAGGGGGATACGTCACCGTTTACCGTAGCGGCAATTGCCTTTGCCTTTGCTTCGCCCGTGGCAATAAGGACAATCTTTTTTGCCTTCATAATGGAATCTATACCCATAGTCAAAGCATATCTGGGCATTGAGTCGTCATCAAAGTAAATGCTGTTTGACTTGATCGTGCTGTCAGTAAGCTTGACCTTGAAGGTGCCCTTTGAAAACTCCTCGCAAGGCTCATTGAAGCCGATGTGACCGTTTGTTCCGATTCCGAGAAGCTGAATATCAATGCCTCCGGCTGCGTCGATGGCGTTATCGAAATCAGAAGCCTCTTTTTCTGCATCGGCAGCATTACCGTCAAGAATATGCACGTTTTCCTCTTTTATATCAATTGCGTTGAAAAGATTTTCGTGCATAAAGGTGTAGTAGCTGTTTTTGTCATCTCGGGGGAGATCACAATATTCATCAAGGTTAAAAGTTTTTACTTCGCTGAAGGAAAGCTCGCCGTTGCTTGTACGCTTAATGAGCTCCTTGTATGTTTTTACGGGTGATGCACCAGTTGCAAGACCTAAAACACAATCCTTTTTCTTAAGTAAAATTTCGCTGAAGATATCAGCACAAGCTATCGCAATTTCATCTGCGTTATTAAAAATTCTTACTTCCATAAGTATCCTCCTTTTTTCGTACTTATAATATTAATAGCCTTTCTTGTCAACATAAATAATAAGGCGAATTATGAGGAAAAATGCTTGTATTTAAGAGGTGTTTGTGATAAAATTACTTATATTAATTTTTGGAGGAAAAGTATGTCTGAAAATTTTTCATTTCGTTCTTCAATGAACGGTTTTAACAGAAATGATGTTATTTCTTATATCGAGGGGCTTATTCAGGAAAAGCAGAACGCTGAATTTCACGCTATTGCCCTGCAGAAGGAAATCAATGAATTAAAGGCTGAGATTACTTCACTTAAGGCTTTGGTGGATGCCGCAAACTCAAAAAGCGAGGCGGATAAATGCTCTGAGTGCGACGTGTCCAAGATTTATGAGGCTCGTCTCGGTGCCGCAATGCTTGATGCTAAGCGTTTTTCTGAAATCCTTGTTAAAGAAGCCAATGATAAAGCGGCAGACCTTTTTGCTGAGGCATTTGATGCTGTAGATGCTACCTCTGTTAAAGCAAGCGAAATTTCACGTAATATTACCGAAATCAGCGGACAGTTTAATGATTCCTTCAAGGAATTGGCCGATAATATTAATTCTCTCAGAAGTAAGCTTAACAGCTTTAAGGGGGATGTTGAATCAACCGGCGGAATGTTTAATTTTAAAACTGATTTTGATGATTCTGCCGCTGCTGATAATGACGAAGCAAGCAAATCAGACGTTATTTCAACGGATAGCCTTATGACCAAGAACAAGTTTGCCGCTCCCGCTACTCCCAAAAGCAATGTGAATTTTGATGATGCTGACGAGTATGATTTTATGGTAGACGTAAATGCTTGAGAGATTTGTAACGGTTGAGCAATTAAAGTATAGCGTATCTGATTTTTGTGCCGGTGATAAGATTCTGCTTTCGGGAACTGTTTATACGGCGCGTGATGCTGCTCATCTGAAACTTTGTAATATGATCGCATGCGGTGATACCTTGCCATTTGAGCTGTGTGGCGCAGTAATTTATTTTGCAGGGCCGACACCCACTAAGGATGACGGCACCATCGGCAGCTTTGGTCCGACAACATCTGTCAGAATGGATAAATTTTCTCCGGTGCTGTTGGATAACGGTCTGCTCGGAATGATAGGCAAGGGGAATCGTTCTGATGCTGTCACGCAGTCCATTGTCAAGAACAAGGGAATATATTTCTGTGCCGGCGGAGGCTTGGGTGCTTTGATCAGCAAAAGCATCAGAACGGTGGAGGAAATTGCTTTTCCTGAGCTCGGATGTGAAAGCATCAAAAAATTGTCGGTCTCTGATATGCCGTTGATAGTCGGCATTGATTCTTTCGGCAATTCAATTTTTAACAGAAAAAATTAAAGGTGTATATATGTCTGATGATAGACTTCTTCAGTTAAGAAGAAAAATTATTGAAAAAGAATTTTCAAGAATGAATAGTATGCAGTTTAAGGCAGTGACCACAGTTAATGGGCCGCTGCTTATTCTTGCGGGTGCCGGAAGCGGAAAAACTACCGTCCTTGTTAACAGAATTATTAATTTGATAAAATACGGTAATGCTTATAATTCAAATCGTATTTTTTCGGATTTTCAGGATGATGCGGAAGCTTTGCTCGAAAATTATCTTAACGGTACAAGCGGAGCATATTCCGAAATCAGAAATCTTTTATGTGTCAATGCTCCTGAACCATGGCAAATTCTTGCGATTACCTTTACGAACAAGGCAGCAAAGGAGCTTAAGGAGCGTCTTGTTAATCAGTTGGGTGAAGCCGGTGATGAGATATGGGCGAGCACCTTTCATTCTGCTTGTGTGAGAATTCTCAGGCGTTTTTGCGACCGAATCGGTTTTTCCAAGAATTTTACCATTTACGATACTGATGATTCAAAGCGTTTGATAAAAGAGGTTCAAAGGCAGCTTAATATTGATGATAAATATCTGCCTCAGAAATCTATTCTGAATGAGATCAGCCGTGCAAAGGATGCCCTCGTTGATCCCGAGGAGTATGCTTTAAGTGTCGGCTCCGACGTGAGAAAAATTGATATCGCCAAGGCTTATGCCAAATATCAGGCTCTTCTTGCAGAAGCGGATGCAATGGATTTTGATGATATTATCTACAAGACAGTTGAGCTTCTTAAAGCTGACAGTGAGGTTCTTGAATATTACCGCAACAGATTCAGATACATAATGGTTGATGAGTATCAGGATACTAATTACGCTCAGTATGTGCTTGTTAGCCTTCTTGCGGGTGGTCATAATAATCTTTGTGTTGTAGGTGATGATGATCAGAGCATCTACAGCTTCAGAGGTGCAACCATTGAGAATATTCTGAATTTTGAAGAGCAGTTCAGTAATGCACTTGTTATCAGACTTGAGGAAAATTATCGTTCTACACAGACTATACTTGATGCGGCAAATGCTGTAATTGCCAATAACCGCGGAAGAAAAGGCAAAAAGCTCTGGACGTCTATGCGAATGGGCGAAAAGATTGTGTTCAAAACCTGTAATGATGATATAGAAGAGGGTACCTTTGTTGCCAATCGTATACTTGATGAGAAGGCGTCTTTTTCAGATACTGCAATATTGTATCGTATGAACGCACAATCAAATATCATTGAACGCTCTCTTGTTAAAGCAGGAATTCCCTACAGAATTATAGGCGGACACAGATTCTATGACCGAAAGGAAATCAAAGACGCTCTTGCTTATCTTGCTGTAATTTCTAATCCTAATGATAACGTGAGATTAAGAAGAATCATAAATGAGCCCAAGCGTGGTATCGGTGATACTACAGTCAATAATCTTATTGAGATATCTTCAAGATTGGGCGAAAGTGTGTTCTATATTATGGAGCACTCAGATGAATACGCGGCTCTTTCCAGAAGCTCATCAAAGCTGAAGCTTTTTGCAAAAATGATCAAGGCCTTCTCGATGTTTAGAGATAAGAGCACTCTTTCTGATCTTTTCAGAGTCGTAATGAATGAATCAGGATATATTGCTTCTCTTGAGTTTGATGACAAGAAGGAAGAAAGAATCGAGAACCTTAACGAGCTTTATTCTACAATTTCCAGATTTGAAGAAGAATACGGCGATGAGGCCACTCTTGAAGGCTTCCTGTCTGAAGTCGCGCTTCTTTCCGATATTGATAATTATAACAGTGATTCAGATACAGTTACTCTTATGACGCTTCATTCAGCTAAAGGACTTGAATTTCCTTATGTCTATATCGTCGGTATGGAAAATGGTGTTTTTCCGTCAATGCAGTCAATAAGTGAACCTTCCTTACTTGAAGAGGAAAGAAGACTTGCTTACGTCGGAATAACCAGAGCCAAGAAAAAGCTTTACCTTACGCGCGCGCAGAGCAGAATGCAGTTTGGTAAAACGAGCATGAATCCTGCTTCGAAGTTCCTAAGTGAGATTCCCGCGCATTTGGTAGAGAATCTTACTCCGCCTTCATCCTCATCAAAGAGATATGCTGATTCGGGGTCATTCTCGGGTGGATACAGATCATATTCACAGACGGATGAGTTCGGTTATTCATCATATGGAGCAGCTAAGAAAGAAACACATTCTTCGTTAGTGAAAAATACAGCTCAGAAGACAGCGGGTGCTGTTGGTCTGAAGGCAGGCGACAGTGTTGTTCACAGAAAATTCGGCAAGGGACTTGTTATTTCGGTTCAGCCATTAGGTAATGACAGGCTTCTCGAGGTTGCTTTTGAGAGCTGCGGAACCAAGAAGCTTATGGAAGGTATGGCGGGTTTAACAAAAGAATAAACCCTACGTCATAAACGCAGGGCTTATATGCTTATCTTAGTGTTGTGCTTCTTGTAAGGCTGTATTTGTCGATAGTATTTTCTTTTGTGTATCTGAAAATGCTGAGAATCAGACCGATACCGATATAGAGACATAAGTTTGACGAGCCGCCGGCACTGAAAAATGGAAGAGTTATTCCTATGACCGGGAAAATTACAAGACACATTCCGATGTTAATAATTACCTGAGATGCCAGCATTGCCGCAATTCCGTAACACATAAAGGCAGTTGAGCTGTTTTGTGTTTTTGTGCCGTTGTAAATGATTTTTATTGTTATTGCGATCAGAATCATAAGCGCCGCAATGCAGCCGATAAGTCCCAATTCTTCGCCTATGCAGGTGAATATCATATCGTTTTCACTTTCGGGGACTATTTCGTTCTGAGTATAATTTCCGTTAAACAGGCCTTGACCGGTTAAGCCTCCGGAGGCTATTGCTTCAATTCCTCTTGTTTGCTGATACATTATATCAGGGTATCTTTCGGGATAAAGTAAGCCTAAAAATCGCTCCTTTTGCGTTTCGCTGAAAAAAACGTACCAGATTCCGGGTGCTGCGGCACATACTCCGGCAACTCCGATAGCAAAGAATCTTAACTGTACTCCTGCGCAGAACATCATGGTTATGAACATTATCATGAATATGAGTGCACTGCCGAGGTCACCCGAAATAATAACAAGGCCCACGGGAACAATGCCGTGTACACACAGCAAAAACAGATGGAATAGACTTTTAAGCTTGTCCTGAACAAGCTCAAGGTGCATTCCGAAGGTTATCACAAAGCCTATTTTAACCAACTCGGACGGTTGAAAGAATAAGCCTGTTGAGCCAAGCACAATCCAGGTTTTTGCATCCGGTCTTTCTTCGGGACCGACGCCGATAAGAAGTGTCAGGAACATCAGACCGATGCAAACTGCTCCTATCAGCGGAAACATACGGGTAATAAACTTATAATCGATAAATGAAATAATTACAGATAATATTACGCCTGCCGCAACTGCAAGTATCATCGTTCTTGCATCTCGTGAAATGGAGGCGTCATCTGTAATACTGAAGATGGTTGCGCTATGCACCATGGTAATTCCGAATACTGAAGCGATAACACATAAAACCAACAGCAAAATATCGGTATTTATTATCGATGTCTTTATAAATCTTATAATTTTGGGCATTTTGATTTTCTCCGTAAAATTTTATGAGATTATTATAACATTTTTTATTACTATTTCAATAGTATTTAGTTAAAGGTGGAAGAAAATTGACTTTGTTTAAATCCTTTTGTGAAGAAGATACAATGCAGATTGCATTTGATATCTGCCGTAAAATTGTTCCCGGGAGCGTAGTCGCTTTCTCAGGCGGTATGGGTATGGGCAAGACAGCCTTTGTAAGAGGTGCGTTAAAGGCCTATGATAATGATTCATTTGTCAGCTCACCAACGTTTGCTCTCGTTCACGATTACGGCGGGGTACCGCATATTTATCATTTTGATATGTATCGCGTTGAAACTCTTGATGATCTTTATTCCACGGGATTTTTTGATTATATGGATGAAAATTCTGTTCTGTTTATAGAATGGAGTGAAAATATAGCTGATGCCCTTCCCGAAAACACTGTATATGTGAATATACGCAGAGGGGAAGAGGCAGACAGCAGAATTATAGAGGTCAGCGGAGGTGTATTTTAATGGTAATTCTCGGAATTGATACGTCGGCTCTTGCAGCGGGTGCTGCTGTATTACGTGACGGTAAGCTTATTAGTGAAACATATATCAATACGGGGCTGACTCATTCTCAGACGTTGCTGACTCTTATTGATACAGCTTTATCCAATGTAGATTTGTCTTTAAATGATGTAGACGGTATTGCTGTTTCTGTTGGCCCCGGCTCATTTACGGGTATTCGTATTGGTGTGTCTGCGGTTAAAGGCTTGTGTTTTTCCGATAATAAAAAATGTTTTGCGGTTTCCACTCTTGAAGCTATGGCAAATAGTGTTGATATCGACGGATTCCTGATTTGTCCCGTTATGGATGCAAGATGTAAGCAGGTGTATACTGCCTTATTTGAGAAAATAAGCGGAGAGATTCAGCGAGTATGGGAAGATTCTCCTATGGCATTGGCAGAGCTTGCCGATAAATTGCCGCAATATAATAAGAAGATAGTTTTGATTGGCGACGGAGCCGATATTGCTTATGATTTTTTAATTGAAAAAGGTCTTGACGTCAGAAAATTTTCTGAAATTTTTAAGTATCAGCACGCATCCGGAGTTGCAATTACTGCATTAAGGCAGTATAATAAAACCAACGAATTTCTTTCTGCCGATGATATTATGCCGGTTTATTTAAGGCTGTCTCAGGCTGAAAGAGAGTTGAAAAACAGGAGTTGATAAAAATGATAGCATTAAGCAGTGATCACGCAGGCTTTCCGTTAAAGGAAGCAATCAAGGAATATTTTATTTCCGAAGGTATTGAATTTGAGGATTGCGGAGCTTACAATACCGACAGTGTTGATTATCCCTATCAGGCAAAAAAGGCTTGCGATCTTGTTGTTGCAGGTAAATGTGATAAGGCTATTCTTTGCTGTGGTACGGGTATCGGTATATCTATGGCAGCTAATAAGGTCAAGGGAATAAGGGCTGCATGCTGTTCTGATTATTTCAGTGCCAAATATACAAGAATGCATAATGATGCTAATGCTCTTTGCCTCGGTGCTCGTGTTATAGGAGCTGGTCTTGCAATTGAGCTTGTGGATGTGTTTATAAATACTGAATTTGAAGGCGGACGTCATCAAAGAAGAGTCGACCAGATAACAGAAATTGAAAATATCTGATTATTGAAGAAAAGAGGAATTGATATGGCTATTGTAAAAATCGCAGATCACCCGTTAATCCAGCACAAGCTTTCCGTGCTTCGAGATAAGGATACTCCCTCTAAGGATTTCAGAGCAATTATCAGCGAGATTGCTATGCTTTTATGCTATGAGGCAACCCGCGATCTTGAGCTAATTGAATGTGAAGTTGAAACTCCTGTTGCAGTAGCAAAGGTGAAAAAATTGTCAGGAAAAAAATTGGCAGTTGTGCCTATTTTAAGAGCGGGCTTAGGTATGGTTGACGGCATTGTTGCTTTGATCCCTTCGGCAAGAATCGGTCATATCGGCTTGTACAGAGATCCTGAAACACTTATGCCTGTTGAGTATTATTGTAAGCTTCCGCATGATATTGCGGAGCGCGACGTTATTGTTGTTGATCCTATGTGCGCAACCGGCGGAAGTGCCATTGACGCAATCTCTCAGATCAAAAAGAGGGGACCTAAGCACATTAAATTTATGTGTACTATTGCTGCTCCCGAGGGCTTGAAGGCATTGATGGATGCGCATCCTGACGTTGATATTTATTGTGCCGCACTTGATGATCATCTTAATGATCACGGATATATTATTCCCGGTCTCGGTGATGCAGGCGACAGAATTTTCGGTACAAAGTAACTTTTTCTTTGCTTGATTTAATATGAAAATTAAGGCTCCTACAGTAATTATGAACTGCCCCAATTTGTACGGACAGCACAAAAACCACCCCTGTGGTAGAAAATATTAAAATTTAAGTGACATACTGACTTCGTTTTTCAAGCGGAGTCAGTTTTGTTTGGTGTCTTTAGACGTGGAAATAAACCCCCGGTTCTACCGGGGGATAATAAAAAGCTTTAGCAATGGAAAAACCTCCTTGATATAATAGTAGATGGTTTGGCGACCGCATTACTATAAATATCAAGGAGGTTTTTAACA
>JAZOOE010000047.1:0-15155 GCA_045654865.1 Acutalibacteraceae bacterium | reverse complement strand
GGCGCACGATTTTGACCGCTGCGCCATTTCGACCTCCCTCCCCCTGCCACCGGCAGCGGTCGGTCTCAATGCCCAACGCAGGAAACCTGCTTTGGTCGCAGGATGTCAAAAGAGGAAGTCCGACCTTTGCCGAACTTCCCCCATCTGGTCGGAGTGAAGAGACTCGAACTCCCGACATCCTGCTCCCAAAGCAGGCGCGCTACCAACTGCGCTACACCCCGATATATGTGACATTAATAGTGCTGCTGTTGAGCAACATTATTAGTAATTTTATCACAAACAGACATCATTGTCAATAAACAACACGGAAATATACTGACTCCGCAAGCAAAAAAACGGGCTTTTGCCAAAAGCCGATACAAAATCCGACATTAAGCCTGTAACCTATTGTAATATTTGTGAAACATATATGAAATACTCAGAATGTCTTTATTACAGTTTAGTCATATTCGCCTAAAATATTGATTTTTTCGACATTCGGGAATAAAATTATGTTGTAGATACTTTATTCCGGAAAGGGGCGGACACACCTTGCGCAGACTCGTTAATAAAGGCTTGGCAATATTACTGATTTCTTTACTTTTCTTATTACCCGAGGCACGAGCTTCTGCCGCTGTTCTCCACGGTGACGTGGATGCTGACGGTCAGGTCACGAGTATAGATGCCCGTCTTATTATCAGACTCAGCGTAAGGCTTGATGAGGCGACTCCGGACATATTTTCAGCCGCTGACGTTGATCAGAACGGTTACGTGGATGCTGAAGATGCCCGCGCCGCATTGCGTCTTTCCATCGGTCTTGTATCTGACAACTGCATCAACGGCGGTACGGTAATCGGCTATACAGCCAAAAGCTATCCGATTGTGGAAAAGGACGGACTGATTTACGTAGACGGAATACTGCTGGCAAACAAGACTTATTCTCTTCCCGAAAGCTATAATCCGGGAGGGCTTCTTCCCGAATGTACCGATGCCTTTGCCCGTATGCAAAGAGATGCGGCGGCACAGGGACTTAACATTTATATCAGCTCGGGCTTCCGTTCATACTCTTCTCAGAGAAGTATTTACAATCGCTACGTAAGCCGTGACGGCAGAGCACTTGCAGACACCTATTCCGCCCGTCCCGGTCACTCGGAGCATCAGACGGGACTTTCCATTGATCTGAACACAATAACTCAGAGCTTCGGCAATACGGCAGAGGGCAGATGGGTTGCCGCCCATTGTCACGAATACGGCTTTATTCTGAGATACCCCAAGGGAAAGACTCACGTCACCGGCTATTGCTTTGAGCCCTGGCATCTTCGCTACGTGGGTGTTGAAGCCGCGACAAAAATTGTCTCATCCGGTCTTTGTCTTGAGGAATACTACGGAATAACCTCTCAGTATCAATAATTCACTAAACAAATCAATGAGCTTCAGGTATTTTTTGCCTGAAGCCCATTTTATTTATTCGCATTATCCGTGGGCACATAGTCCCCGCCGCAAAAATACTGCGTTGCATTTTTTACAGCATATAGCTATAAACACCGACAAACTGAATTATCGTTCCCGCAAGCACAAAGAAATGAAATACCGCGTGGAAATATCTTTTCTTTTTGCCTATTCCGTAAACTGCGGCACCAAGCATATAAACCACACCGCCGATGTCAAAGAGTGCAATTATAATTTTCCCCGCATCATAGCTGTCATATATGGTCTTCATACTGAAAATAGCTATCCAGCCGAGAAAAATATACATTATCATTTGTACCTTCTTAAAGCGCTCCTGATCCATAACCGTAAGGAAAATGCCCGTAAGCGCGCCCACCCAGGAAAGAATAAGAAAGGCTACAGCCTGAGTCTTGTTATGCTCAAAAACTCCAAGCAGGAAGAAGGCGGAAAGAGAACCGGCAATCATAAGAAATACATTTGAGTGATCAAGAACACGGGCAACCTGCTTTACAAAGCCCGGCTTGAGTCCGTGATAAAAGGCGGAACCGAAATAAAGAAGTGCCATACATCCGCCGTAAAGGATAATGCCCATAATCTGTGCCGCGCTTGCGCCGTTTCTTATTTTAATGGCGGAAAGCACCACGGCAAGCACACTCAGCGGAACACCGAGAGCGTGAGTTACGGAATTGATAATATCCTCAGCTCTTGTATAATCGGGCAAGGGTACCTTTCTGAAATCAAACATTTTCATCCCTCCGGTAGCAAGATTTTTTGTCTTTACATTTTCATCTTAGCCCCGTTTCACTCTTTTGTCACTCTACTGTGCTAAAGTTACCCTCTACCTCTTCCGTTTTTTTGTCTACCTCAGGTAGATAAAACCTCTCTACTGAGAGTAGAATATACGATTTTTCAGAAAATTTGTTTATTTTACAAAATTAATTTAAATATTGTTTTGTGTTTATTGAAGTGAATTTTTATTTATGTTATAATTTTTATTTGGAATGAAAAATAAAAGGTGATATACTGTGAACTTTGAAATTTACAAAAAAATGGGCATCTCACAAGAGGTGCTTTCCTACAGCGAGAAAATATTGGCCTCTCTTGAGGAAAGATTCAAAAAAATTGACGAAATTGCCGAATTCAATCAGGCAAAGGTATTGCATGCGATGCAGGAAAACCGCGTAAATGCGGCTTGCTTTGCGGGCACCACCGGCTATGGTCACGACGATATAGGCAGAGACACACTTGAAAGAGTTTACGCCGACGTTTTTCACACTGAAGCCGCACTTGTCCGCCCTCACATCACCTGCGGAACTCACGCTCTTGCTATTGCACTTTCTGCAAATCTTCTTCCCGGAGATGAGCTTCTCTCTCCCGTGGGCAAGCCCTACGATACTCTTGAGGAGGTTATCGGCATCCGCGAATCCGCATGCTCTCTCAAGGAATACGGTGTTACGTACCGTCAAGTCGATCTTCTCAGCGACGGCACCTTCGACTATGAAAATATCGGAAAAGCAATTAATGAGAAGACAAAGCTCATTACAATTCAGCGCTCAAAGGGCTATCAGATGCGCCCGTCCTTTTCAGTAAAGCAGATAGGCGAGCTTATTTCCTTCTGCAAGCAGATAAAGCCCGACGTTACCGTTATGGTTGATAACTGCTACGGTGAATTTGTTGAGGAGCTTGAGCCCTCGGACGTAGGTGCAGATATGATCGTCGGCTCACTTATCAAGAATCCCGGAGGCGGACTCGCTCCCATCGGCGGATATATTGCGGGCACAAAAAAATGCATTGACCGTTGTCACTACAGACTTTCTGCCCCCGGCATCGGTCAGGACGTAGGTGCAAGCCTTTCCCTGCTTACAAACTTCTATCAGGGTTTTTTCCTCTCTCCCACCGTTGTTGCAGGTGCTCTCAAGGGAGCAATTTTTGCCGCGAATATTTATGAGAATCTGGGCTTCAGATGCGTCCCCGATTCAAAGGAAAGCCGCCACGATATTATTCAGTCGGTGCTTCTCGGCTCAAGAGAGCGTATGCTGGCATTTGCCGAGGGCATACAAAAAGCCGCCCCTGTGGACAGCTACGTTACACCTATTCCCTATCCCATTCCCGGCTATAACTGTGACGTTGTTATGGCTGCGGGAGCCTTCGTTCAGGGCTCATCTATCGAGCTTTCGGCGGATGGCCCCGTAAACGAGCCTTACGCAATATACTTCCAGGGAGGACTTACCTGGTATCACGCAAAATTCGGCATTATGATGTCTCTTCAAAGAATGTATGAGCAGGGACTTGTTGAGCTCAACTGAAAATTATAAATATTTGCTCAAAAGATCCTTTTTTGCCTTTTCAAGAACATCAATAAAACAAACAATCAAGGGGTTGTAGCAGAGATAAAGCTGCTGCGGCCCCTTAAACAGCTTCATAAGAAAGCATTAAGGCTTTTTTTGATTTATATTCCGAACAAGCCGCTCCGTACGCAGGCCCTGCTCCGTGACCTGTTCTACAAGCAAACATAAAGCTGAAGCCTTGCTTTTATCCGATGCATCCGTTTTTCATCATTTTTTTCCATACCGTAAAAAAAGAGGACAGTAAAACTTTCATTTCTACTATCCTCTTTTTCTTTTATTTCAATTACGCAGCGGTTGTTTCCTCTGCACTTTCAGTTACTTCTTCAGTTGCTTCTGCACTGACCGTGCCCATAACCATCTGAAGAGCCTCAACAAGCTGTCCTTCGCTTGCTTCGTCAATTGTTACGGTAATTGTGTCACCCTCATTGAAGAGAACTACCATATCAGCGACGTCAGCGGCAACGTAATAGTAAACGCCTGAATTGTCAAGCTCAATATAGAAATACGTATTGCCGGATACAACAGTTGTACGAATATCACTTACAACACCCGTAACGTTTGCGAGACCGCCGACTTCCTCACCGCCCGAGGGCTTGTTAGCGGATACGTCAAAGCTTATATCAATTACAACTGAGGGGCTCAGAGCCTTCAATCCCTTGATATATTCGCTTACAGCAGAAGCAAGATCGTCATTCTCCTGAGCGGGAATTGCAACAACGTTATACTGCTGAACGTTAACCATAGCATAGGACTTTACAATATTTGCACTGTCCTTGAGAGCCATAAAGTAGGTAGCCTCACCATCGATATTGAGAAGAATGGGGAATGCAGCCTTCCAGCCCTTATCGGAAACCTTACCCTGAGCAGACAGCTGAGCTGCGGCCTCGGTAGCACCGGTTGTGTTGTAGAAGAAGCCTTCCTTTGTTCTCTGATTGATAAAGAAGAAGCCGAGAATTGAGTCGTCGGAGGTAACGGAGGTAACACCCGTGTAGAGATAAACGTCGTCACCTACAGCGATGAATGAATAGCCCTGAGATGCCTGCTTAACACCGGACTGACCGATAATGGAGTTCCAGAATCCGCCTGCATACTTACCGAGATAGTTATACTGCTGAACTAGAAGATCAGCATCATAAGCCTGGTCAATCCAGGATATCTCGGAATTATCACTGCCGATTTCCTCTGCAGTGTAATAAATATTTTCACCTGTTACGGCATCAACAAGAATTACACCTACAACGTCGTCACCGCCTACAAGTCCGACGGTCTTTTTGATATGCTCAACAACCCAGAAGGGTCTGCCCGTGTCATCAATTTCAAATGACATATCACCGAAGATATATGTGGGATACTGGAAACGAAGGTGTCTTTCAAGATACTCTCCGAAATGCTCAGCTGTAGAATACTTAATATCAAATTCAGTAATAAGCTGTGCTTCCTGAGTATTAAGATTAACTCTTACGTAGCCGGGAATACCCTCAAAGGAATCACTCATAACGGAGTTTGTAACCCACTTGAAGATATCGCCGTACTTAAGAGGATAAACTCTGTAGGGAGAGCCCTTGTAGTTTATCTGAGTTGAGTCAGCCTCAAGAATTTCAAACTGAGATTCAAGTCCGAGTGCCGAGAAGTCACCGATAGTCTTGTTTGCAAGTGCACTGGCAGCATCCTTGTCAATAAGGGGCACCTTATCAAAGTCTGAAATGCTGTCGATAACGGAGATAGTATTATCAAACTCAGAATTCTCTATTGTAAGGATCTCTGCATAATCCTTTGCTCTGAAGAAGGGGCTTGATACGAGATAGCCGATGCCCACAATAACAGCAAGCACTGCACCTATAGCAATCGGAACAATAGACTGTCTTCTTACGTAAGGCACGTATTCGGGCTTGATAAAGGCACCTGAGGTAACGAAGGCAGAGCCTACGTATGCAGCAAGAACAACTGCCCAGTAGATATAGAAATCATAGGACTGTAAGTTCATAGGAGGAAGCAGGAAGTAATATGCTACAGCTGCAACGATAAGTGTGATTATAATGTTGATAACGATCTTAAGACCTGCTTTTTCGGGGGGAATGAGCACGTCCTTGACGCTTTTTTTCTTTCCGCTGTCGGAAAAATCTACTTTAATAGGATCCATAAGGTCAGCTCCTTTTTGATATGTAACGGATATTTTACCACAAAATCCGTTTTTATGCAATATTAATTATTATTTCACGGGGACTATCTTTTCTTTTCCGCCCATATAAGGACGAAGTGCCTCGGGAATGTTCACGCTTCCGTCCTCGTTAAGATTGTTTTCAAGGAAAGCAATAAGCATTCTGGGGGGAGCAACAACTGTGTTGTTGAGTGTGTGAGCAAGATACTTGCCGTCCTTGCCGTTTACTCTTATCTTGAGTCTTCTTGCCTGTGCATCACCGAGATTTGAGCATGAGCCGACCTCAAAATATTTACCCTGTCTGGGAGACCAAGCCTCAACGTCAATGCTCTTTACCTTAAGGTCAGCAAGATCGCCTGAGCAGCATTCAAGCGTTCTTACGGGGATATCAAGGCTTCTGAAAAGGTCAACGGTGTTCTGCCAGAGCTTGTCAAACCACGTTTTGCTGTCCTCGGGCTTACAAACGACTACCATTTCCTGCTTTTCAAACTGATGGATTCTGTAAACGCCTCTTTCCTCTATGCCGTGAGCACCCTTTTCCTTACGGAAGCAGGGAGAATAGCTCGTAAGAGCCTGAGGAAGTGACTCCTCGGGAACGATGGTGTCAATGAATTTACCTATCATTGAATGCTCGCTGGTACCGATAAGATAGAGATCCTCACCCTCAATTTTATACATCATAGCCTCCATTTCAGCGAAGCTCATAACGCCTGTTACAACGTCGCTTCTGATCATAAAGGATGGAATACAATAGGTGAAGCCTCTTTCGCTCATAAAGTCTCTTGCATAAGTGATAACGGATGAGTGAATTCTTGCGATGTCACCCATAAGGTAGTAGAAGCCGTTACCGGCAACTCTTCTTGCGGAGTCAAGGTCGATTCCGTTGAAGCGCTCCATAATATCCGTGTGATAAGGAATGGGGAAACCGGGCACAACGGGCTCACCGTAGCGCGGTACCTCAACGTCTTCGCTGTCGTCCTTGCCGATGGGCACGGATTCATCAATAATGTTGGGGATTATCATCATAATCTTTGTTATCTTTTCCTGAAGCTCTGCTTCCTTTGCCTCTGCCGCGGCAAGAGCCTCGGACTGCTCATTGACCTGCTTTTTGATCTCCTCTGCCTCTTCCTTCTTGCCCTGAGCCATAAGTCCGCCGATCTGCTTGGAAAGCTTGTTTCTTGATGCTCTGAGGCTGTCAGCAAGAGTCTTGTTCTTTCTGCTTTCTACGTCAAGCTCAAGAACCTCGTCTACGAGAGGAAGCTTTGAGTCCTGAAATTTCTTCTTGATATTTTCTTTTACTGCATCGGGATTTTCTCTTAAAAACTTAATATCTATCATAACGTTTATCTCCTTTGATCAATCTTCTGAAAACAATTTTGCAAGCTTCTGCAAATCCTCAGCATCAAAAAATTCTATTTCAATTTTGCCGCCCTTGCCGCTGCTGAGTACGCTTACCTTTCTTGCAAGAACGTCGGACAAGGCAAGCTCGACCTCATCATAGAATTTATCTCTGCTTTTTTTGGGAGAAGCTGTCTTTTTAGGCTTTTTAAGTGACTTAACAAGCTGTTCTGTCTGTCTTACAGAAAGTTGTTTTTCAACAATTTCGCTTGCAATGTCGGAAATTAGCTGTTCATCGTCAAGCCCGAGAAGCGCACGGCCGTGTCCTGCCGATATAATACCCTCTTCAACCATCTTTGCAACGTCCTTGGGAAGAGCAAGAAGACGAAGCGCATTCGTGATTGCGGGACGGGATTTTGAAAGCTTTTCGGAAGCCTCCTCCTGAGTATACCCGTATTCCTCAATAAGCTTCTTTATACCTGCGGCTTCTTCAATAGGATTGAGATCCTCTCTTTGGAGATTTTCAATAAGAGCGATTGCCGCCGCTTCAGCATCCGTAAGGGATTTGATTATTACGGGAACCTCCTTGAGCTCAGCTCGTCTGGCTGCTCTCCAGCGTCTCTCACCTGCCACAATCTTATAAGTACCGTCTGACATGGGACGTACGAGAAGGGGCTGTAAAATACCGAATTCTCTTATTGAGGCTTCAAGCTCTGCAAGAGCCTCCTCTGTAAACTTTGTTCTGGGCTGACCGCGATCGGGCTCAATATCTCCAATAGGGAGCATTACGGATGAGCCGTCAGACACGGCATCCGAGGAATTATCAAGAAAAAGACTGTCAAAACCTTTTCCAAGACCGCCTTTTTTAGCTGCCATTCAGTTACCTCCTGTTCTGCTTTGATAAAAATTCACGGGAAAAGTCGCTGTATGCCTCTGCTCCCTTTGATCTTTTATCGAAATATATAATGGGTTGTCCGAAGCTGGGAGCTTCTGACAAGCGCACGTTTCTTGGAATGGTTGTTGAATATACCTTCTTTGGGAAGAATTTTTTTACCTCATCAACAACCTGCTGAGTCAGATTGAGTCTGCCGTCATACATCGTAAGAAGCACACCCTCAAGCTCTATATAGGGATTATAGAGTCTTTTTATGTTTCTGACGGTGGACATAAGCTGAGAAAGTCCCTCCAATGCATAATACTCACACTGAATCGGCACAAGGAACGAATCAGAAGCAGTAAGGGCATTGAGAGTTATAAGTCCGAGAGAGGGAGGACAATCAAGGAAAATGTAATCATAATTATCCCAGATTCCGGCCAGAGCATTCTTCAGCAGACTTTCTCTGTTTTTTATATCAATTATTTCAAGCTCGGCACCGGCAAGGTTCATATTGGAAACCATAAGGTCAACACCCTGAAATTCAGTATGAACCACAGCCTCTGCGGCTTTATTATTTCCCACAAGGACGTCATAAGACGATACTTTGATAGCTCTTTTATCTATACCAAAGCCGCTTGTGGAATTACCCTGAGGATCGATATCAACAAGGAGAACCTTTTTCCCCTCGGCACCGACGCAGGCTGCAAGGTTAACGGCAGTAGTAGTCTTTCCTACTCCGCCCTTCTGATTGAGAACGGCAATTGTTTTTGCCATCAGCGGCTACCTCCGTAATTATTAATAATATAATATAGAGTATAACAAAGTATTATATAAAAATCAATATCAATAATACACAAAAGCACATTTTACTATTCGTTTCACGTGAAACGTTGTATTTTTAACCGTTTTTTATAATATAAAGCCTGATTTTATCTGCAACAGAGAAACCCGCCGACAAAATCGACGGGCTCTCTGTTTTGGATGTGGGGTGTGAAAGAGAAAGATATGGGCTGTATATGATAAAGAGTTTCCTCTATATCAGCTTATTTATGGTCACGGTATATATAATTTTACCGTCATCGGTCTGTTTTTCACTTGTTGCAGCTATTCCTGAGGCCTTCATAGTATCAACAGCGTGCTCAATAGTATTTTCAAAAACCGTATAGTCCTTATAATGAGCAATAAATACCGTCCTTTTATTTGCAGTGTTATTCAGCTCATAGGCCTCTTTGAAGCCGAGATCAGAAGACAGCATTGAGTCTACTATCTGATTCTGCAACTTTTCATCACACAATCTGCAAAGACTATTGGCTGTATTTTCTGAAAGTCCTCCCGTTATTATCTTCCATTGAATGTTTTTCGGGAGTGCAAGAAGCCTTATTCTTGAAAGAATTAGTCCCGACGGAACGGAAAGTCTGTCTGCGATCTCCTCTACGCTCATATATTCTCTGAGCTCCTCTATTGCCTGAGCGGCTTCCAAGAAATGAAGTTCTCTTCTGTGGAGATTATCAATTATCTGATAAATTTTTGCGTGCTCTGCATCCGCATTAACAAGAAGACAAGGAAGATAGTCACAGCCTGCTATAACCGCGGCACGTCTTCTTCTCTCCCCTGAAATCACCTTATAAGTACCGTCCTTACATGCTTTTACCACCAAAGGGGACAACAATCCGGATTTTTTAATAGAAAGAGCAAGAAGATTCAGCTCGTCTGAGCTTATTACCATTCTTGAGCTGTAATCAGAGGGTATCAGATCCTCCACGGGAATGAGAATCACCTGACCTCCCGTTTTTATCTTATATGTCAGCATAGCTTCACCAAAAAAATCAGCCGTAGTATTCTTCGCAGATTGTCCTGCACACATAGAATACCACAGCCGATTCAATTAATTTATCGCTTTTTGTATGGTGAAAATAAATTTTTCATATAATTATAAGGGCTTTTTTGAAATCTGAGCGTAAGCTCTGGGGTATTTTGCCGAAGTATGCGATATTTTTTCAGCAATAATAATTTCTCTGTCACCGCAACCATCCACAGTATACTTGTTCTTTGAAATAACCCTTGCTCCGAGATTTGCAATAGCAGAACAGCCTCTTGCATCCTCCTCAGCCGTGAGGATAGCCTTCATAGGAGCAAAAACTCCGCCAAGTCTTACCATAGGTACGGAATACTCAGCAAGAACGTTAAGCTGTGCTACTGCTCTTGATGTAGCAACGTCGAATTTTTCTCTAAATTCGGAAGTTTTTGCTGCCTCCTCTGCTCTGCACGTTATAATTTTTGCTTCAAGCCCCAGCTCTTTAACAAGAAATCTGATAAAGTCAAGCTTCTTATTCACCGAATCGATCATTGTTATATCGATTTCGGGATAAGCACAAAGCAACGCCGCTCCGGGGAATCCTGCACCCGTGCCTACGTCTATTATCTTTTTTCCGGACAGATCAACGTATTTAGCAAGACAAAGACTGTCAACAAAATGCTTTGTGACTATTTCATCCGGCTGAGTGATTGCTGTAAGATTAACCTTATTATTATAATCCGTCAGCATTTGGGCATAGGCATCAAATCTGTCAACAGCCGCAGAATCGATTTTTATACCCAGCTTCTCACAGCCCGAGATAAGCAATTCCTTGGAAATCATACGCCACTCCCCTTTTCATTTTTTGCAAGATAAATAAGAAGCACTGAAATATCGGCAGGACTTACTCCCGAAATTCTTGATGCCTGACCAATGCTTCTCGGTCTGATTTTAGAAAGCTTTTCAATTGCCTCTGTTCTGAGGTTAATAACTTCCCTGTAATCAATATCCTCGGGAATAAGCTTTACTTCAAGACGATGCATTTCATTAACCTGAGAAAGCTGTCTCTTTATGTATCCCTCGTATTTAAGATCTATTTCAACCTGCTCAAATACCTCATAGGGCAATTCAGGTCGGTTTTTATCGAAATCGGTCAGTACCTCATAATTCAGCTGAGGACGCCTGATAAGATCTGCAAGCTTACAGCCCGTGGAAAGAGGTGATGTTTCACGTGAAACAAGAAGAGCGTTGATTTCCTCCGAGGGAGCTATAACGGTGCTTTCCGTTCTCTTTCTTTCAATATCTATAAGACGAAGCTTTTCAAGAAGCTTGTTATACTTCTCCTCCGAAACAAGACCAAGCTCAAAACCGCGCTTCATAAGCCTTATATCGGCATTATCCTGTCTGAGAATAAGACGGTATTCAGATCGGGAGGTCATCATTCTGTAAGGCTCGTTACAGCCCTTTGTTACAAGATCATCAATAAGAGTACCGATATATGAGCCTGAACGTTCAAGAATAAAAGGCTCCTTACCCTGAACCTTGAGCGCCGCATTGATTCCTGCCACAAGCCCCTGAGCCGCCGCCTCTTCATAGCCGCTTGAGCCGTTGAACTGTCCGGCACCGAAAAGTCCGTCATAATGGAGGAATTCAAGAGTGGGGCGAAGCTCAAGAGGGTCAACACAGTCATATTCTATAGCATAAGCATTTCTCATTATCTGACAATGCTCAAGTCCCTTGATGGAACGAACAAAGCTCTCCTGAACGTCAACGGGAAGAGACGAGGAAAGCCCCTGAAGATACAGCTCCTCCGTATCAAGACCGCAGGGCTCTATGAATATCTGATGTCTCTCCTTTTCAGAGAAGCGCACCATTTTATCCTCAATGCTCGGACAATAACGGGGGCCCACGCCCTCAATAACTCCGCCGAACAAGGGTGAACGGTGAAGATTATCCATTATAATACGCTTTGTTTCTTCGTTTGTATACGTAATAAAGCAGGACAGAATATTCTTAGGCTCCTCTTCACAAGAAAACGAAAAGGGCACTACCCTCTTATCGCCGAATTGCTCCTCAAGCTCTGAAAAATCAACACTTCTGCGGTTTACTCTTGAGGGAGTTCCCGTCTTGAAGCGGCGCAGCTCTATACCCTGCTGCTTGAGAGAATCAGAAAGACCGATAGCAGGAAACATTCCGTCAGGGCCGCTTCTGTAGCATTTATCTCCCACGTATATCTTACCGTCAAGGAAAGTTCCGGTGGCAAGAATAACACATCGCGCGTGATAAACGCAATCAAGCTGCGTTTTTAATTCCCAAAAAGAATTATCCGTCTGACTAAGGGAAACTATCTCCGCCTGAACGAGAGTAAGCCCCTCCTGCTTTTCAAGCACGTTTTTCATATATTTAGAATATTCTCTTCTGTCGATCTGTGCTCTCAGAGAATGAACCGCAGGGCCTTTGCCGAGATTGAGCATACGGCTTTGCAGAGTATTCTTATCAGCGGCAATACCCATTTCACCGCCGAGAGCATCAATTTCACGGACAAGATGTCCCTTTGACGTTCCGCCGATAGAGGGATTGCAAGCCATATTTCCTATCCAGTCAAGATTTATGGTAAAGCAGACAACACTGCAACCGAGTCTTGCGGCACTCAGCGCCGCCTCAATACCCGCGTGTCCCGCACCTATTACGGCAACATCAAATTTACCGGAAAAATAATCCATCTTATTACCTCCGAAACCAAGTTTGAGCGTTTCGTTCTAAGATATTTATTATAACACGCGCTTTATTTTATTGCAATATTCTTCTTATATGTATATAATTATTATGTATCAGCTAAAAAACGTAAAAAGGTGAAAGCAATGTCGACAATAGCAGCAATAGCAACACCCAACGCCGCAGGCGGTATAGGAATAATAAGAGTTTCGGGTAAAGACGCTTTTGATATAACAGCAAAGTGCTTCAAGGCATATTCGGGTAAAGAGGTTACTCAGATGAAAGGCTATACAGCCGCCTTCGGACAGATTTTCGAGGGGGACTCCCCTATTGACGAGGCTGTAATAATAGCATACCGCGCACCGAAAAGCTATACGGGTGAAAACGTCTGCGAAATATGCTGTCACGGCGGTCTTTTCATTATGCAAAAGGTTTTGCGATTGCTGTTCGCGTCAGGTGCCGTACCCGCTGAAGCGGGAGAATTCACAAAAAGAGCCTTTCTCAACGGAAAAATGGACTTAGCTCAGGCTGAAAGCGTTATGAATATCATATCTGCCTCGGGTGAAGCGGCTCTGAGCGCCGCAAGAAACACTCTCAAGGGCACCGTAAGCAAAAAAATATCTGAAATATGCTCATCCTTGATATCCTCTGCCGCCGCGCTTGCAGCATGGAGCGATTATCCCGACGAGGATATTCCCGCCGTTGAAAACGGAGCACTTATCACTTCCCTTTCCTCCGCCGACAAGCAACTAAAGCTCTTAATTGAAAGATACGACAGCGGCAAGGCGGTTACCGAGGGTGTAGCTACAGTTATCTGCGGAAAGCCCAACGTGGGAAAATCAACACTTATGAATCTGCTTTCGGGCTGTGAAAGATCAATAGTTACCTCAGTTGCGGGAACAACGAGAGACGTCATTGAGGAAACCGTCAGAATCGGCGACATTTTGTTACGACTTGCAGACACGGCAGGAATCAGAGAAACCCCCGACGAGGTTGAAAGCATCGGCGTTCAGCTTGCAAAGGACAGAGTGGAAACCGCCCAACTGATACTTGCAGTCTTTGACGTTTCACGTCCCCTCGACAGCGAGGATATTTCTCTTTTAGAAATATGCAAAAACAGAAGATGTCTGGCAATAATAAACAAGTCAGATCTCCCCTCCTGCTTTTCACAAGAGGATATAAAGGAATATATACCCGAGATCATAACCCTTTCGGCAAAGCACAGCGACAATACCGACAGTCTTCGTTCGGCTCTCGAGAAAATTCTCGGCACTGAGGGACTTGATTTCACTCAGGAAATGCTTGCCGCCGACAGACAATACGATTGTGCAAGAAGAGCATCGGAATGTATAGCAGAGGCTATTGACGCTCTTAACGCAGGACTTACAGTTGATGCGGCAAACGTAAGCATCGACTGCGCAATAGAGCAGCTTCTCACCCTTACGGGCAAAAAAGCAAGCGAGGAAATAGTAAACGAGGTCTTCTCAAAATTCTGCGTAGGCAAATAAAAGCTTCCGTCACGAGATCTTAACACCCCTGTGTAACACTCCCCTTTTATTGCATATTTATTCAACATTCCAGATTTACAAAATGACGGCGGCAATGCCCGCGGCAGCAGCCCCCGCGGCGGCAGCCGCAATCAGCTTCAGCCACTGTGCCTTACCCGCCTTTATAAAATCCTTCCTTGATTCACGCGGCGGTTTAGCTGCCGCAGCTATCATCTCATCTGCCTTGCCCTTTAGCTTCTTCTCACTTACGTATGAGCACTCAGGCTTTACAAAAAACAAAACCTTTTCAAAATAAGCACTGTCCGTTTCCGTAACCTCAACCACTTGTCTGTTAACTCCCTTTAGCATACGTCTGCCTCCAACGATCTTCTTATATAATAAAGTATTTACATAAAAACATATTTTACACAAAAGCGGAAATATTTTTTCACCGGCAGTGATTTTTCACAAACAAAAAAGTCCTCGTTAAAATAAAAAAGGAAGTAAATTACACGGCGAAAAAAGAGATAAAAGCCCGACAAAAAAACAGACGGAAAAGGGAAGTGTAAACGAAAGCTTCAGAGGAAAAATGATCATCAGCCTTCATCAAAAACGAGGGCGCAAGAGGGAAGTCAAAAAGGGGCTTTTCAGAAGCCGTAAAAAAGAAAAGCGCCGCTGTTACTGACGACATGAACTTATAATAAAAGCAAAAATTTCCATGCCGCACGGCGGGAAAAATTCAAAAATTCCGTCAATAGGCAAAACATACAAAAATTTCTGATAATAAACAAAAGCAAAAGGGAATACAATAAAAAAATCGACGAGAAAAAACGGGAGAGTCAATATATAGTGTGGCTCGCATAAGATCTGCACATTATGTCCGTGAGAAAAAGAAATATCCGACACTCGTCAGCTTTCGTCATATTTTTCGGAGTTACGAAACATTTTTACATATATGCTATAAAAAACGCTGACAATGAAATTATACTATTTGTATAATGTTGATAAC
>JAZOOE010000046.1:0-9446 GCA_045654865.1 Acutalibacteraceae bacterium | reverse complement strand
AACACCTATGCCGAAAAGGAAGTAGAATACGTAGAAGAGGATGCCGAATTCTCTTGAGGAGAATACGATGAAGAAGATTATTGCGGCAACAACGATTGAGTACATACCTACGAACTTAAGAATCTTTGTGGGCTCAAATTTCTTTGAGATTTTGGTACATATTGCTATGCCGACCACTGTGCCGATAGCGGTGGGCAGGGTGAGCAGAAGATTTTTTGATGAGCCGACGGTGATTGCCGCAAGGAAGGTGGACATCTTACCGAGCATCGCAAGCACGTTTACCCACTGCATATAATAATATGCTCTGTAGTTTCTGTATTTGAAGAGCGAAAACAGCGCACCCGTCAGCTTGACCTTTTCCTTTTTGGGAAGCTCGATTCTTTCGCGGCAGAAAACTGCGCTCATTACATTGCCGACAGCGGTAATGGTGGCGGCAACAACAGCAAGTGACATATACATAGCTCTCTTGTTGTCGCTGAATTCGCCGAAGATAAAGGTGTAAAGGTATGCTCCGCCGTAGCCGAGATAGTATGCAAACTGCCAGGCGGTGGTAACAAGCTTCTTCTCCTTGAAGTTGGGGGAGATAACCTGAGGAATGTTAGCTCCGAGACCGTTGAAGGCATTGACGACGGTGGAAAGAATTGCAAGGATGTATTTGAATAATATCATACCCTGCTTGTCAAAGTCCGTGGGCACAACGTAGTTGAGAACGGTGAGCGTGAACACGGGAATAAGGCAGATGATATACCACTGACGGTATCTGCCCCATTTTGATTTCCATTTGTGGGCGACAATTGCAACGATAAGACCGACAGCATATGCCAGCACCGTGGTGATGGTGGTCTGAATCGCGTTTATATCTGCAATTTCATCACTGCCCACGTTTATTGAACCGTAGTACACTTCGTATGCAAAGGTGCTTGCAAGTCCCGAAAGTGTGCTCACAAGTATTGAGCCGATTCGGGCAAGACAGATACTTATGTACTCAATAAGAGTTACGTTTCTCTGCTGTTCAAGAGGAACAGAGGGGTTTATGTTCTTTCCCCATGAAAGCATTTCTTTGATTTTGCCGCCTTTTACAGCAGTCGCTTCTTTGGACATAAACATTCTCCTTTTATTTATTTATGATAAAGTATACACTATAAAGATTGCTAAATCAATAATTTTGTAAAAAGTTAACAATTGTTGAATAAAATCAGCTGTTTTCTTCCCGAGGGAAGGACATATTTTTAATGAACAGCTCTGAGAAGGTCTTGTCCTCCGAGAGATCTGAATATCGGGCACGGCTCACAAGCGCGCTCAGATCGCTTTTCTCTCTGATAAATCTGATGGTGCCGGAAAGACAGGTATTTTTAAGAGGCACACAGCGGTTTTTCAGCTCTTTCGGGATGATGCCCGCCGTTACGGCGTTATCTGTATTCATTTTTGCGGCAAAACCGCCCGAAATATAAAGCTTGTCTATATCGTCATAGGATAAGCCCGAATTTCTTATAAGTGTCATTATGCCCGAAATAACGGCGGATTTGGCATTCTGAAATTGTCTTACGTCCTCTCTTGTTATATACACCTTATCGGATATTCTGAATCGGGGACATTCCATAAAGCCATCTGAGTCGATTATTGAATTTCTCACGAGCACGGCGATAACGTCAATGAGCCCCGTTGAGCAGATTCCCTCGGGAGGTGCGCCCTCCACGCATTGAAGCCTTGATGCGCTTTCGTAGCTGTATATTGCGCCCCTTGAGGCGCTCATTCCGCATTCTATTCCCACTCCCTCGAAGCAGGGGCCTGCAGCCGCCGAGGTGACGATGATCTCTTCAGTGCTGAAAAGTGCGATTTCCGCATTTGTGCCGAGATCCGCAAGAATGGAGTATTTCCCCTTTTCGGGAGGGGGAAGTGCATTAAGTCCCGCCGTAACGTCGGCACCCGCAAAGGCAGATATGCAGGGGAGTGAGTAAACCTTGCTTATATGGGAAAGCCCGACGTCGGCACCGTCACAGATTCTCGCTTCAAGAAATACGGGTGTATAGGGTGCTGTGCCAAGGGTACTGCAATCCTCTCCGAACAGCGTGTGAAGCATTATTGTATTGCCCGCCGCATAAAGCTTTATCGGGGCTGTGATTCCGAGCTTTTCGGTCATTTCGTTCAGCTGTTTTACAAGAATGCTCTGCAAAAGTCCGGCTCCGTGCTTTTTGGAAGCCGCCGTTCTTGAGAGTACGTCCGCTCCCAGAGCTCCTTGTCGGTTCGGTCGGGTTAACAGCCCTTTTACCGAGCCCGTTTTTTCTTCAACAAGTGCAAGCGTCAGAGTGGTGGTGCCAAGATCCAGCACAAGACAGCTGTTCTCACCTTCACACTCTTTAATTTCCTCACCGTGCTCCGATACTATATTTTCTTGGGGAGAAGTCTCTACGGTTATATCTTCATTTATAATATATCGGCAAGACAGCTGCGGCTGTCCGTTAACCGTTACGGTGCATTTTTTGCAGATGCCCCGTCCGCCGCAGGGATGAAAATGCACTGTGCCAAGGCTTGTGAGGAGCTCACTGAGAAGTGTTCCCTCGGGACAATTATAGATTTCCGTTCCGATTCTGACCGTGCACATAAGTCCTGCCTCCTTGCATTTTTCTTTTATTATACATCCGCAGAATAAAAAATGGAATAGGGTAATAAGCTTAAAGGGGAGACGGAGTCTGCCTTTTTTGTGCGATCCCCTTAAAGTATTAATTATTATATTTATTTATAGGGATGGAAGGAATGTTTAATAATCTATTCTCCCTTATATATTACTTTCTGTATTCCCTTATACTATCTATATAAGGGGACGCGTTTTTTTGTGCACACTTTTGCGTGAAGCGTTGCCGAAAGTGAATGTTGAAAACTCCCGCAAGCCTTATGTATCAAGGGAGAAGAAAAAAAGAAGCTTGGTTTTTTTGTTTTGCTCATTCCTTTGCGGTTTGTTGAATTTCGGGAAAAAACGGTAAAAATGCCCCTGAAACCACCAAAAATGGAGGAGTTATCAACATTTTATCAACACGTTATCAACACACTTATCAACATTTTATGCCGTTTATGGTTTTCGGAAGTCTTGCATCGTGATTTATTGTAATCAGCGTATATTTGTGGCCGATGCCCTTTTTGGTAATGAAGCCGCAGTCCGAGAGATAGTCAAGATAGCGTCTGAGCTGTGCTCTCGTGATAGAGCATCTTTCGCAGAGATACCTCCCCGTTGTCAGAAGCTGTCCCGCCTCAAGCTCCACGTTATCGATCTTTCCCGGAAGAAAGCGCTCAAGAGAAATAAGTGTAATGCATAAATGAAAGAGCTCCTTATCCTCATAAAGCGAGGATGCAAGAAGCTCCTTGGGTACCTTTATAAAGCTGCCGCTGCTGATCATTTTTCTATACCTCTTTTTTTGATAAATTTAAGGGTAACTCTACATCCCTTTTTATCAGTATACAATAATTAAAAATTTATTTCTTTAAAAATCGGGGGGTGCGGCGAAAAAGAATAAGACTTTTTTTCGGGCTTTCTTGTGCAATTTTCACAAGCTGATAAAGTTATTGTGCTTCGCACAGTTATATTGCTTCGAGAGTGTTATGAATAACAAGGTTCTGACAAAGTCAGGTTATTCTTCGCTTTGCGAGCTTATTCGATTTACGATATTACTTATTCTCACAAAAGAAAACAGGCGTTATGTCCGTATGAACACAACGCCTTTTCTGTCAGCCTTTATTCAATTATTCAAGCTCAGCAAGCTTCTGCTTGAAATCCTCAACTCTTTCAGCAACGTTTGTGATTCCCATTGAATCAGCAATTGTCTCGATGAAGGGAAGAGCCTGCTCAAGTGTGAAAGGTCTGCCGATCTCAAGCATAGGATGATCCTTTGCTTCGGGAACAAGCTCAAAAAGGAAGTCAGCAGTCTTGGGATTGTCAAGAAGCTCGCCGATTGTTGTTTCTTCAAATGAATACTTTGCCATAATAATAAACTCCTTTTGCCGTGAGCTGTTTTGTCCAACTCACACATTTTGATATATCCGGAAAAAATGCTTTTTACATTTTTTCAAGTTTCATAAAGTCAACCTTTTCAAGGGGAGTGTGGGGAAGCTCGTCCATAAAGATGATCTCTCTGGGCACTGAGAACTGATTAAGGTTCTTTGCGCAGGCCTCAGTGATCTGCTTCTTGTATTCTTCCTCGTTACCCTTTGTTTTAAGTGATGCGTAAAGTCTTACAAGAACCTTACCGTCAGGTGTTGTGCCTCTTACAGCACAGGATTCCTTGATAAAGGGAAGTGTATCCATAAGGTTTTCAATGTCAACGGGATATACGTTATAGCCCGAAATGATGATGATTCTCTTCTTTCTTCCGTAGAAATAGAAGAAGTCATCGTCATCCTGATAGCCGAGGTCACCTGAAAGAACCCAGGGTGTGCCCTCTTCATCGTAATAGATACCTGCATCCTTGGGACCGTCCTCTGTAAGATAGCCCTCCATCATTGTGGAGCCGGAGATTACGATCTCGCCTACCTCACCGTTGGGAACTCTCTTGTGGTCGTCGTCCCAGATCTCCATACGAAGTCCCTCAAGGGGCTTACCGATGGAGCCGTCCTTGTAAACCCAGTTGGTGTTAACACAGCAAACTGAACCAACCTCCGTAAGACCGTAGCCCTGACGAAGACGTGCGCTTGTTCCGTTTCTTTCAAGCATACTGTTGAATGCCTCAAGGAATGCGGGAGAAAGGTCGTCACCGCCGACGAACATCATACGGGTGTTCTTGAGGTGGGGGCCGTCAAAGCCGGGGGTGTTGTAAAGCTTCTTGAACATATTGGGAATACCGCCGATGCCGGAGATACGGTTGTTCTTGTAAAGCTTAACAACGAGCTTTGCATCAAACTGCATAAGAGGAATGATTCTGCCTGCGTTGCAAAGTGCCATGTGACCTGCAACAACAAGACCGAATGCGTGGAAGAAGGGAAGGATAATAATTTCTGCTTCTTCACCGGGATCTTCAATGTGGTCGATGTAGCCGAGCTTATGTACGTTTTCGTTGATTGCCTTATTGGTAAGCTTGATGGTTTTGCTCTTGCCCGTAGTACCGCCGCCGTTAAGGTAAACGGCAATATCGTCACAGTTGTTTACACAGCCCTTGACGGTTCTGCCCTCGTACTTCTTTACAACGTCCTTGTAAAGAGTTGCATTCTTATAGCCGAGAATCTTCTCAAGAAGAGCCTCGCCTGCGCCTGCAGCAGCCTTCTTAGCGGGTGAAGCATAGTCTGAACAACGGCAAAGAAGCACGGGAAGTCCGAGACTGTTTACTGCATCAACGTTATGCTGCTTGAGACCTAAGAGTCCGAGCACCATAATGCCCTTTGAGCCTGATTCCTTGACGGTTTCGATAAGAGCCTCATCGGGGAGCAGGGGATGGAGGAAGTTAACTATAACACCGAGCTTGTTAAGAGCATAGAATGCTGTGAAGCTTTCGATGTCGGAGGGAACGAATATTGAATAAACGTCGCCTCTTTTAAGTCCTAATTCCTTCTGGAAATAGCATGCAAGTGCCTCTGTGTCACAGATGAACTTTGAGCGCATAACCATTTCGTCCATATGCTGAGCCTGTTTGTAATCGCCGTGTTTTTCTGTTGCTGCAAGATAGAATTCATAGCAGTTATAATTGCCTGACTCTATCATATTGCAAATAGGTTCTGTTGCCATTGTTTTTATCTTCCCTTCATTTGTTTGTTTTTTTTAGTTTCAGTCAGAGATCTTGTGGCCGTTCTTGAGGGGGATGTTTCTCTTCATAAAAGGAATTCTGAGAACGCCCTCGAAGGTATCGCCGTTGAAGGTAACCTCAGCCTCAAGCTCCTTGCCGGGGAGCATTGTGATCTCGCCCTTGCCCTTGAGAGTGTTGCCGTTTTCAACGATGTCGTAGGTTCTGATCTTAACGTCCTTAAGCTTGTCGGGGAGCTGGAAATCGATGTCGTATTCGCCGTTTTTGTCAGCGATAACAACAGTGATGTCTCCCTTATAGATCATCATATTTACAGTTGTAACCCAAGTACCTAAACCTATCATGGTAAAAGCCTCCTAATAATTATTAATAATTTGCTAAATTATATCACGGAATTGTCGGGAAGATATGAACAAAGTGTTAAATTTAGCAGGTCAGATTGACGTCAGTTTGTCGGTTAATTCTCTGCAAGCTTCTGTAAAGCCATAAAGTCAACCTTTTCAAGAGGAGTATGAGGAAGCTCCTCCATAAATTCAATAACTCTGGGAACTGAGAACTTGGAAAGATTCTTTTCGCAAGCCTCTGTGATAATTCTCTTGTATTCCTCCTCGTCTCCCTTCTGTGAAAGTGAAACGTAGAGCTTGACGAAGGGCTTGCCGCCCTCTGTGCCTCTTACGGCGCAGGATTCCTTGACAAAGGGAAGTGTATCCATAAGGTTCTCGATGTCAACGGGATATACGTTATAGCCTGAAATTATGATAAGTCTCTTCTTACGTCCCGAGAAGTAGAAGAAGCCGTCGTCGTCCTTGTAGCCAAGGTCGCCTGAACGAACCCACTTCACGCCGTCCTTGATGGTAAGACCTGCGTTTTCCTCGCCGTCGGGAGTGAGATAGCCCGCCATAATGGTGGGACCTGAAATTACGATCTCGCCTACGGTGCCGTTGGGTACGGGCTCACAGTTATCGTCCCATATCTCCATAACAACGCCTGCAAGGGGGATACCGATGGAGTTATCCTTGTTTGTCCAGTTGGTGTTGGCACAGCAAACGGAGCCTACCTCTGTAAGACCGTAGCCCTGACGAAGACGAGCCTTTGTGCCGTTCTTGTCAAGCATTTCGTTGAATTCCTTTAAGAATGCGGGTGAAAGGTCGTCGCCGCCTGCGAACATAAGACGTGTGTGCTTGAGGTGGGGACCGTCGAAGCCGGGAGTGTTATACAGCTTCTTGAACATTGCGGGAATACCTACGATGCCCGAGATTCTGTTTTTCTCGTAAAGCTTTACAACAAGCTTTCTGTCGAACTGTAAAAGAGGAATGATTCTTGCGGCGTTACACATTGTCATGTGCATTGCAACAACAAGTCCGAAAGCGTGGAAGAAGGGAAGAATGATGATCTCACCCTCGTCACCGGGATCGATGATGTGGTCGATATAACCAAGAGCATGTACGTTTTCGTTGATAGCCTTGCTGGTGAGCTTGATGGTCTTGCTCTTGCCCGTTGTGCCGCCGCCGTTGAGGTAAACTGCGATGTCGTCACCGTTGTTCTGAACCGTGGGAACAGTCTGTCCCTCATACTTCTTTATAACGTCCTTGTAAAGAACGGCGCCCTTATACTTGAGAATCTTCTCAAGAAGAGCCTCGCCTGCGCCTGCGGCTGCCTTCTTTGCGGGAGATGCATAGTCGGAAACTCGGCAGAGAAGAATGGGAAGTCCCGTCTTGTTTACTGCCTCAACGTTGTGCTGCTTGAGACCGATAAGTCCCAATACCATAATACCCTTTGACTTTGATTCTCTGATCGTTTCAAAGAGAACCTCGTCGGGAAGAAGAGGATGCACGAAGTTTACGATAACACCGATTTTATTGAGTGCATAGAATGCCACGATGCTCTCCACGTTTGTGGGAGTGAAGATGGTGTATGCGTCGCCTCTTTTGAGTCCCAGCTCCTTTGTGAAATAGCATGCAAGTGCCTCTACGTGAGAAATGAAGGTGCTTCTCTTTCCTCTCTCGTCCATGTGCTGGTATGCATCATAGTCGCCGTAGATCTCGGTTGCCTTGAGGAAAAATTCATAACAATTAAGGTCATCAGCCTTAATCATCATATTCTGCGCCTGATCGGCGCGAAATTTGTTTTCGGTCATAATTTCAGTCCTTTATTTTATTAGACTTTTGTGAGTCTTGCATATATTTTAATAGACGCTTGTCGGAAAATCAATATATCTTTCACATTTTGTACTGTTTTTTTTCTTTTGGAGTTTATCCGACAAATTCAAGTACAGTTGTATGAATTCTCAAGGTCGGTAACTTTCAAATATTGACTTGCAGCTGAGCCGATATTATAATTGTTACGTACATATATTATACAGAAAGAAGAATTTTATGCGCAAACGTAAAATATACGCGGCAGCCGCGGTGCTTACGGCAACCGTTATGCTGTCCTCCTGCTTTACCTTTTCGTCTTTTGAGCAGATGCAGTCGGCTTCGGAGCCTTATGAATATCTGAGCTCCCGGCACCACGAAAATACCACCTCCATCGTCGTTGATAACACTACGTCGGTTGTCGGGGAAAATACCACTGCCGTCATCGTGCACGATCCCACGGTATCCGAAAATACCACCGCCGTTGCCGATACCACACGCGCTCCCGAGGTCACTCTCCCGACTCAGGTGCCCTCTCAGGAGGAAAACACCACTGCGTCGGGCGGCTCGGATTACAGCTCATATACCACCGCACAGATAATCAGTCTTTATTCTGCTGCACTTAACAAAACAAGAGCCTACAGCGCACCCTTTACCGCCGTCAAAACAGAGTCCTTTACCGCTGAGGTCACCGACGCTTATCCCGGCGGCGCTCTTACAGAGCTTCTTGCAAGCAATATAGTAAAGCTTGTGGGCAGCGAGGGACAGCAGACTCTCAGCTTCTCGGGCGGCAGAGCCACTGACAGCGAGGGCGAAAACGTGCCTGTTTTACTGCCTCAGAAGGGCGACTTCTCTCTCCCCGTAGAGGGCGTTGCCTCGGCTGCCATCTCAAAGGAGGGCGACAAGACGAGAGTTAAGATAACTCTCGTGCCCGAAACCGTTTCCATGGGCGAGGTGCCTGCCTATAACTCGGGGGCGATCGGCTATCTCGATACCTCGGGGATGGACTTCAAGATCATCACCATAAGCCGCGTTGATATTACGTACACGGGCTCTGTCATCGATGCCGTTATCCGAAGTGACGGCTATATCGAGAGCGTAACCTATACCATAAATATGAGCACCTATGCGGAGCTTTCGGGTATGGGAATCTCCGGCTACGGAACGCTGACCGGTACCCAGATCGAATCCTGGGCGCAAAATGGCATAAAGTAGCCTATTTAACGCGAAGCAATATTTAAGGATAAGTGCCACCACACACTTATCCTTATTTTTTTACGTTTAATCCCCGCTGAAAGCTTTGATTCGCTTTGTCTTTGCCATCCTCGGCGTACCATCGTACGCCTTCCGGTGTCAAATCCAATAAATAGACTGCTTTCTGCCATTTTGCGGTGCTGTCTTTGCCCAACTGCTGTCAGGAGTCCGTTAGTTAGTTTGTGATATGACCGAAAAGGTTACTGCTGTCAATTTCCGCTAAATGCCCACATTTCACCCGATTGCATCCTTTTTACAAGCAAAAAGGCGCACTCGGGCAAAATCTGAACATTTATCGTCAAACGGGAAGAAATTTTGTTTCAATACTTCTGAT
>JAZOOE010000045.1:0-19198 GCA_045654865.1 Acutalibacteraceae bacterium | reverse complement strand
AAAGCCTGACAGCGGTGTTATAAGACAGTTTGAGATTATAAAAAAGCTTTGTAACAGAAGTGATGTTGAAGCCATCGTTAATGCAGGGGACGCTGACAGAGAGGGCGAAATTATTGTCCGTCTTTGTGTGGTGAATGCACTTGAAGGAGAAAAGCCTCTGCTCAGATTATGGCTTCCCGATCAGACTCCGGAAACCGTTGCGGAAGCACTGAAAAACATGAAAAGCGAAAGTGAATATGAGCTGCTGGCAAACGAAGGTTTTGCAAGAACATATATTGACTGGCTTTACGGTGTTAATCTTACAAGATATGCTACCTTGAGAACAGGAGTTCTCTTAAGGGTGGGAAGGGTAATTGTACCCGTTGTAAAGGCAATTTATGACAGGGATATGGCTATAAGAAATTTTGTGCCCGATAAATATTTTGCACTTGTCAGTGTGGCAGAAACCAACGGAGAGGTGGTTGAGCTCGTTTCAAAGCATAAATTCCCAAAGGAAAAGGCGGCTCTTGCACAGCGAGCGTGTGATAAGCTGAATGCTCAGGAGGCTGTTGTTACTGCTAAAAAAACAAAAAAGGATAAGCTTAACCCGGGAAAGCTTTATTCTCTTTCCAAGCTTCAGAATTATCTCGGAAAAAAATATAAAATGCCGATGGATACGTCTCTTCGTATAGTGCAGAAGCTGTACGAGGAGGGCTTCCTTACATATCCGCGAACCAATTCCGAATACCTTGCAACAGCCGAAAAGGATAAGATACGGAAGATCATCGATATAGTAAAGGGTAAGGGCTATCCCGTTGAATTCAAGGACAAAAAAACTATATTTGACGACAGTAAGATAGAGTCTCACTCTGCGCTTACGCCGACGTATAAATTTCCTCAGCCGAATCAGCTTTCCGAGGAGGAAAAGACAGTTTATTCGGCAGTGCTCCGCAGATTTGTTGCTGTGTTCTGCAGTGAGGAGTGCGTTGTTCAGAAAACGGAGATTACGGTGTCCGTAGGTGAATGTGAGGACTATAATCTTAAAGGACTTATGATCCTTGAGCCCGGCTGGACAAAGTATGATGAAGCAGGAAAAAATAATAAGATATTGCCGAAGCTTGGAAAGGGTGGCCGTGTAAATATCGATTTCAAGCCCAAGGAAAAGGAAACAAGTCCACCCAAGCACTATACCATTGAAACGCTCAATAACTATCTGAAAAATCCCTTCAGAGAGGAAAAAGCGGCAGCGGAGAATGAGGACGACGCCGAGGATTACAGGGCCATTTTTGAAGGGCTTGAGCTTGGTACGGAGGCTACAAGAACGGGAATTATCGATAATGCCGTAAAAAGCAAGTATATCGAGCTCAAAAAGGACGTATATAAGATTCTTCCCGACGGAGAATATCTTATTGAACAGCTGTCTTTTATGGGCATTTCTATGGATAAATATAAGACCAGCGAATTGGGACAGGCTCTCAAAAGGGTTTACAGAGGAGAAATAACAATAGATGACAGCGTAAGACAGGCGGCAGACGAGATAAGAGGAATTTTCGTCGCTCCTGAAAATTCTCCCGAATCCGATAAATTCTTCGGCTTTGCGGGAGACGAGATCGGCAGCTGTCCCGTTTGTGCGAGAAAGGTAACAAGAGGCAAATACGGCTACGGATGCGAGGGCTATAAAGAGGGCTGTAAATTCCGTATACCGGGCGTTTTGTGCAAAAAGGTAATTACTCCCGTGACTGCAAAAAAACTTCTTGAATCAGGAAAAACAGAAAAGCTTGACGGCTTTGTCGGTAAATCGGGAAAGACTTTTTCTGCAGTTCTCGTATTGAAAGAAAATAAAACTGTTTTTGAATTTGAAACAAAATAAATTAAAACAAGCAGAAGCTATAAGGGCACTCCGCAGCCTTATAGTTTTCAGCAAAGACAAAAATGAGAGGTAACACGGAACGCTCCGTGTTACCTCTTTTTCGGTGCATTGTAATCCTGTAGGTTAAAATGCATTTTCTATATGGTTTATGTCGGCAGTGAAGAGATCGTGCAGGATCACTTCGATTATGTCAAACCTGATATTTAGAGAGTCGGATTTTTCCCGTTTTACGTAAGCGGCGGCATTTGTTCTGAGCCGTGCCTCCTTGTTTGCATCAACAGCCTCAGCGGGACTCAGCATTTGTCCCGGTTTTCGGGTTTTAACTTCCACGAAGCATAGAGTCTGCCCATCCTTCGTCAACGCAATAATATCGGTTTCTCCGAGCTTGGTTGAATAGTTTGCCGCAAGAATTTTATACTTCTTCTCCCTTAAATATCTCGCCGCAAGCTGTTCGCCTCTGAGACCTGTTTTCAGGTGTTCCGGTAATGCCATTATTTTTCGCTGAGATTTTTAAGAAAGGAAAGTCTGTGAACGGGGGAGATACCGTGTTCCTTTATCATTTCATAGTGAAGGGCAGTAGGATAGCCCTTGTGCTTTCTGAATTGATATTCGGGATATTTTTCATCCAATTGAAGCAGATATCTGTCACGACTTACCTTAGCAAGTATTGAAGCGGCGGCGATGGATATTGATTTTGCATCTCCCTTGACAAGCGTCATTTCTTCAATGCCGGAGCCGGGCTTTCTGTTTCCGTCAATGAGGGCAATATCGGGTTTTATTGAAAGTCCGTCGATGGCTCTTTTCATTGCAAGAAAGGTTGCGTTAAGAATATTTATTTCATCAATTTCCCTTTCATCCGCACTTGCGATACAGTAGGCAATGGCATTCTCGGTTATTACATCAAAAAGAGCCTCACGCTTTTTTTCGGAAAGCTTTTTTGAATCATTTATTCCGAGATCCCCCAGATCATCGGGGAGAATGACAGCGGCGGCAAAAACCGGTCCCGCGAGGGGGCCTCTGCCTGCTTCATCAACTCCGCAAACTACGCTGTAGCCTTGAGCCTTTAATTGATTTTCATATTCGTATGTCATAATTTCGGTGGCCTTTCAAAGGTTATTGTTCCCAGCTTTCCGCCTCTGAGCTCGTCAAAAAGAGTAGTTGCTGCCCTGAGCGTATTTACCTCACCGCCTGAGATCAGCATTCCTCGTTTTCTTCCGATTGCCTCTAAGATCTCATAGCCGCTGAGTGCTTCAAAATCGCTGATCTTATAACGCTCCGAAAGCTTTTCGGGATAGTTGTCTCTGAGTATTTCAAGAAGCTTTACGGAAAGCTCCTCGATGTCAAGAATATCGTCCTTGATTCCGCCTGTAAAAGCAAGCTTATAGCCTACGTCGGGATCCTCGAATTTCGGCCACAGTACACCCGGTGTGTCAAGAAGCTCAAGACCGTCTCCGATAACGTACCATTGGTTGTGTCTCGTAACTCCGGCTCTGTCCTCGACTTTAGCCTTGCCGCCCTTTGACATTCTGTTGATAAAGGATGACTTTCCCGTGTTCGGAATGCCCACGATCATAAGTCTTAATGCTTTACCCGCCATACCCTTTTCCGTATTGCTTCTGATTTTGTCTGCAAGCACCTCGTTTATGGCTTGTCTGAACTGATTGAGTCCCTTGCCGCTTTTACAATCGACTGCAATTGCGGGAATGTTTTGTGCCTTATAATAGGCTATCCATTCATTTGTTGTACGGGTATCAGCAAGGTCGCATTTGTTGAGAAGTATTATTTTGGGCTTATTCTCTATAATTTCGCCAAGCTCCGGATTGGTGCTTGAGAGGGGAATACGGGCATCACGAAGCTCAACAACACCGTCAACAAGAGAAAGACTCTCTTTTATACGGCGACGTGTTTTCGCCATGTGCCCGGGAAACCATTGTACGTTTTGTTTTGTTGAATCGGGCATAACAATACCTCATTATTTGTCAAAGTTAAAATATATGTCCCATTGACCTGAAAGTCGAAGCTGTGCTTTACCGAGAAGTGAATCAACGGGAGCAAAGCCTACGTAGGAGTATCTTGAATCGGAGGACCAGGGACGATTATCTCCGAGGATCATAACGTGTCCCTCGGGAACGGTTATCGGATACTGCAGATCTCCCTTTAAGGGGGAGTCAATTGCGTAAGAGCTTTCATCAAGCATTACACCGTCAACGTAAACGATGCCGTCAGCTGTTATGTTGACCTCCTGATTCTCCGTTGCAATTACTCTTTTTACAATGGGACCGTGTATATCCATTGCGTGAGTTGAGATAACAATGTCACCGTATTGGGGATCATCGTAATAGGGCGTAACGATAAGCCAGTCTCCGTCCTGAAGAGTGTTTATCATAGAGCTGCCGCTGACACCAACAAGACGGAAGCCGAAGGTGAACACCAGAGCAATTATAAAAACTGCGGAAATTACTACGGATAAGCCCTCGTAAAGGCTTGATGCAAAGGGAGCTTTTTCCTTTTCGCTTTTAATTTCACTTGTGAGTATATCTTTATTTTTCATAATTTCACCGTTAATATATATTTATTTTCCCGATGGGAAAGAGTCTTATCAATGCCTTGCCGCTGATTTCCTCAAGGCTTATAAAGCCCACGCTGTTTGAGCGGGAGTCGATGGAGTTGTTTCTGTTATCCCCCAGAACAAAAACAGAATTTTCGGGGACCTTGACGGGATATGTCAGATCATAGGGCTCGCTTATAGGCTCATAGACCTCATAATCCTCATAATGCACCTTGCCGTTTACTGTTATTATATGAGTGTTGAAGTCTATATGCACGGTGTCTCCGGGAAGCGCTATGACTCTCTTTATCATAGCATCCGTTTCACCGTCACTTTTTGAAATTGCTATTATGTCACCGTAATCGGGTGTGTAGGACCAGCCGGAAATAATGAGCCTGTCACCTGATTCAAGTGTCGGATACATAGAATCACCCGAAACTTCAACCAATCTGAAAAAAAATGTGAATGCCGTAAAAATAACCATCATACATATCAACAAAGTGGAAAAGACGGAATATATATATTCCGCCGCTTTATGATATGCATTTTTTGTTTTTGAGGTTTTATTTTTCATGGGAGCCTTGTCCTTAAATTGAGAAAACGAGCCGTTGAGGTCTCACGGTATCCGTTTTTTTGTATCAATTGTAAAAAAAAGAGGAACATCCTGAAAGATGTTCCTCAAAAGCACTTCGATTACTTGATTAATTCCTTAACCTTAGCTGCCTTACCTACTCTGCCTCTGAGGTAATAAAGCTTAGCTCTGCGTTCTTTACCTTTTCTTACAAGGGTAACCTTTGCTACATTGGGGGAGTGAACGGGGAATACTCTTTCAACACCTACACCGTAGGAAAGTCTGCGAACTGTAAAGGTTTCTGCAACACCGCTGCCTCTGCGAGCGATTACAGTACCCTCGAATGCCTGAATTCTTTCTTTTTCGCCTTCACGAATCTTAACCGAAACGTTAACAGTGTCACCGATTTCGATTACGGGGGGCTGCTCCTTGAGCATGCCTTCTGTCATAAGCTTGATTGCGTCCATTTTAAAGACCTCCATTATTTTTTTCAGATGTTCATACACCGTCTTATGACAGTCAGAGGACCACCCGCCTTAGTATATGCGTTACACTAATCGCGGTGAGGGGAGCTCCCACACCCACAAGAACGCTAAAGTATTATAGCATAGTGTATTTTTAATTGCAAGTATTTTTTTTGATTTTTCAAAAAATAAATATTCGGGATTGACACGGTATTTGATTGATATTAAAATTTAATGGTATTAATAATTATATATACAAAACTTTTTTTGTCAACAGGTATCAGATAATGCAGTTCGATGAATCTCTCATAAGGCTTGTTTTGGCCGCATATCAGAATAAGAATGACGTATTCCTTCAATGTACGGTTCCTGATTTTTCCCGACTTCTTTTTGATGATGTGAAAAGTGTCTTGCTTTTGCCGGGATCTGTTGCCGCAGACAGCTCGTTTACCTCTGTGGGAGAAGAGATCGGATGCGGTCGTGACGTATTTTCGGACGGCTCCAATATAATTGCAGACATCAGGGCATTGGGCAGTGAGGCTTTCAGAAGCTATATTTCCCGAAATGAATTTTTAAGGCTTGTTATTCCCTTTTCTGAATGTGCTCTGCCGAGTGAATACGGACATCGGCAGGAATATCTGTGGGTTCGTGAATATAAAGCAGAGATAAAGCATTTCTGTCAGATTGTTGCCGTCTTCTCACCCTCATTCAGAGAGGCGAGGAAATATCTTGATTTATACTGTGATGATGAGGCGGTGTTTGCAGGCGAAGCCGCTTTGCCTGATATGGCAATATATGAGTGCTCGTCTGCCGCATCAAAGCTTTATTATACTGCAAATGAAATTGAAAAGCTTGCATTTGCAAAAAGCGTTGTTTTCTTCAATTCCAGAAATGAGGCGGCAGAATTCTGCCTGTTTTTGCAGAAAAGAGGAGATCGCTTCGTGTATGCTGACGGCTCCTTTGATTCAGGGAAGCTTTCTTCCGCGCTTGAAGCATTTGTGTGTGGTGAGGCCGACGTGCTTGTTACAACTAAATCGGGGATATCGCTGATGCCCTTCATCACAGCCGACAAGGTTATCCTTTGCGGTGTTCCTTTCTCTTTTTCCCACCTCGGAAGAATTGCGCAGTCCTGCCGCGCAGAGCGTGTAAAGATAATTTATGCGCCGACTGATAAAATGAGGAATATGAAAATTCTTTTGTATTTCAGAGAAAGAGATGAGGATGAAGAGCTTTATCTTAAAAGAGTTGAAAAATTATCCGAAGTATCGGAAATTATTATAAATAAGGAGTAAAATTATGAAAGACAAAATCAATATTGCGGTTATCGGTTGCGGAAATATTGCAAACAATGCACATATTCCCGCTTATATGGACAGTGAGCACGCTCAGATAAAATATTTTTGCGACATAATTCCCGAAAGAGCGGATGCTGCGGTTGAAAAGTACGGCTGCGGAAAGGCTGTTTATGATTATCATGAAATACTTGATGATCCTGAGCTTGACGCCGTTTCTGTGTGTACGCACAATGATCATCATTCCGTTATCTCCATTGATTTTATGCGTCACGGAAAGGACGTTCTCTGTGAAAAGCCTGCCGCAAGAATTCTCTCAGAGGCACTTGAAATGGAAAAGGTTTCCTATGAGACCGGACGTATTCTCTCCATCGGCGTATGCAACCGTTATTCCAATTCCGTAAATAAGATAAAGGATATGATTGCAAGAGGCGATCTCGGTGAGGTTTTCCACGTTTATGCATCCTTCCGTGCACACCGATCAATTCCCGGACTGGGCGGTGATTTTACAAATTCCGCATCCTCGGGCGGCGGTGCGCTTATTGACTGGGGTGTTCATTATATTGACCTTATTCTTTATTGCCTTGGTGATCCCAAGCCCGTTACCGCAAGCGGCGAAGCCTTCTGTAAGCTGGGTAAGGATATGAAAAATTATACGTATACATCAATGTGGGCAGAGGATACGAAAAACGTTGAAAGCGGAATTTACGACGTTGACGATTCCGTAACGGGTATAGTAAGAACAGATACTGCAACTCTCAGCTTCAACGGTGCCTGGGCACAGAATATCGGTGTGTCGGAAACCTATATTGATTTTATGGGCGATAAAGGTGGTATAAGACTTCAGTATTGCGGAAAATATACGTATTATACGGCAAGAGACGGTATGCTTATTGAGGAAAAGCCCGATTACAGACTCAACGGAATGCATCACGATGAGGTTATTGATTTTGTTGAATGTGTAAGAAAGGGTGAAAGAAACCGTAACGATATCAAGTACGCCGTAGGCACGTCAAAGATTCTTCAGGCTATTTATGATTCCTCTGCAAGTCACAGAGAGGTAGTTATAGAAGAATAAGCATTATATCATATAGGTATAAAAGAGAGGTAACCTATTTGTGTTACCTCTCTTTGTTGTATACCTCGGATATCGGAAAATGTGCTTATATGTTTTTAGTCGTGCATGAGTGACGGAGTTCCGAGATGTGCTTTCCCGCACTGCTTCATTTGGGCATTTTCGGTAGAGCGCGTCTGAATTTCTGTTTCGATATTTTCGACTTTTTCGGTGGAAATAAGAAGAGTTGAGCCCACCGGTATGTCGGAAAAATCAAAAACGTCTTCGTTGCCCGAACGGATCATTTTCGGCTCTGCTTGTATGAATTTTTTCTCTTCATTTTTAACGTAGAAGTAAACAGCCGATGCGTCAAGACTTTCGGGAAGAGAAACTCTAAGCATTTCTGCTCTTGTTTTTTCTATTGTTGCAATTAACAAGGCTTCTGAGAATTGTACGTTAACCTTAAAGCCGCCCTCTGCAAAAAGTGAAAAACAGACCTCTGCTTTATCGGGGAGCGCGGGACAGATTCTCAGAATTCCCTCGTGGGATTGCAGCAAGGATTCCGTAACCGCCTTTGTGATAACGGGGGTTGTTTCAAAATCAAAGTGTGTAAAATCCTCGGGGGAAAGCAAAAATACCTCGTTTGTTTTTATATTATGAGTGGTATACCATTGACGTGCCTCAAAGGGGGGCTTGCAGGCGGGCTCCTCTTGCTCGGCGTTGAAGCCGTTTGGATAAGCCTGGAACTGATCCAGCATACCTCTTATTACCTTGTACGTTTGCTCGCCCTTGCCCATTCTTGCAAAGGAAACCGCCATTGTATGCCAATGCATACCGCCGTCAAGAGGCACCTCCGTAAGTCCCAGCTGATTGAGCATTACGTTGAATGCCTTGGTGCCCTTATCCTTTAAGCCCAGCAGACCTGCCGGATATAAGGGGGAAAATTCAACGTAGGGAAATACGCAGTAGCCGTCGGGGATAAGCTCTCTGTTGCTTCCGCAGTGACGTCTTTGCAATGTGCCGTCCTTGTTTTTGCCTATGGTGTAAACAAGTCCGTTTTCAAGGGGGATTGCTCCCTTTTTGTAGCCGTACAGCAGGCGTTCGCCGTCCCAGTCGTCATTCATATACATTTCTGTATAAGTGAATTCGGGAAGATTAGCCAGAATATCCTCGATGCTTTGCTTCAGTTCTCCTTGTGAAAAGGGCAGATATGCGGGCAGAAGGGTTTTTATCATTACAAGATCTGAAAGAGTGTCCTTCATAAGCAACGTGCCCTCATATCCGCAGGTATCGTGGGTGTGATAAAGTCCGTCCTCCTCTTTTACGAGCATATCGACGTAATATTCCGCGGTTGCCTTCATAACGGGCAGAGCATATTTCTCAAGAAAGCCTTTGTCTCCCGTATATTTATAGTGATTATAAAGCTGCATTGCTATCTGAGAGCCCGGAGTATGATTTTCAAGGGCATAGTCCGCTCCTCTGCAATAGCGGTCTGTAACGTCATTATAAAATGCGCCCTTTCTGCCCTTAACCATTTTTGCGTAAAGCCTTGCGGTGTCAAGTCCCCGAAGCCTCATATCATAATAATTCTGAGCAAGCTCTCCGTGTCCCAGTGTGTCGAGCGGAGCATAAAGATGCTGCATATTATAGTGGAAATAATAATTCCACGGCACGAAATCGTGATAGAAGCCCCATGGCCCCTGAATGAAGTGCATAGGATGAGAGCCCCTTGATGCACTGTTCATATAGTAGAGAAACAGATAAATATGGTTTTCTATATAATCGTCAGAAATAGAAAGATAGGATTTTCTCCAGAACTTTTCCCACTCTTTTTTGTGCTCGCAGAAAAGAGCGGCTTCTCCCTTTTTTTCTGCCGCATCGAGTGCACGTTTGCATTCTTTTTTCGCTTTTTCTGTTGTTTCGGCAATTCTGACAGCATAATACATCGTTACGTTATGACATTTTTCCTTGTTCAGTGTTATTCTGCTGTCGTGTGAATTTCTTTTTTCAAATCGCTTCGTTCCGGCGGTGCTTACAATTTTTAAGCCGATGCAGAATTTTGTTGTGGTAACGTCCTGAGTTATGAAAAGCTCGTTGTCTTCAGCGAAGGCATCGGTTCCGTCAAGCCCCGTCTCAGGAGCAAATTTTTGTTGCCAATACCATCTCCACAGAGTACGGCTGCCCCATCTTCGCAATATCAGCTCAGGTGAGGTAGGCTCGGCACAGGTAAGCTTCATTGTCAGAACAGATACCCTTTCCGCCGAGGAAGCAAATGCCTTCAGCTTCATTTCTCCGAATGGAGTTTTGTTGTCTGAATAAATTGCCGCTTCAGCAAGGGACAGCCTTTGACAGAATTTTTCCTGATACATATAGTCAAAAAGAGGCACATCAAGATTTATAAGGATTTCTCCGCCGTGCTTATTAAGTGTGTGCTGCTCCTCGTTGTTTGTATTGAACCAATCCTCTCCGGGGCGCACTCCTCTCGGGGCATCCTGCCAAAGATCGCTTTTGCCGATATTTATATGAATTCCGTCCTTGTCAAACCACACAAGAGAGCCCGTATCACCGTCACCGATGGGGATGCCTGCGGTTGGCTTATTCCACGGAGTACCGTAATAAAGGTCGTGTCCGGGAAGAATATTAAGAGCCGAAAAATTCCATTGGTTTTTTTCGGGATCAAAAAAAGTTTTCATAATCTGACCTCCTTTGTTTCAGTATAGCATAAATACAGATTAATACAATGAAAAAAACGGCTTTCCCGAAAGAAAACCGTTTTTGCTTCAGTTTTTATTTTTCGCACTCGTAGGTAGCGTAGGCTAAAATTCTGTTGTTTGCAAAATCAACACCGTAGAGAACCATTGTGTCATCGTAAACCTCGATGAGATAGCCTTCACTCATTGTGGGATCCGTACCCTCCCAGAGCACCTGATAGTCACCTGTGATTCTGGGTGAGGAAACAGATGAAACGTGAACGTAGGTTGCGCCATCCTCGCCGTTTTTGGATATGTTGAGATTAGGATTGAGAGCCTGCATGTGGTATGCCCAATGTGAATGTCCGTTAAAGAATACCACATTGTCATATTCTCTGAGAAGTGCTCTGATGGCTGTTTCATCGGTAGCCCCCATTGTATAGAAGAGGGGATAGCTCCAGCCAAGGTCATTCTGAAGATTTCCCGTGCCCATCAGAGGATTGCCTTTTGCGGAATTCAAGAAGGTGTGGAAGAAGAGGTATACGCTTTTATCCTTGTGCTCTTCAAGCCGGGCTTCAAGCCAATCTATCTGAGAATCTTCAAGAAGTGCATTGAAAAGAAGACCGTAGTTGTTTGAGGTCTGATGCAGGAAGATGAAAATATCTCCAGATACTGCTTCCTCATAAACAAAGTCGAGACCGTTGTCGGAAACGTTGATGATACCTTCTGCAGGAACCTCATCATAAGCGCCGCTGTTCATATATTCACGCCAGTTCTCCTTTGTGAATTTCGATCTTACGTCGTGGTTTCCCGTGGTTGTGTATACGGGGAAGTCAAACTGTGATGCAATTGAGTTGAAGGCCATAAATGCTTCTTTTTCACTGTCTGCAGAAATATCACCGGGCATAGCAACGAGGGTAACGTCTGCTGCGTCAAAGAAGGAAAGTGCTGTTGTAAAGGTTTTTTCCGCAACGTCTGCGCCGTCACCGAGATCATATCTGTTGAAGTGGAGATCGCTTATTGAACCGAAGGAATATATGTATTCTCCCCTGTCTGCTCTTTTTTCTGCGGGAATGTCGAAAATTTCAAGAGTCTCACCGTCAAGAGTAACAAGAATATTTGCAGCTCCGTCGGGAATTGCGGTATAGTCGGGAAGATCAATGCTGCCTTCGCCGAAATATGTTGTGACGGTTGCAAATTCGCTGTATTCGATTTCAGCTTCACCGAGAGTAAAGGTAAGCTTGTTGAAGCTTTCATCTGCCCAATAAAGCTTATATTCTCCGTCTGTTGTTGTCTGAATATTGATTACTGCATCAGCAGAGCCTGCTTCTGAATTTACATATTCTATAGTCGTTACGGAAATTTTGTCATCCGTAAATCCGGGAAGATCTACCGAAATATTGAATAATGCAAACAATGATGCAAGAAGTGTTGCTATGATTTTGATTAAAAGAGCGCTCATTTATTTGTCCTCCTTTATTTATATGGGATATTATACAGAAAAAGCCTGTTTTTGTCAATTGCCCGTCGATTATTTTTCTCTGTCTATTTTCTTCATTTCGCCGAGAAATACGGCAATAAAAACAAATACGGATGTAATTATTGATATTGTATCGGAAACGGGCTCGGCAAGGAACACCGCGAAAACCTTATCCTCAAAAAAGGCGGGCAATATGTAGATAAGAGGCACCAGAAGAATCAGCTTTCTTAAGCACGCAATAAACAGAGAAGCCTTTGCCTTTCCGATTGATACAAGTCCCTGCTGAACCGTCATCTGGATAAAGAAAAATCCGGTTGCGCCCACGTATATCCGAAGAAGATTGTAATTCTGAAGCATAGCCGCATCGCTTGTGAAAATTTTAATGAGAGCAGAGGGGAAAAGCTGTACTATAAGCCAGAAGGTAAGCAGATAAGCGCCTGAAGCAATAAGCATAGTCAGACAAGCCTTTTTACAGCGATCGGTATTTTTTGCTCCGTAGTTATAGCTGATTATCGGCTGCGCACCCATTCCTATTCCTTGTGCGGGCATCCAGATTATCTGCATAATGGTTGCGGCAACAGTCATAGTGCCGACGGCAATATCTCCTCCGTATTTCTGTAAGGAGGAATTGAAGGCAACGTTGATAACTGCCTCTGTGCTTTGCATAACAAACGGTGCAAGACCTAATGCAAGGCAGGGGAGCAGCAGTCTGAGGTCGGGCTTCATTTCGCGGACGGACAGCTTTAGCTTGGTTTTCTTTCCCGTCAGAAACAAAAGTGTCCAGAGGGCGGAAACAGCCTGAGATATAACCGTTGCAATTGCCGCACCCTTTACTCCCATATCAAATACGAATATGAATATCGGGTCAAGAACAATATTCAGTCCTGCGCCGAGAAGCACCGTAAGCATACTGAAAAGGGTGAAGCCCTGAGTTGAAATAAAAAGATTCATTCCGAGAGCCGTCATTACGAAAACAGTTCCCGCTGAGTATATTCTTGCGTAATCAAGGGCATAGCCTATTGTATCCTCCGAGGCGCCGAACATCCATAAAAGCTTTTCCGAGAAAACGGAAAATACAAGCGTCAGCACTACGGAAAGAAGCACTATTGCGGTAAAGCAGTTTGAGAGAATCCTTCTTGCGGAAGCAAAATCTCCCTTGCCCATAAATATTGCCGCTCTCGGCGCACCGCCCTGCGCAATAAGCATTGTAAACGCGCTTATAAGACATACTATCGGGAAGCAAAGCCCCACGCCGGTAATTGCCGTACCGCCTATATCCTCAAGATGTCCCAGATATATTCTGTCTACGATATTGTAAAGAAGATTGACTATTTGTGCTATAACTGAGGGAATTGCCAAAGAAAGCATTAATCTGCCCACGGGAGCGTGAGCCAGCTTTTTTGAAATGTCAGTGTTGTTCATATAAGACGTCCTTTTTTGTATGTTAAAGTTTTGTCGGCTTGTAAGTGAAAATCTCCGTGGGAACACAGACTATGAAATTTGCTTTAAGAAAGGTAAATGATATAGCTTTGATAAGATATGCTATACGGCAAAAGCCTTATGATAATTTATGTATCAAAAAAAATATGATATCCGTTTTCAACAGAAAGTATATCATTGGGACACCTGCCTTACGGAGGGTGTCCCAAAAAGTTGCACTTTTTCGATGCCTTATCATTTTAATACAAGGCTTATGATTTTGCAAGTCCTTATTGTCGTACTTGATAATTGCTTCCTTTCGTGTTATAGTAGATTAAATTTCAGCAGAGGAAGATGATATGATGAACGATTATAAAAAGGCTCATAGAGAAACACTCAGCTCTCTTATGCAGCTTGATGATAACGTATGGCTTATGAACTATAAGTGCTCATACGGGCTTGAGGCTATTCTCCGGCGGGGTACCAAAGGTATTATTGATGCTGTCCGTTTTCTGCAAAAGGAGATAAAGCTTCCGCACCTTGTGCCCGATAAAAATAAGGATGGCTTTGCCTGCTCAACCTACAACGCAAAAACACCTCAGGGTGAATACATATTGGGAAGAAACTTTGACTATAAGGCGGCTCCCTGTCTTGTATGCTGGACTGCGCCCGAAAACGGCTACAGAAGTATGTCGGTGGTTGATACAACGTTTTTCGTGCGCGGCACAAAATATTTTCCTATGGCAAAGGCAAAAAATCATAACCGCGCCCTTGCCGCACCCTATACGTCGATGGACGGAATAAACGAAAAGGGCTTTTCGATTGCCGTGCTTGAAATAAAAACGAAGGCAACAAAGCAGAGCACGGGTAAAAAGCCGATTATCACAACCGTTGCAATTCGCGCGGCTCTCGACAAATGCGCTACGGTACAAGAGGGTATAGAGCTTTTTGCCTCCTATGATATGCAGGATCTTCTGGGAATAAATTACCACTATCAGCTTGCCGATGCTCTCGGTAACAGTGCAATTATTGAATACGTGGACAATAAAATGGTTGTAATAAGTCAGGAGGAGGGCAAGGAGAATCTGATTCTTACAAACTATTTCCTTACCCCCGGCGGTGATAATCACGACGGCAGAGGCTATGACCGTTATGAGAAAATAGAAACCACTCTCAAGGCAAGGGGCGGTGTGGTTTCCGAAGAGGAGGCTATGAAGCTTCTTTCCGAGGTGACCTTGCATTACCGTCACAAAACACTCAAACATATGGTTATTACTCTGTGGAGCTCGGTATATAATTGCAGTGAAAAATCTATGCTGATGTGTGCAGGAATGGACTATGATACAATGTATAAATTTTACGTGGACAAGCCCTGTGAGGCAGTAAAGATCAAATAAAAAAAACAGAGGTAATACGGATTAATGCTTAAATCCGTATTACCTCCTTCAGTTAGGGTTACTACCGGCACCCTAAGGTTGAAAAGTCTGAAATCAGGCCTCTTTAATTATATATCTGTAGAAATCAACGGCAGGAGCAAGGGTTGAAATATCAACATTTTCATCAATACCGTGAACGCTGTCCAGCTGCTGCTTATTTATCTTAAAGGGAACGAAGCGCAGACAGTTATCACATACTCTGTTAAAATATCTGCTGTCTGATGCCGCATTCATAATATAGGGTGCCGGCTTACAGTCGGGGAAAATATTGTTGACTGCCTTTTCTATAAATTTGAAGGCTTCACCCTTGAAGTCCGTGATTCCCGATTCAATGCCGTCATCGGTAACCACCGTTTCAATATCATATTTCTTTGCAAGTGCGGTGATTGCCGCAATGCTTGCTCTTTTTCCCTGATGATGGGAGAATCTCATATTTCCCACAACCCACGCCTGCTGAGGAATAACGTTTGTGCCGTCTGAGCCCTTGCTCATTGTGAATGCGAGGGTTGTTCTGAGAAGAGCCGCTCCGGCAGGAGAGATCATCGGCATTACCTTTTTGAGTATAGGCTTAAAGGTGTCAACGTTACTGCATGCAGTTTTCATTACACCGCTCATAGTAGGTGCAAAGCGTGAAAGCATTTCTTTTACCGTGTCTGACATATAAACGTCAAAGCAGGCAGCCTTTTCTGCTTCAGCCATAAACTTGCCGAGTCGTACGAGAGGAGTGTTTTTTCCGGGGGCAGATGCGTGACCGCCGTTTGACTTAGCGATGAATCTAAGATCAACGTAGCCCTTTTCGCCCACTCCGATCATAGCAAAGGTACCGTTTGCTCCTGCTATGGGCTCACGCATGATCATACCGCCCTCGTCAAGCACCATGTGGAATTTTATATTTCTCTTTTTCAGCTCACGGGAAATGGCATCGCCGCCCTCGCCGCCTACCTCTTCTGTGCAGGCTGATACAAAATAGGTGTCTCTTTCAGGCGTAAAGCCCTCTTTTGCCAGCTCCTCGGCGGCCTGAAGCATCATAGCAAGACCGCCCTTGGTGTCAAGGGTGCCTCTTCCCCATACCTTGCCGTCGGCAATATCACCGGAGAAGGGGGCATGCGTCCATTCTCCGCCGGCTTCAACCACGTCGTGGTGATTCATAAGCATAACGGGCTTTAATTCAGGCTTCTTGCCCTTCCATTTTAGCAGAAGACTTCCGTTGAACTCCTCGCATTCCGTAACAGCAAAAAGGGTAGGGAAGGTTTCTCTGAGTATTTTATGGAATTCTAAAAATTTTGTAATATCCTTATTTTCTCTTGATGAAACAGTTTCTGCTTTAATAAGCTTTGAAAGAATTTCAGCATATTGCATTGAACGGCTTTCGCTCATAATTAAACATCTCCTAATAAATAATGAAAAGAGTATAACACAAGGTGCGGATAAAATAAAGCATTTTATCGCACCTTGTTCATTTTTTTTGACAGGCAAGCGCTTGAACGGTTTTGCTGTCGGAAAGACAGATTTTTGATTTATGCTATGGACTTATGCCTTTATGATAATTTCCGCTGTTACGTCTTGCACTTCCGTTGTATATTCACCGTTTTCATAGTAAAGTTCAGAATTTATGTATACCGCGGCATTTTCAGGAGCATACACAACGGCGTTTACATCATCGGGTAACGTAATGCTGATAATATAATTCCCGTTTTTTCTCTCGTAGCTCAGAGTAATAAGTCCTTTAACGGAGGGTACTGTGCACGTAAGATGCTCTGACAGCTCGTACTGAGGATCTATTTTCACCGTTTCATATCCTTCCGCAAGAGGGGCAATGCCCGCAAAATGCTTGCTCATTATAACAAGCGGACCGCCGCTCCATGCGTGATTTTTGGTGCCTCTCCAGGAGTCCCAGAATTCCCAAAGGGTGGAATAATCCATTTCCATCATACCTGCATATCTGTCCTTGATTCTGTCTTTTGCGGCTTCAAATTCACCCATACTGCAAAGCGCCTCAAGAACGTAGTATTCCATATAAGGACTTGAGTTTTTTGTGGTTTTCAGCACGTTGACAATGGTCGGATATTGCTCATTATCGGCAAGTCCCGACAATACGGCAAGCGCGTTGGCTCTGTCGTCGGGCTTTTTTACGTCACGGCTTTTATAGCCGTCATCTGTCCAGAGAGTCTTAAAGCCTTCTTTTATTGCCGATTTTCTTGAGGTTATAAATTCAATATCCTCGTCCTTGCCCAGTATCACCGCCATTTCCTCAACGGCGCAAAGAGCATAATAAACCCAGGCGTTTTCTATTGTTGTCGTATCAGCCTTTTTACCCCAGTCAGACCAATCCCATGAGCCCGCACGATGGAGCACGAGATTGTTTTCACCAAGCTCCCAGAGCTTCAGGTAATCAAGAGAGGCATCATATATCTTTGCAATAAAATCCTTGTCGGCAGTATATTCATAATAAGTAAGGAAGCCGACAATGCCCGCAAGCTGTTGTACGGGTAGCTCAAAATAGTCCCCGTTTATGGGCACCACCGTCTGAAGCACCTTCGTATCGTTAACGTGAGACAGCATAGCCTCAACACCCTTCTGATAAAGGAGATATGAATTGCTGTCCAGAGCGTACATCGTCATTATCATTTCGCTTGTAACGTCGCCCCACCACTGTGCTCTTTCTCTGTCGGGACAATCCATAAAGTTATCACGCATTGTGACGTAAAGAGTTCTCAGGGATTTTTGCCACAGCGAATTCATAAATTCATCGTCGCTTTTAAAGTCACCTGAAAATTCGGTGTCATATCCCGTTTCTCTGTATCTGAGGGATACAACAGTGACGCCCTTGGGAATTTTGTACGTAATATGCTCTCCGTTGAACCAGCCCAAAGCCTCAAACTCCTGTTCGCCCTCTTTTGTTACGTAGGTTGTTGAAACTGCACCTGTCAACGTATTTTCCGTCGTAATGCGAATCTTTTTTCCTGCAGGTGCTATTATTTTAAGATAAGGGGTAAGCTGAGCATTGTAGGGAAGATCTACAGTGATTTTTTCGCCGAAAAGACTGCTTACGGTATACATTTCATAATCTGCGGAATTTTCATAATCGCTGAGTCCGTAATCCTTTAGAAACGGAATTCCTCTCGGATAAAGCTTGCCGTAAGCGCCCTCACCGCCGAGACCGTATTCGGTTGCCGATTCCCAGGAGGAATCATCATAGCCGGAGTTTATCCAATCCTCTGATTTTCTCGCATCGAAATAAATGCTGTATTCTGCAAGTCTGTAATTGGGAGGATAAAGCGGACTGTCAACGTAAGCGGCATTTCTTTTTACCTTCCAGCTACTGTCGGAAATTATACTCAGCTCTTCATTTGTTGCTTCAAAGATAAAGCCGCCCTGACCGCTTGAATTGTATGAATAGCTTGTTTTGTTATCCCAGAACCATACGAGAGCACAGATTCGGTTTTCTCCCTTCCTGAGATAGGGGGCAATGTCTATGCTGTCATAATATCCGCTGTTTTCTTCGGGACCGCGCTTTACGCTTCCCTCAAAAACAACGCTTTCACCGTTTATGTAAAGCCAATATTTAGAGTCGGCTGATATGCTTGCAATAAGCTTTTCGGGAGGGGTATCGATAGTAAGGCTTTTGCTGAAGCACATCCACACGTTTTTTTTTGTGATATTTTCCTTATCCCAGATCCATTGTGCGCTCCAATCGTTTTTTTCTTCAGTGGAAAGCACACTGTAGGTCGGAATATCATCAGGAATACTGTAATTATTTGAATATGGTATCATAGTCGTTTCCCCGGATGAAAAAATTGAAGAAAGAAATGCAGCCGCAATGGCAAGATAAGATATAATTGTTTGTATGACGTTCATAAAAATCTCCTCGGCTTTTTTCTGAAAGCAATAGCTGTGAAGCTGAACACAGATGCCTCGATTTTGTAATATAAGCGATTTGCGGCAGGTTTTTAATCTCGATTGGGCTTCTGCCGATGCAACCAATTTAATATAATCATTTGGTATTCTCCTTTGTGATGCGGCAGGAAGCAATCAGTTGTCTCAGGATATTTACACAGAGTTTTTTGGTGTGCTGATACGTGTCGGTATCAATTCTTTTTTGTTCTATTCATCAGTTTTAACCAACAACTTGTTTCGTTGGTATTATATCATAAAGGCTTATCTTTTTCAATGATATATCGCGGCAGCGATATATCATACGTCAAAGCCGTATAAGCTATTTGCGTTGTAAATATGGTATAGTATCCGTTTCGTTATACGCGAAGAGTATATCAATATCGCAGATATATCACCCGTTCCGACAATAACGGATATTATTGTAAAAAACCTCACTTGTCCGGTGAACAAATGAGGTTTTTTACGTATCTAAGAGTAACCAAACGGAGCAGAATCGAG
>JAZOOE010000044.1:0-9790 GCA_045654865.1 Acutalibacteraceae bacterium | reverse complement strand
TATGATGATATTTCTCTGCCCACGGGAACTCTCAGAATAAGAAAAAAAGGCTCAGCGGGCGGTCATAACGGCATAAAAAGCATTATAAGTCAGTTAGGCTCGGACGTTTTCCCCCGAATCAAAATCGGAGTGGGAGACAGAAAGGATAAGGACGACGATCTCAAGGATTACGTACTCGGCCGCTTCTCAAAGGAAGATATGGAGACATTGAAAAAGACAATGGAAAAGGCTGTTGATTCCCTTGAATACATACTTGACGGCGATACGGACGGCGCTATGAGCCGTTTTAACGGGTAATTTATATGTCTTGTTTTTCTAACACCTTCAGCTCCTCAAAGGAGTATGAAAAAATATCATATAACGTTCAGAACAATCTGTTCCCTCTGGGAGTTCTCGGCCTTCCTCCGACTCCGAAGGCTCTGCTTATTCACACGGTGCTTGAACAGACGAAAGAGAAGGCAGTGGTTCTGACTGCGGACGATGCTTCTGCCGAAAAAATGAGCATCGACCTTTGCGCATTAGGCACAAACGCCGTTTTTTATCCCTCCAGAGACTACAATTTTTATAACGTCACCACAAGCTCAAAGGAATATGAGCAGAAAAGAATCGGTGCACTTACAAAAATACTTTCGGAAAAAAGATGCGTTCTCGTTCTGTCCGCAGAAGCGGCGCTCCAGAAGATAATGCCTCCTGAGGAATTAAAGAACAGAATCTTCAAAATCACTGACACGCAGGAAATATCCGTCTCTGAAATAAAGGAGAAGCTTGTAAAATGCGGCTATCAGGCGGCTGATATGGTCGAGGGGCCCGGTCAGTTTTCTCACCGAGGCGGAATTCTTGATATTTTCCCCGCAAACCTTGATAAGCCCGTCAGAATAGAATTCTGGGGTGACGAAATAGATTCTATATCCTTTTTCGACATTATGTCCCAAAGACGAGAGGACACAACGAAAAGTGTTTCGTTTTCTCCCGTTTCGGAGGTGCTTTTTGACAATCCGTCTGAAATTGCAAAAAGACTGAACGACATAGCCAAGGCATCAAGATCAAAAAATACAGAAGCACTCAGAGCCCGACTCATAAAGGACTCGGAGCTTCTTTGTTGCGGAATTTTACCCGGCTGTTCAGACAAATATCTGCCCGCGGTTTTTGACAGACTCGTATCCCCTCTTGAATATTTCAAGGGCCAGCTGCTTTTTGTCTGCGATACGTTCAATATCAAAGGAGCGGCTGATGCTCAGGACAAGCTGCACACTGAGGAAATAAAAGATCTCTTTTCCTCGGGTGAGCTTTGCAAGGGCCTTGATGATTTTTATTCAAGCTTCGAGGAGCTTACTTACTATTACACCGCCTGCCGTACCGTGTATGCCGACAACTTTGCAAGAGGAAGCTTTGATACTCCCGTAAAGGATCTCATCAATTATAATATCAGTCAGATTTCCGTATGGAACGGCTCTGCCGAGCTTCTTATAGAGGACACGGAGTCTCCGCTTAAAAACGGATATACGGTTATTGCATTTGCAGGCACGAGAAAATCCGCGGAGGCTCTTGAAAAGGAGCTGAAAAAAGCCGGCGTTGACTGTGCTCTGTTTCTGAAGCTGCCTAAGGAATTTATCAAAGGAAAGATAAACATAGTTCAGTCCGCTCTTACAAACGGACTTGATTATCCCGCACAGAGGCTTCTTGTTGTCAGCTACGGAAAGCACGCGAGAAGCTCAAGACCTCAGGTCAAAAAACACAAGAAGAACGTAAATGCGTTCAATTCTATTGAAGAATTACAGACAGGCGATTACGTAGTACACAGAGATTACGGCATCGGCATATTCAGCGGGATCGAGCAGGTAAAAATCGAGGGCAAAAAGCACGACTATATCAGAATAAGGTATGCAAAAAACGAGCAGCTCCTGATTTCCATTACAAATCTCGACGTTCTTTCGAAATATATAGGCCCGAGAGACGATGACGGCGCTTCACCCGTAAAGCTCAACTCCCTTAACAACTCAGATTGGGAAAAAACGAAATCCCGAGTACGAAAGGCTGTTGCCGACGTAGCCGCCGAGCTTATAAAAATTTATGCGCAAAGAAAAGGAACAGTCGGACACGCATTTGCCTCAGACGTCGATCTGCAAAGCGAATTTGAGCAGAAATTTGAATTTGACGAAACGGACGATCAGTTAAAGTGCATTGAAGAAATAAAAAGCGATATGGAGATGTCCTGTCCTATGGACAGACTTCTCTGCGGTGACGTAGGCTTCGGAAAAACAGAGGTTGCCCTGAGAGCCGCATTCAAGTGCATCTGCGAGGGAAAGCAGGCAGCAATTCTCGTTCCCACAACAATTCTTGCAATGCAGCATTATAAAACGATCCTTCACCGCTTTGAGGGCTTCCCCATTGAAGCGGAAATGCTATGCAGATTCAGAACGCCCAAGCAGCAGAAGGCAATACTTGAGGGGCTCAAAAAAGGCTCTGTGGATATTATAGCAGGCACCCACAGACTTATATCAAAGGACGTTGAATTCAAGGATCTGGGACTTCTTATAATTGACGAGGAGCAACGCTTCGGCGTTATGCAAAAGGAAAAGATAAAAGAGATGTTCCCGACGGTTGACGTTCTGACGCTTTCGGCAACACCTATCCCCCGTACTCTTAATTTTGCTCTTTCGGGAATACGCGATCTCTCCGTTATTGAAGAAGCACCGATGGACAGACATCCCGTCCAGACCTACGTTATGGAGCATGATATGGGTGTTATCTCCCAGGCAATAGCAAAGGAGCTCAGAAGAGGCGGTCAGGTATACTATCTTCATAACAAGGTAAGCACTATTGAGGACAAGGCAACGGAGCTGAGAGAGCTTTTCCCCGATGCGATAATCGAAACCGCCCACGGCAAGATGACAGAAAAGGAGCTTTCAGATATATGGAAGCGCCTGACTGAGGGAGACGTTGATATTCTCGTCTGCACAACCATCATCGAAACGGGTGTTGACGTACCTAACGCCAACACTATGATAATTGAGGATGCTGACAGATTCGGACTTTCCCAGCTTCATCAGCTGAGAGGTCGAGTAGGACGCTCCACAAGACGTGCAAGCACCTATTGTACCTTCCGCAAAAATTCTCAGCTGTCCGAAATCGCAGAAAGAAGACTGTCTGCAATAAGAGAGTTCACACAGTTCGGCTCCGGCTTCAAGATCGCCATGCGCGATATGGAGATACGAGGAGCGGGCAATCTTCTGGGCGCACAGCAGCACGGACACCTTGAAGCGGTAGGCTATGATATGTATATGAAGCTGTTGAACGATGCAGTAACGAAATTAACAAGCTCGGGTGAGATAAAGCCGCCGCCTCCCGTATGCAAAATTGAAATATCAATGGACGCATATATTCCCGACACCTATATTTCAAATTATAATCAGAGACTCAGCATTTATAAAAAAATCTCAAATATCGCAACCGAGGAGGACTATTCCGATATTCTTGACGAGCTTATCGACAGATACGGAGAGCCGCCCAAGTGCGTGCTCGGTCTGCTGAGAGTTCCCCTTATAAGGATTCAGGCAGCCGCCTCGGGCTTTACGAAGATCAAGCAGGAGAAAAACGCTCTTCTGTTCTACACAAAAAGCTTATCAACCGATTTCCTTTCAAGGCTTGCAGTAGGCTATAACGGCAACATTTCCACCTCCAACACGGGGGTTCCCTACTACAAGGTAAGCTTCACGGGAAATCCGTCAGATGCGATACTCAAGGTAATCAATCTTCTCAAATAAAACAAAAAGGGTGATATAATTGACAAAAAGCATTAAGCGTCCCTTTGTGCTGTTCTGTTTTGTAAGCCTTACGGCTATCGTTTTTATGATGCTTACAGACAGCGGTTATATCATCCTGCCCTTGATTGCGTGCGCCGCCGTATGCCTGATACTCTGCCTCAGAGCATCAGCTTATGCAACACATTTTCTTATTGTCACAGCGGCAATTACGGTAAGTGCGCTGATATTTTTATCCGGACTCACCTATCCCGCCGCGTACGCAGGACTTTCGCTAAAGGGTGCCCGTGTTACGGGAACGATTTACGAAATCAACCCCGAAACCGAAAGCTCTTACGCATACGTTCTGAAGGACTACACAGTCAACGGAACAGCGTTCAAGGGGTATTTACAGCTGTACACCTCCGACCAATCGCAGGGTGAAGAGGGCGACAGAGTTGAGTTTACGGCAAGTGAGATCTTTTCAGAGGAGTACGAGGGAATTTTCAAATATCACTCTCTTTCCGAACGCAGCTATCTCACGGCATTCACACGAGAGGCACCCTCTGTTACCGCAGAGGCGGAGAAATCCGATATTGTTTCAAAGATCAACAAACTCAAGCGTATAATAACTCAAAAATTCTTCGACAATATGGAATATGACAACGCTGCCGTTGCCACGGCGCTTATTACGGGCAACAAGGATTACCTGTCCGAGGAAATTGCACTTTCTCTCAAAATCAGCGGTGTTTCTCATATTTTTGCAGTTTCGGGCATGCATCTTTCCATCTGGACGGGAATATTTTTTATAATATTCAGACAAAGAGCAAGATCTGCCGTAATTCCGAATATTGCCGCCATTGTGTTTGTAATATTCTTTTGCATCTTCACCGGCTTTACGCCGTCGGTGCTCCGCTCGGGAATTATGCTGATAACCGTATTTTCTGCAAAGCTTTTCAGACGTCAGGCAGACGGACTCAATTCACTGGGAATTGCGGGAAGTGTGCTTTTATGCGCAAATCCGTTCCTTGCGGGTAACGTTTCATTTCTGCTGTCCTTCAGCGCAACCTTTGCTATAATATGGTTTTCCGAGTTTATAATTCCTCAGCTGTCAGTAAAACCCCGAAAACGGCTTCCGTCTCCCTGTGCATTGACAAAAAAGCTTGCGGACGGACTTTTGATTTCCCTTGCGGTCATACTTACCACACTCCCGATAACGGCTGTTTTCTTCGGATACGTTTCTCTGCTGTCACCGGTTACGGGCATTATTATCACACCTCTTGCAGAGGCCGTTATGCTTTTATCCCTCCTTGCCGGATTGTTCCCGGCGGGTAATATGCTGTCATACGTAATGTTCTCACTGGCAGAGCTGCCGTCATCGGCAATAACGGCGCTCACGGGATATTTCAGCCGCTTTGAGGAAGCAATCGTCAGCGTACACGAGGAAATTATAATTCCCTGGTACATAGCATCCGTGCTTATAATTTTTACTGTATATGCTCTCACGAAAAACAAAAAGAATCTGCTTATCTGCATTTTAGCCGGTGTCGCAGTATTGCTGTCAGCCGCATCAATACACTCCGTTGTACACAAAAACGAGACAAAACTTTACATTCCCGAAGGCAATAACGCTACGACTGTTGCCGTTGTCTGTGAATCGGGCAAGGAGACTTTCATTTACGGTACGGGCGGAGATTATTCAACCGTAAGCAAAATAACCTCATACCTTAATGCATCAGGCTCATTTGAAGCGGATGCGATCATTATTCCCAGAAGCCAAAAGACCGAAAATTTCAATACGGAATATTATCTTAAAAAGATATTTCCCCGTAACGTAATATCCGCTTATAGCGAAAATGAAACGACCGTCAGCGAATTTAACTTCGGGGACACTTACGTTTATTGCCGATCATCAGAGGATTTCTGCGCCGCCGCAATTGTCTGCGGCAATACAAAAGCGGTAATATGCTCGCTTCCGTATTCTGATTTTGCCCATGCAGATGCGATCTTCACACAAGCCGACGTGCTTATATGCAGAAGCGCCGTTCCGCAAAATGCAGATACCGACAATTACAAGGAAATAATTATAATGACCGATTCGCCCTACCGCGGGACAGACCTTACAGTCAGCACGAGGAACGGCGACACGGAAATAATACTGAAAGGAGATTCTTATGCCGTTAACAGATGAAGATATTTTTGCAAAAATGCTGAAAAGCGAAATTGAATATAATATTTTTCTTTTTTGCGGAAGTGATGATTTTCTCAAAGAGCACTACAGCAATCTGCTGACAAAAAAAGTTGTGGACGAGGCTATGATGTTCTTTAATTTCCACAAATACGAGGACAATGCCTCAGGACTTCACGAAATATTTGCAGATGCGGAAAATCTCCCCGTAATGTCCGAAAAAACCTGCCTTTTTGTGAAAAATTATTCTCTGGATAAGCTTGGCTCAAAGGAGCTTACGGAATTTGAAGATAAACTCAAGGCAATCCCTGAAACTACGGTAATGATATTCTATTTTTCCTCGGATTTTATCCCCACGGGGAAAAATGCAAAATGGGATGCCGTTATAAAAATTTTTGAAAAGCTGGGTTGTGTTGTCAAAACTGACCACCGCTCCCCTGCAAAGCTTGCAAAGCTTCTTGTTTCAAGAGCAAAGGAAAGAGGAACTGCAATTGACACGGATACGGCGTTATATCTCATAAATTCCGTGGGTGATGATATGCAGACGGTGCTTAACGAATTCAATAAGGTCTGTGCATTTTCTGAAGGTAAGCCAATAACGGAAGCTATGATAGATATGACGGCGACCAAAAGCGTTGAAGCCTCCGTTTTTGATATAAGCACAAATATTTTTTCAGGCAACACGGATAAGGCATTCAGCATACTCAACGAGCTTTTAAGACAAAAGGTTCAGGCAGGTGCAATTATCGGCGCACTCGCAAATTCATACGTCAACGCCTACAGACTGAAAACCGCGTTCAACGCAGGAATGACAGCCGAAGATTTTTATAAGGACTATCAGTACCGTGAAACGCGCTACACCTTCGGCAAAATTGCACCGTTCGTCAAAAAAAATACCATATCCTCATTCAGAAGAGCTATTGCTATTCTCGCAGAGGCTGACAAAAAAAGCAAAAGCAGTGCAATAGCAGATAACATACTGCTTACCGAATTAATATCAAAACTTGCATCCTGCAGGAGTGAATAAAAATTATGCTCAAAACATCAAAGGCTGTTATAGTTGAGGGAAAATACGATAAAGCCCGCCTTTCATCCGTCATTGACGCGCTGATAATCACAACTGACGGCTTCGGCATTTTCCGTTCAAAGGAAAAACAGACGTTTATAAAAAAAATCGCTCTGGAAAAGGGCATAATAATTCTTACTGACTCCGATGCGGCAGGCTTTAAGATCAGAAATTTCTTAAAAAATATCGTCCCCGAGGATAGCATCATTCACGCGTACGTTCCCGATATTTACGGCAAGGAAAGAAGAAAGACGGAGCCCTCAAAGGAGGGAAAGCTGGGAGTTGAGGGAATCGACAACGCTCTTATAGAGCAAGCTTTATTAAATACGGGGCTGTTTTCAAATGAAGAAGCAGCTCCCGCATCCGAACCTATTACCGTATCCGATTTATTTGAATCGGGACTTACGGGCAAAACCGACAGTGCACAAAAGCGCAGAGAGCTTCTTTTACATCTGGGGCTTCCCGCAAGGCTTACGGGAAAGAATATGCTGTCGGTGCTTAATACGTTTCTCACTCTTGAGGATTTCAAAAAGGCTGTTGCGGAAATTTTTCCCGATTGACTTATCCTCTCGATTTTATTATTATATGCTTGAAGGGAGGTCACTTTATGAACCCTAAAAAACATAAGCTGTTTCTTACAATTATTTCCTGTGTACTGCTTGCGGCGGTATCCCTTTCCGTTTTTGCAGTAAGCAATCGCAAAAGCCCCGAAGCGGTATCGGGAAAATTTGAAAATCTGATAGCAGACAGAATTGAGCTGATAATTGAAAACACACAGTTCACTCTGAAAAAGACTTCCGATTCCGTTGAAGACTACACCCTTACGTTTTACGTCACGGCAAAAAAAACTCAAGGAGATTTCTATGCCGTAATCAACAGCTTTGCAATATCCGATATCGCTTATGACAATATTGTTTTTACTGCACTGACGGATGCGGCTGAGAAAAAAACGCTGAACGGTCTTCTTCTCGGTGCAACAGACGGTGAGCCGGAGGTTTACAAATGGAAAGTGGAAATGACTCTCGGCATTCTCGGCAAGGGCGAATATACCCCCGTTATAAAGATAGACTACACCTCCGGAATAAGCGAAGCAGCAGCACAGCGAAAGCTTATGGAAATTCCGCTGACAATAACCGTTGAATAACAAAAAACCGTATTCCTTAACCGACAACGTAAGGAATACGGTTTTTTTATAATTTTAAGTTTTATTTGCGGTTCTTTTTCTTATCCATAAAGAAAATTCCGCAGAACATTATCAAGGCAAAAACAAGAAGATAGAAAATAACGGGACAATTAAATTCGCCTTTTTCCGCTGCAACCATATAAGGCTTGATTCCGTGAGCATAAACCGCAGCAAACACCATAAAGCCGGAGCCTATTATTGCAAGCGCGGGAAGGAAGAAGCGCTTTACGGGAGGCGTATCCTTTGACTTTATCATAAATGCAATAAAGATAGGAATATACAGCGCATAGGTCGTAACAATGGGAAGCTCCGAGGAGTCAAAGGTAATGGGGCCGAACCAGCTTTTGGGCGCAAGCTGTGAGCAATAGAAATAGAACAGCCAGCCTGCGGAAAGCAATGCGGCAACAATACAGGAGTTAACGGGCATATTGGTACCCTTGTCAACCTGATTGAAAACGTTGGGCTTGGGGCCGTAGCCTCTTACTGCTATTGAATACAAGCCTCTTGAGCATCCGAGCATAAGCCCGTTAAGCGTACCCATACAGGAAATTGCAACAAACAGATTAAGAATATTTCCGAAAACAGGTCCGAAAACGTTAACAAATGCGATGGTTGCACCGTCCTTCATAAGCGTTGCAACAGGAGCACCGCCTGCAACACCGACAAAGTAGAAAATGTAAACTGCGATAATTATAAGAGCACCTACAATAAGAGCGATGGGAAGATTTTTCTTTGCATTTTTAAGCTCTGCATTGATCGAGGTTGCAACGATCCATCCCTCGTATGCAAATGCGGTAGCAACAACTGCGGGGAAAAGAAGATCCCATGATTTTACCTCAGTTGAGAAATTGCTGATAAGAATACTCGTATCGGTTGCCTGTGCAGGATGAGTAATACCGTAGATCGTTCCGATAACAGCCATAAGAAGCAGAGGAATAAGCTTTATAACGGTAGTTGAAACCTGAATCTTACCGGCAAGCTTGGGAGAAAGTGCGTTTATAGCAAAGCTGAGAACAAGAAATACACAAGCAAGAGTCATACACTCGGGACCGAATACGGCTCCGCCCTCACTTGCGGCTATATGAAGCGCAAAATCGGGATTTGCTGAGCACAAAAAAGTAAGAGTATATCTTGCACAAAGCCATGAAAGCACCGACGTCATGGTAGGATAATAAAGGAACGTAAGGAACCATCCCACAAAATATCCGTATTTACCGCCCATGGTCATTTCGGCATAGTCAACAACGCCGTTAACCTTTTCGTATTTCTGCGCCATAACAGAAAATGCAAGAACACAGAAAAGCATAACCATACCGCCGACAAACCAGGCAAGGATACCCTGCACCAGATTACCCTCGGTTACACCTAAGATATCCTGTGCCTTAAAAAACACACCGGAACCGATAACGATACCGACAACCATACAGATTGCTGTGAACAATCCGTAGCGCTTTTTTAATTCACTCATAAATTTTCCCCTTTTTCAGCAAAAAAACTCTGTCTGACAAAATCGTAATGTCAATAAAAATAAAATCTGAAAATCAAGCCGGAATAACGCGTTCTCACGTATACGAAGGCTTATTTTTTCTCAAGAAGCTCTTTGATCTCAAGAA
>JAZOOE010000043.1:0-16063 GCA_045654865.1 Acutalibacteraceae bacterium | reverse complement strand
TAGCTCTTGAAATAGTAGGGGAAGTCAGCTGAGATAACATCGGCGCCTGCACCAAAGCCTACGCAATGAATACCGGCTTCGCAAAGCCAGATTTCATTTGCTGTCTCATCATCGGGATCAAAACGGAATCTGTGAAGCTCTCCGTCGAATGTGATGGGCTCACGCTTATCGTACATAAGCTCGCTTGCATCAACACTGCCATAGTAAAGAGAACCTGTTTCCATAGATTCAACCGCAGTAATAACAGCTTCGGAAACAACGTTATATAAGTTGTTCATAAATTCAACGGACTTGCCGCCTACGTAATCCTCAATGTCGCCGCCGATAAGGCTGAGAGCGGGATTCTTGAGGATTGCGGGTACAAGGGGAGCGCCCATGCCGAGGATATCAATGCCTGAGTGCTGATGAAGAGCTGAAACGTTGATGCTGATGATGTTGTTTTCTTTTGCAAAATCAGCAAGCTTTGATCTGATTGCAAGTACGTCGCCTCTTGCAATGCCGTAACCGTCGATAACAGCCTGAACGTAAATTCCGCTGTTGCCGTCGGAAAGAGCATAAACGTTTACTCCCTGATCGTCAACTATCTTGGTGGGAACTCTGCCTTCCATTACTTCAAGAGTGCCTGCCATATAGAAGGTACCGTTGAATATGTCAAGACCTTCAAGGAGAGATGCATAAGCGTAGCCTGCGCTCCACTGTGCGCCCTCTGCCACTTCGGTGTCGAAGCTGTCTTCACCGGGATAGAATTCATCTGGCGTTATGTAGCTGTCGTAATTCTGCCATTTATCACCCCAGTTGAGACCGGGAATGAAAAGATTGAGAACTTTTCCGAGGCAGCTGACAAGCTTGTCGAGAATCTGATAGAGTGTTGCTTCGATTTTTGCGCTGATACCTTCTGAGGGGTCAACCTTTGATGCTGCAGATGCGGGAACGCTTAATGTTAACAATACCATTAAAACGGTAAGCACAAGTGCGATCAATTTTTTTGCTTTGTTCATTTTTATTTCCTCCTGTAAAATTGATTTTATTAAACTGACTTAGCAGTATTAACCTTGTTCATTATGAGACTGAAATTATCTGCAATTATCTGTGCGGTTTCCGGTCCCATAGAGTTTGTTTCTTCGTAATGCCTTCTTCCGAATCTGTCAATGGCCTTGTCAAGATAAGGTGTATCTGTGTTAAGCATAAAGTCATTGGGTGGAAGAACGTATCCCAATTCATCGTTTGCTAATCCGAATATCAAAAGCTTTTCATTGTCTGCAATCTCAATCAAGGGAACGGGATTAATTTCGGCAGAAAGTCCCACTGCTGATTCGTCCTCTGTAAGATATCCGGCGTAAGCAAGCTCAGGGAAGAGCTCCCAGGGGAGCATCAGGATTGAAAGATCATCAATCTCATAGTAATTGAGCTCGGTTTTAAGCGCCTTTTGATCTGAATAGGGGACAGAGTAGGCATCTGCATTGAGAAGACCCAGTTGACAAGCTATTGTCAGAACAGGATTTTCGACAGGTACGTAGAATTCCTGCTTAATGAAGCTGATGCGCGGTGATAACAGCTTTTCGGATTCTATCTTTATTGCATAGTCTGCAAGCTTATATCCTATGTTTCTGGTTGATTCCAACAGTCTGTTTTCGCGTCTTAACTTGTCTTCATCTTCAATTTCCATGCTTATCATTCCGCCTATGGCACCGACACCGTATATGGTTTCGGCTCCGGTTTCATTTCTGATCTTTTCTCTTAAGTAGCAGGGGAAGTCTGCGCTGACAAGAGAATTACAGCCTTGCAAGGATTCGGAATGGGAGGCGAAATTAAGAAAATAAATTTCGCGTGAGCCGTCATTGGGGACAAATCTTAATCTGGTGAGTGTTTTTGAATAAACAACAGGAGTTCTGATATCCTCTTGCATATCGGGAACCTCGATTTCACCGTGATACAGACGTCCTTCTTTGCGTTCTCTGTATGCCGTGCTTGCCGCTGTAATTACTGCGTTGAAGAGAATTGTCATAAACTTTCTGTTCTTTCCTGTATGCGGCAATTTGCCCCAGATTCCCATAGTGTCAATACCTGCATGATTGTGAGTGCTCATAATGGTGATTGAGCGGCAATTTGTTTTCTCTGAGAATTCACCGAGAGCACTTTTCAGTGCATTGACATCCTTATTGAGTAGTCCTACAATGTCAAGTGAGACGAAAAGATGTCCGCCCTTGCCACTGTTGTCGTCAAGCCATAAGGCATGGGCGTATTGAGGATCGATAACACCCTTTGCGGGGTTGTTTTCACCGTAACCTGCGATATAATATTTTTTTGTTTTTATATCGTCGGGAAGCATAACAGCTTTTCCGAAGCCTGCCGTGAAAAATTCAGATTTAGCTTCTTTTGTATAATTAAATTCACCTTCGGGTAAGGGTTGTGTATAGTCATATCTGCCTAATTGAGTGATAGACTTCAATGCAGATGAAGCTATTTTTGAAAAATCCAAGAATTATCCCTCCAATTCCTTTTTCATTTCCATAAAAGCTTTTACAATCGTTGAACCGGTATTTTTGCCTATACTGATTAACTCATGATAATGATTGCCGAATTCACCGAGAACGTAATCGTTATCGGGCACGATATACCCGATTGCATCGTTTGCAAGGCCGAATGCAATAAGATCCTCATTGAAAATTTCGGTAAGAGCGGGATAGGGGAAGTCCACTTTGTTGAATGCACCGTCCGCCTTGAGTGAAGCTCCGCCGGTTAATAGATCAGCACAGAACTCACCGGGCACAAGAACAATACTGAGCTCTTTTCCGAATTGCATATATCCGATCTCAGTAACTATTGTGTAGGTACTGTCGTTTTCTCGCAGGACCTTATATGACACAAGATTCAGCTTGCCCACAATTTTAATAAGAGGATTTGTGACTGCAAGATGAACCTCCTTGAGGCGGATATTAAGTAAGGGCTTTACCTGTTTTTCATTTACCGCAGTCCAATTTTCACACCACAATGTGTATTTTGCTCCGTTTGCTTCTGATTCCTTTTTTTCTGTTTCGATTTCTTGCTCGTTGTAAAGGACGCTGTCGGACTTGATTTCTTCCAAAGTTTTTGTCATTGAGAGAACAATTCTGCCGAGCTCTCTGCCGAAGCGAATTGATTTATCGTATCTGTGTGGTAGCGTAACTCCGTCATCGCTGGGACCGCAGGACATATATATCGCACAGATTGCTCCGTTGAAAAACATAAGGTTGTATCCTGCTTTGTTTATCGTTTCTCCCATGTAATAAATATACTCACCGCAAAGATCTCTGCCGCTTCCGTGACCGTCTGAGGTCGGAAGACCGGCAACATCGGGGTGTGCACCCATTGTTGCAATAATCGTGGGTGTTTTGGTTTTATCGTCGGGCGTAAAAATTAATCTTGTGAGATTGGTAACAAGACTTGAGGCTGATTTTCTGTTTTTGTTTGTAAAGTAAGTATCTCCGATATTCTTTTGGGCAACGGTCATTGTTCCGGTGGTCATATTTTCGTATGCCGACAAAAGACCGGCTGCGACTTTTGATGCAAGGGCATTCATAAATTCGCTGTCTGCGCCCTGAATGTAAGTGCCCTTCCCCTTCTTGTTCTTTTTCTTGTTACGCATTACCTTTGAAATGGTGTCAGTCCACAGGCCTTGCGTGTCAACGCAGGAATGAGCATGTGTTGAAAACACGTTTACGGAAGCAATCTTAGCATCGGGATGATTATATTTCATCAGATCTGCGAATCTTCTGCGGATAAGTCTGATGTCGGTATTGCCCGTGCCGATACAATCTATTGTTGCAAAAAATGACGTTCCGTTTTTTGAACTGTCGTCAATAGCGATGATTCGACATTGCATTTTATCTATAACGCTCTGGATTCTGTTATTGAAGCCGTTATCGGGTGTCAGATAACCGCCGAGATAATAATCCTTTGTTGAATAATCATAAGGTGTAAGGTCTACTATTGAATAGCCGAGACGCCATTTTGCATTTTTTGCAGGTCTCTTCTGAAATTTTTCAGTTCCTTTATAGAAATATCTGCTGTCAAAATCAGCTGCACTTATAAAATTAGGACCGTCCTGCAAAGAATCTGCGTAGCCTCCGAGAAGCTTATGGATGGTGTTTTCAGTGAATCTGACAAATTTTTTTGATGAAAAAAAATCTGACATTTATTTTCTCTCCTTTGCAAAAAATATTATTTTGCAGCTGTGTTTTCCTGGTTTTTATAAACGACGAACTTGCAAAATAAGTATTCGGTTATCATATTACAAGCCATTGTTGACAGAAGTACGATATATTCAATGGCTGCAACGTTGCCGAATTTGCTTGTGAAATAATTGCCGAGAATTGTTGATACGGGAGTGAAGATAAGGTAAAAGCCGAAAACCTTGAGCATTGCAACGGGAATGTTTGCGGCTGACTTGAATGTATATTTTCTGTTAATCGTAAAATTCCAGATAACGGATAAGATCAGAGCAATAAGGTAGAACGGGCCGTATTCATTTGTCATTATTTTTGCAAAGGTCTCATTAGATGAAACAAGATTCTGCATAAAAGACGTTTGCATTAAAAATTCGTTCATAAGAGTGAAACTGCCAATCTGAATCAAGCCGGCAGAGCATGATATCAATGCAAATTTTATAAACTGAAAAATATTCTTTTTGTTGTCGGATTCAGCCATTTATATTACCTCGTTTCTTTAGCTGTTTAATTTTATCATATTAAATATGATTTTGCAATAGAAAGGTTGTTGCTAATTTGAAAATTTTGTGTTATCATTACAAAAAAAGGTTAGGGGCTTAGGTTTATGATAGAGAATCCTTTGTTTGTCGGTGAAAATTTTGACAGCTTTAAAAATTTTTACTCGGATAAAAAGCAATTCGCTAATATGAAGGACGGCAGAATTCCGTCGGTGCTGTCATTGAAAAACGGTGATTATAAAGGAACGGTAATAGCGGCTGCGGATAAAGCATCTTGCGGTGCGGATTGGGGTTACATAGAGATTGCTGTCAGACTCAGTGCAGATAACGGACGTTCTTTTTCTGATATGAAGACGGTTTTTTCGCCTCCTGTGCGCAAATATCCCTTTGATGGGGAAGAATATACGTCAGCTTTTGCAATTGATCCTTTGCTTATGGAAAGCAATGACGGTAAAGTAATTATGCTTGTCGATTTTTATCCTGAATCAAAAGGTCTGCATGCTGCGAGATTGTTGGAAAAGGGAAGCGGTTATGTCAAGACTGACAAGGGATTTGCATTAAAACTGTATTCCGGAAAATCTAAGCTCGATGGCGTATTTTGCACTAAAGGCAAGGAATATACTTTACAGGATGATGGGTTTGTTTATGCTCCTGACGGAAAGAAAACACGCTTTTACGTGCCGAAAAAACACAACCCCGAATATGCGTTCTCTACTATGGGTGATATGTATTATTGTTACGGCGATGAGCCTCAGTATTTGACGGAATATCCGCCCCTTATTCCTGAAAGTGTGTTTGGCGAAGATGTTTACGTCGGAAATATTTTTGTCAGCAAGAATAAAGACAGATTCGATGAGAAGAGCATTAAGTATGTAAAGAAACAAAAGGTTTATGATAAAGACGGAAATTTGCTTTGTGTGGAAACCTCTGCTGCTCCGTTGCGAGCACCGCTGATTTCCTATATATATAAGCTTGAGAGCTGTGACGGCGGAAAAACATTTTCACAGCCTGTTGATATTACTCCTTATTACAAGAAAGATTCAGACGGAATTTTTCTCGGAGTCGGTCCCGGTGTCGGAATTACGCTTAAGGACGATAAATATAACGGCAGAATACTTGCTCCGTGTTATATTCTCAATAAAGCTCTTGTTCTCATAAGTGACGATGACGGCTTATCCTGGAGAAGAAATAAGGGTGAATTCTGTGAGAATATTGATGAGTGTCAGCTTGTGCAGATGCCGGACGGAAAGGTGTTTTGCTTCGGTCGTCCTAAGGGTGGAGGAAAAATTCCGTTAAGTGTATCTTATGACGGCGGGGATACTTTTAAAAAAATTTCAAGTATAGAGCCTCAGGTGCCTCAATGTCAGCGTTCGGTAATTTCAGTTCCCGAAAGCTTTGTTCTTCCCGATGGGCTTGTTAATGACGGCAGATATATTTTGCTTGCAACTCCCACGGGGCACGGCGGTAAAGACAGAACCCGGACGGACGGCAAGGTGTTTCTCGGACGTATTGATGATGAGGTTGTCAATTGGATAAAGCAGTACGATATTACAGATAAAGAGAAGTATGCAAGCTTTGAAAAGTATTCGGATTTTTATGCATACTCTTGTCTTTGCTGTCTTGAGGACAATACCGTAGGCCTTATTTATGAGGCTTATCCCTCAGGCTTTATGACCTTTGCAAAGTTTGAATTATAAAAACGCTTACAAAATATTGTTTTGATGATTTTAAATGCTTAAGGGGGCTCGCTCAGGTGAATTGCCGAGCGAACCCCTTATGTTTTTTTTGTGTTTTTTTGCGGTGTTTTGTTGGTGCTCAGAAGAACTTAGTCTTCCAATTCGATTTTCCAGAAAACTATCTGCTTTCTTTTGTAAGTATAGGTTATGTAAAGCGTGTTATCCTTGCAAGTGATTGCGGGATAAGAAAACTCTCCGAAACCGGGCTCAGGGATTAAAACCTCGGTAAAATGCTTTCCGTTGTCTTTTGAATAAGCAAGGGAAAGCGGATGTCTGACTCCCCAGTTTACGTCTACCGGATTATAAATAAGCCAGAGTCTGCCCGAGTTGTCATTTACGGCATCAATGCCTGAATTGTTATTAGGTAATCTTGTGCGGTAAGGCTTTTTCCATGTGAGACCGTTGTCGGTTGAGTCGCTTCTGTAGATTGCACCCTTGTCAGAACGCAGAAAACAGTGTATTGCACCGTTGTCGGATTCCCATAAAGCAGGCTGTATGAGCCCAACATATACTCCCTTGTATTTTGGTCTTTCCATTTTTGGTGAGGCATTCCACGTGAGGCCGTCATCTTTTGAAACGTCTATAAATGGTATCCATTTTTTGTTTTGCTCTGTTGACGCGGGGGCAAGCAGGGTTCCGTCCTTAAGCTTGAGGCACTTGTTTTTTACCGGTCCTCTGCCTCCGCTTGTATCTCCGGGCACTAATATCTGAGGGTGTGACCACGTGTTTCCGTTGTCGTAGCTGATGATATATTTTGTTATCCAGTCGGAAATTTTTTCGCCGTGTTTGTAGTAAAGGATAATTTCTCCGTTTTCTCTTTTGTATAAAACCGGGTTCCAATGGGGAATATTGTCGCCCTCGCTTATTGAAATAGGTTTGCTCCAATTGTTGTTTTTGTCTCGTCTTGAAACCCAGATTTCAACACTTTTGTCTCCCTCTCTTGCACCGCCGAACCACGCAACGAGAACGTCGCCGTTGTCAAGAGGAAGAACCGTTGATGCGTGACAGCTGGGAGCCTTCGGATTTTTTGAAAAAATGAATTCTTTTACTGCGGATTTAATCATAAATCAATCACCTCGTGAGTATGATAGCAAATTACGCGCGGTTTTTCAATCAGTAATGAACATAATTGCAAATAAATATAAATTTTTTTATTTATCATTGAAATATTGAAATTGTGGTGCTATAATATTTGAAAAAAAGAGAAAGGTAAATATTAGGTATGAACAAAATAACAAAAAAATCATTATCTTTATTCATTGCTGTTCTTATGGTCTTTTCATCTTTTTCATTAATTTCGGCAGTTGCGGCTGATGCTCCGTGTGATTGTGAGTATTGTCCGTCAATCGTAATTCCCGGAATCTTTCAGTCTAAGGTGCGCTACCTTGATGAAAACGGAAATGAAATGCTGAATGAAAACGGCGAGCCTTATGCCGCTCCGTTTTTTATGAAGTCAACAGATGAGATTGTTAAAACAGCTCTGGAGGAAGCTCTTGTGCCTCTCGCAGGACTTTTGCTTACTCAGACAGATATTGATAACCGCTGTGCCGAGGCAGTTGCCAATGTGCTCGGCGATGCTCTTCTTTCCAATATTGCTCTTGATGAGTACGGTCGAGTTATTAATAACATTCAGGCTGACAGATATACGACAAGTCTTGCAAATCTCACAAAAGCAGAAAGAGATTATGCTCTCGATCAGATTCCTCTTGATCTTTACGTCGATATCGCAGGTCTTGACCATTTGTATTTCTTCTCCTATCATTCAACAGGCAATATGATTGACAACGTAAAAGAACTTTACGAGCTCATTCAGATTGCCAAGGAGGAAACAGGTCACGATAAGGTTAACCTTGTTCCCATAAGTCAGGGTGGTTCTGTTGAAAATGCTCTTATGCAGTATTACAGAGATAACGGTCTTGCCTTTGAAGATGATGTTAACAGAGTTTGTTATGTTGTTCCCGCTGCCGACGGTGCATCTGTTTTAGGTGATATTTATCACTACGGTCTCCTCGACGATGCAGATGCCCTTTACGGATATATGTTCCCCTCTCTTCTTGATGAGGATCAGGAATACCTTGCTTATCTCATTAATCTTATTCTCAGAATTCTTCCCAATGCTGACGTGAATAACATTCTTGATACGGCCGTGCATATTCTTATAGAGGATTATCTTGAATATTCAACGATGCTCTGGGCGCTTCTGCCGTCAAAGGATTATCCCGATTGCCGTGAAATGTATCTTTCTGATCCCGAGGATGTATACGTCCTCGAGCAGACTGATTGGTATTACAATGCTCAGATTAATGCCCGCGACTATATTCTTGAGTATCAGTCCAAGGGTGTTGAATTCTTTGATATCGTAGATTACAATGTGACTATGTATCAGATAGTTGATTGCTGGGACAACGTCAATGCTGACGGAATTATTCATCTTGACTCAGAGTCCTTCGGTGCGACGAGTGTTGCAGTGAACGTTTCTCTTGCCCCCAATTACACTCAGGCAAATACATATTGTACCGATCCCACACATAATCACATTGATGCAGACAGACTTGTCGATGCTTCAACAGGTATTCTTTGTGAAACAACCTTCTATTTCAAGAATCAGAATCATGAGCAAACCGCTCGTAATGACGTGATTATGCGTCTTGCAATAAGAATTCTCACGGATGAATCTTTCAAAAACGTTTATTCTGATCCTGCTTATCCCCAGTTCAATTACGCCCGTGATTCAAGAGGTATTATCCGTACCTATAATTCTTGGAAAAATTACGACACGTCAAAGCTTTCTCCCGAGCTTGCTGCCGAGTTCGAATATGCGTTAAGTGAAGTTGAAAAGGCAATCAACAGCACTTGTATGCCCACAGAAGAGTACAACGTTGCAAAAGACAGATTTGATGCCGTTGTATACAAAATCGCAAACGGACAGGAAAAGCCCGTTGAAACCCCAGATGCATTCTTGACGTTCCTTACTAAAATATTGAAGTTCTGGAGCGAGCTTATGCTTACCCTCTTTGGAGGCAAGGGTTGGTCAGATATAATTTTATTCAGATAATTTGTTAATCAGCAAGGAGTACAGTTAATTATGAGTTCAATTTTTACAGCTTTTATGTATAAGCTTCTTATTATGTTTATTTCATTTACATCCATCTTTGGCGTTCTTCCCGAGCCCTCAACAGATGATGTGATCAAGGTGAATGAGGATGCGAATATGACCGCAGTTCTTTGGGGCGATCCTCAGGTTTCTGATTATATGGCAGACAGACATCAGTATACAAAGAATGCAGCAATCGACCTTTCCAATGCAGACGGTGTTTTTGATGCACTTGTAATTGCTGGTGACGTAGCTGAAAATGCAAAGGGTGCAGAATATCAGCTGGTTCTTGATTATCTCAGCGTGGCTAAGGATAACGTTGAAAACCATATTATTACCGTAGGTAATCACGATGTAAGACTCAGAGCATATTCTCAGGTTGTTACAACCTTCTCTGAATTTTGTCTTGCAGCTGACGAGAAGCTTGATCTCAGCAAGCTTGCTTATAAGGAAGGAAAGCTTTCCTATACATACGAAGTAAACGGCTATACCTTTGTTGTTCTCGGAACAGATAAGTCTGTTTTTGAAGAATCATATTTCTCTGATGAGTGTCTCGCTTGGTTTGACGGCGAGCTTGCTAAGGCCACTGCAGATGGTAAGCCTGTATTTGTAATTCTTCATCAGCCCCTCAAAGAGACACATCAGGTATGGAATTCATGGAATTCAGCAGATGATAAAGCCGGTACTGTAGGTGCACAGAGTGACGAGCTTCAGGCTATAATGAATAAGTATAATAATGTATTCCTTATTACAGGCCATCTTCATATGGGCTTCAGCAAGGAATGGTCAATTCATGCAATTGATAATTTTATCGGTGTAAATCTTCCCGGCATCGGACCTAACAATGCTGATGGTGACTATAATGTATCCGGTACAGGTTATATTATGGAAGTTTATGATGATAAGGTAGTATTTGTAGCAAGAGACTTTAATCTCGGCAAATATATCCCCGAATTTGACGTAATAATTCCTCTTAAATAATTAATTAAAACCGTTTGTTGCAGTTTTGTTGAAAAATCTGTTGACAAACGGTTTTTTCTCTGATATAATTTAGCAGTTGTGAAACAGCAACAAAATATTCCTTGCTCCGTAAAAGGGGCCAATGTCCAGAAGGAGGTGCATCTAAATGTCAAAGTATGAAACCGTAGCAGTATTCTCTCTTAAAAACGGTGAGGAGAAGGCAAAGGAGCTTGTTGAGAAGTTCAAGGCTCTTATTGAAGCTAACGGAACAATGGAGGCTGTAGATGAGTGGGGTACACGTAAGCTTGCTTATCCCATCAACTACGAAACAGAAGGCTTCTATGTGCTCTATACTTATGAAGCTGACGTAGCTTTCCCTGCAGAGCTTGACCGTGTTTTCAACATCACAGACGGCGTTCTGCGTTCTCTGATCGTAGCAAGATAAGGAGAAAATGATATGTTGAATTCAATTATAATTATGGGCAGATTAACTGCTGATCCCGAACTTCGTTCTACCAGCTCAGGTCTTTCGGTAACATCTTTCAATGTAGCTGTTGACAGAGGTTACGTAAGAGCAGGCGAAGAAAGAAAAGCAGACTTCATTCCTGTTGTAGCATGGCGTGAAAAGGCTGATTTTGTTTCTAAATATTTCAGAAAAGGTTCAATGATCGCTGTCCAGGGCTCACTTCAGAGCCGTAGTTATGAGGATAAAAACGGCAATAAGAGAGTTGCTTATGAGGTTTTGGCTGATCAGATCAGCTTTTGCGGTTCAAAAAGCGAAAGCGGTTCTGTAAGTGCAGAATCTTCTGCTCCCTCTTCTTACAGCAACAGCGGTGCAGACGATTTCAGTTCTGTCGTTGATGATGATTTACCGTTTTAATTCCTTTAGTAAAATTTAATGGAGGATATTAGTATGGCTTTCGAGAAGAAAGATAATAAGGGCGGACGTCCTATGAACAGAAAGAGCCGTAAAAAGGTTTGTGCTTTCTGTGTTGAAAAGTCCGAATTTATTGATTATAAAGATACAGCAAAGCTTCGCCGTTTCGTTTCTGAAAGAGCAAAGATTCTTCCTCGCAGAGTAACCGGAACATGCGCTGCTCATCAGAGAGAGCTCACAGTTGCTATTAAGCGTGCTCGTCATCTTGCTTTACTTTCATATATCAGTGACTAAAAAAATTACCACATCGAAAGATGTGGTTCTTTTTTTTGCATAAAAATAAATTTAGTGTAAATAATAGCAATAAAAGAAAAGGAGAGTGACAGTATGCAAAAGAATAAATATGATAAGAAATACATCGACAAGGTTAACAAACAAACACCGTCTACGCCTGTGGTGAAAAATTGCTTATGTGCATTTTTGTTCGGGGGCTTATTGTGTGCTGTTGCTGAAGTTTTTTATAATTACTTAATGACAAAAAACAATAACGAGACATTGACACGAATGATTATATCGATTTGCCTGATCGTTCTGACGGCGATATTAACAGGTATCGGAGTTTATGATAAGATTGCTGCAGTGGCGGGTGCAGGCTTGTCGGTGCCTATAAGTGGTTTTGCAAATTCTGTTTGCTCGCCCGCTATTGAATATGCAGCTGAGGGGCATATCCTCGGAACGTCGGAAAAAATGTTTTCTCTTGCGGGAGCAGTAATAGTTTACGGTTGCTCATTGGCATCTTTATACGGAATGATTTATTACTTTTTTATCAGGTGATTGAAGTGAAATCAAGTGTTATAGAATTAAAAAATAAGCCTTGTATTATCAGCTGCAGCTCTGTTGTCGGACAAAATGAGGGGTGTGGCCCCTTGGGACATCTGTTTGATCATGTGTATGAAAATGACGGTATAGGACAAAGCTCATGGGAAAATGCCGAGAGTGAGCTTTTGTTTCAGGCTAAAAAAATTGCTATGGAAAAAGCACGATTGGAAATTAATGAAATTGACGTTGTGATGGCAGGTGATTTGTTGAATCAATGTACAGCAAGCACCTATGCAAACAGAAATTCGGGATCTCCGTTCGTTGGTCTGTTTGGTGCATGCTCCACAATGGCTCTTTCATTAGGACTGACTTCGATTTTTGTCGACGGAGGATATGCAGATTATGCTCTTGCTGCAGTTTCCTCACATTTCTGCTCGGCGGAAAAGCAGTTCAGATATCCCTTGGAGTATGGATGCCAGCGAGCCCCTTCGTCTCAAAGAACCGTAACGGGAGCGGGAGCATTTATAGTCGGCAAAAACGAAAGCAACAGAGTATATATTTCAAGGGTATTGCTCGGTCGCATCGTCGATCTCGGCATAACGGATACTTCTAATATGGGGGCGGCTATGGCTCCGGCGGCAGCGGAATCTGTATCTGAGTTTTTTAAGGAAACAAAGACATCGGCGGATGATTACAGTTTAATATTAACGGGTGACCTGGGGAAAATAGGAAGTGAGCTTCTTAAGGAGTATCTTTATGAGCGCAAGGGGATAGATATATCAAAAAATCATTCTGATTGCGGTAAGCTTATTTTTGATAGTGAAAGACAGAACGTTAATTCAGGCGGCTCCGGATGTGCTTGCTCTGCTGTGGTTCTGGCATCCCTTATTATGAATAAATTGAAAGCCAACGCATTGAAAAAGGTTCTTTTTGTTGGCACCGGTGCATTGATGTCTCCGTTGACTTCTTTGCAAGGGGAAACAATTCCCGCTGTTGCTCACATTGTAGAACTGAATTCATTTGGAGGTTAATATGAATGTAATGCAAGTCTTAGAGGTTTTTTTCGATGGGATCGGTATTGCAAAAACAGCAAGGAGACTGAAAAAAACAGCGTCTTTATTAAAATTTGTGAATTTGATGTCAGGTTTTTTTATAATTGCTGTGAACATTTACGGTATCATAAAAGCATTAAACAGACCGAAGCTTGCATAAAGCCCCGGTCTGTTGACTATTTGAGTATGTTGTTTAGGTCTTGTGCAATAATTGTATTTGCGTGATTGATTATTGTGTCAATAAACATTGGTGAGTCATTTGCGAATTCTGTTTGCAGATCAGGGAAAGATTTTTTTATCATTCTGATTGAAACGTCGCAGATATCTCCCGTGGCCTTAGATTTCTGATAAAAGCTGAGATATTTTTTTATGCATAAAGTGAAAAAATCATTAAAATATTTTTCCGCAGCGGGGCTGTCAAATTCGGCCTTGTTTTGCAGATAATAAATGCTTCTTAAAAGAGTTTTTGAATTGAGTTGTCCGTCAGAAGTCTGCTCATTGATATCAAAAATTTCGTTGTTTCCGTGTTTTGATTCGGAAAGCCCTAATAAATAATCTGATGTAACGTCATAAAAAACAGCGGCCTTTCGGATGAAATCCATATTACACTCTCGGATTCCTTTTTCGTAGTGCGATAATAATGCCTGTGACACGCCGAGTGCCTCCGCCGCACTTTTTTGAGTAATGTCACGTTCACGTCTCAGCGCTGAAAGTTTTGATGCAAAAGAACTGCTCATTCAGATCACCTCTTGATTTTTTTTGCTAAATACTATAATATTATCATTATTATAGCATTAAAATTTAATTTGTAAATAATTGAAGAGGTAAATGATGAAAGGTTTTAAGATTCATTTGATCCGTCATGGAATTTCGGAGGGTTCGGACGAAGGAAGATACATAGGACGTATGGATGCTGATTTAACTCCGGAGGGCAGAAAACAGCTTGCGGATATGGCAGATAATGAAAATTATTATTATCCTGACGTTGAAGCTGTAATTACCAGTCCCTTAAAGAGATGTGTTGAAACTGCCAAGATTATATATCCTGAGTTGAATCCTCTTGTTATTGATGATCTTGCTGAATACGATTTTGGAGAATTTGACGGAAAAACAGCTGATGAATTAAAGGACAATGAGGAATTCAAGGAATGGATCAAGGGCGGTGCGGATACGGGTGCACCTTATGGCGAATCCAATGATGAATTTTTGAAAAGAGTTTACGTTTGTTTTAAGAAGATCGTGGACGGAATTGAAAAATCAGGCTTCCGATCCGTTGCCATTATCACTCACGGCGGTGTCATTATGACAATAATGGAATACTTTGCTTTGCCGGAATATCCTATGCATGAATGGCGATTGCCCAACGCATTCGGATATACGTTAAATTTTAATTCGCGTATATGGAGTTTATATACTAAGATTGAGGCATCGGGCAGGGTTCCCCTTTTAAATTCAGAAATAATTGAAGATATAGAATATGATGTTTAATCAGAGCGTGAACAGGAGAAAATATTTATGATCACTCAGAAAAAATTGGATAGAATTAATTTTCTTGCAAAAAAATCGAAAACGGAAACAGGTTTAACTCCTGCGGAGAAAGCGGAGCAGGATGCCTTGAGAAGAGAGTATATTGAGGCATATAAGCAATCCTTGCGGGCGCAACTTGATAATACGGTCGTTGTCCGTCCGGACGGGTCAAAAGAAAGACTTGCCGACAAAAAGAAAAAGAAGTAATTTTCATTGCAAAAAAAGCAATTAAAGGAAAGTTATTTGTTTTATCTCAGATAAAACAGTTTTTCGTTTGATATTATGAAAGGGACTCAGACAGAAAAAATCTGTTTGAGTCCCTTTAGTGTTATAATGCGTTATTGATTTTATCTTTGTTGTATCCGGCTAATATTTTTTTCCTTTTATCTCAGGGATAAAATCGAATATTTCTGATGAGTCGGCCGTCAGTGAATTATTGATATCATTTAACGGTAACGGTACATATTCATCGCTGAGAGAGGTTGGCGAGGGGGATGCTAAAGGCTTGATGTTTTGTGTCTTTTTTGAGGTATTCTTTGCTTTTTTGTTCATTTGTATCACCGATAAATATTATGAACAAAAGCTAAAAAAATATTCTCAGATACTAAAAACTTCTTTTGCGTTCTCTGTTGTCAGGTTGATTAAATCCTGCGCATCGATACCTTTAAGTGACGCAATAAATTCTGCTGTATGTCTGATCATCGACGAATCATTCCTTTTTCCTCTGTACGGAACAGGAGTCATATATGGACAATCCGTTTCAAGCACAAGCTTGTCTGTTGGTACGTAAGCCGCTACTTCTACCGGTTTTTTTGCGTTTTTGAAGGTTACTGCACCGCCAAGACCTATATACATACCGAGCTTTACGATATCCTTTGCCATTTCCACGCTTCCCGAGAAGCAATGAACAATGCCCTTGGAATTGTATTTCCTGAGAAGCTTCAGTGTGTCCTCGTGAGCCTCTCTGTCGTGGATTATTACGGGCAAATCAAGCTCCTTTGCAAGAATCAATTGCTTTTCGAAAACGTCCTTCTGTATTTCTCTCGGAGAAAAATCATAATGGTAATCGAGTCCGATTTCACCGATTGCAACACATTTCGGATGCTTTGCAAATGCCCTTAATTCCTCAATAAAGCCGTCATTCACCTTTTCTGCTTCGTGGGGGTGAATACCTGCCGCAAAACGGATATAGTCGTATGTGTCGGAAATTTCAGCGCATTTTCTGCAGGAATTCACGTCTGATGCACAGATTACAATACCGCTTGTGTTACGGTCAATTCTGTTAACAAGAGC
>JAZOOE010000042.1:0-7337 GCA_045654865.1 Acutalibacteraceae bacterium | reverse complement strand
GAGGTGATTCGAACACCCGACTTCTTCGTCCCGAACGAAGCGCTCTACCAAACTGAGCCACACCCCGAAATATTTAGCCACATAATTATATCAAATCTTTTTTATGTTGTCAACAACTTTGTGCTGTATCTGCACTCTGTATATCGCTATGTGTCATTATGTCATAATTGTTGTTTCGTGTATGTTAAAAATATTTGTTTAAGGTTTATTAATAATTTGTCTATATATTCTTGCACAAGTATTTTGTGTGTGTTATAATTAATTAAAATATATACACGCTTGTTCAAGGGGCTAATGATATGTATAAAAGGCTTTTATGTATGAATACTTCTCCTGCATTCGGTTGTTCCATTGAAGAACAGATAAAGCTTCTTCACAATACGGGCTTCGATGGCTTTTTTACTCATTGGGGCAAGGATCTTCCAATTGACAAATGGGCAGCTCTGGCAAAGGAACTCGGTATGCTTTATCAGTCGATACATGCACCCTTTGAAAGAACGGCACAGCTTTGGAGGGGAGATAAGGATTCTGCCGATTTTGCTGAAAAGGAATTGCTTCAATGTGTGCATTCTTGCAGTGATAACGGTATTGACCTTATGGTGTCACATTGTTATATCGGCTTTGACGGTGTTGTTGATATAACCGAATCGGGACTGGAACGATATGCAAATATAATTGACGAAGCAGAAAAATGCGGTGTCCGTATCGCATTTGAAAACACTGAGGGGCTTGAATATCTCGATAGCCTTATGAGCGTGTTCAGCGACAGAAAAAATGTTGGCTTTTGTCTTGATACGGGACACGAGAATTGCTATAACTTCGGGGAAAATCTCCTTGCAAGATACGGAGACAGACTTATTGCCACTCACTTGAATGATAATCTGGGAATAAAGGATTATAACGGAAAGATTACATGGCATGACGATTTGCATCTGCTGCCCTTTGACGGCATCAGAGATTGGGATGAGCTTGCAAGGCGTTTAAGAGACTGCGGATATAACGGAATTTTAACCTTTGAGCTCTGTAAGCAGTCTAAGCCGGGGCGACACGAAAATGATATTTACGACAGAATGTCCTTGCAGGACTATTTTACAGCCGGCTATATAAGGGCGTGTCGTTTTGCTTCAAAGCTGTAAATTTACGGCTGTTTATTGATGTGATTTTCTGATAATGTGATAAAGGAGAGGATATTGTGATTTTGAATGATCTTACGAAGCTTCGGAATCTCAAAAATATGGTGGATTATGCCGCTGAGAATTTTTCCGACAGAGATTTTATTCAATATAAGTCAGCCTCCGGAATTGAAAGCAGAACTTATGCTCAGCTGAAAGGGGACTGCGATGCATTCAGCCTTATGCTCGGTGCAAACGGACTTTCAGGGACACACGTTGCCGTTATAGGGCCTACAAGCTATAACTGGATCGTCACTTATTTCGGTACCGCAGCAACCGGAAGCATTATAGTTCCTCTTGCAACTGCGGAAACGGTTGAAATGAATTGCTGTCTTGTTGATTTTGCAGACGTTGAGGTGCTTGTTTTTGATGAAAAGAGCATACCGCTTTATGAGGCAGTAAAAAAACTCGGCAGAATCAAAATGTTTATAAGCATTGATGATTCTTGTTACGAGGATGACGTAATCCGATTCAGTGATATATTAAGAGATTTTGCAGGACTTTATGAAGAAGAGCCGGAGACTGAAAAAACCTGTGCCATTATGTTCACGTCAGGTACGACGGGCTTTCCCAAGGGTGTTATGCTTTCTCATAAAAATCTTGTATGGTCTGCAACAAGTGTTCACGTTGCATGTCCTACCACAAAAATGTTTTGCTGTCTTCCGATATATCACGGCTTCTGCTTTACTGCGAATATTACTAAAAGTATATGCAGGGGAAAGACTGTATGTGTAAACGATAATCTTGCAAATCTCGTTCAGGATCTTCGGTTATATAAGCCTGACAGTATAGTTGCTGTACCTCAGATAATCAAAAAGCTTATGGGCGGAGCATTGAAATATGCGGCATCTAAGCCTGAGCTCAGTGAGAATGAGGCTGTAAATGAATTTCTCGGCGGTAATATCATAGATATAATTTCGGGCGGTGCACCTCTTGACGCGGCACTTAACGAACGGTTTAATGCAACAGGAATTCTCGTGCTCAACGGTTACGGAATGACAGAATGCTCGCCCATAATTTCGAACAATTCCGTGGGTAATTTCCGTCACGGCTCAGTAGGTATGCCTATTCCTTGTATGGACGTTAAAATTGTAAACGGAGAAATTCTTGTCAAGGGCCCTAGTGTAATGCAGGGCTATTATAAGAATCCCGAGGCAACAAAAGCGGCGTTTGATGATGACGGTTATCTTCACACGGGGGATCTGGGACATTTTGACGAGGACGGCTTCCTTTATATAACGGGTAGATGTAAGAATTTAATTCTTCTTGATAACGGAGAAAATGTTTCCGCAGAAATGCTTGAGGACAGATTTTCCTTTGAGCCTATCGTTCAGGAGGTTGTCTGCTTCGGTGAAAGCGGTGTTATTTATGCTGAAATTTATCCCAACAAGGCTTATATTTCGGAAAACGGGATAACTGACGTTGACGGCGCATTAGAGGAAATGCTTATGCGCGTAAATTCGGGACTTGCGGCATTTCAGCGTGTCTCGGCATATATTCTCAGAGATACGCCCTTTGAGCGTACCGCCTCCTCAAAGATAAAAAGAGGGGAGCACGGTGCAGTAAAAAAGAAGGAGCGTGTAATGCCCGTAAATGAACGGGAGCAAAGAGTTTTTGATGCGGTAACGGAATTGCTCGGTGTGAAGACACTCAGTATGACGGATAACTTCTTTGCAGTGGGCGGAGATTCGCTCAATGCCGTTGAGCTTGCCCTTTCTTTGAACGTAAGTCCGCAGGCGATTTATGACAATCCCTTTTTATATTCTCTTGCCGATAAGCTTACCGACAGGGAAGAAGAAAAAGAAATCGGCTCCGTAAATATCAATGACGTTCTTAAAAGAACGGAGGGCATCCGTCAGCAAAAGAAGGAGTATTCTGCGGTATTGCTTACGGGCGCCACGGGCTTTTTGGGTGTTCATATACTGAAACAGCTTCTTTCAGCGGGCCTTACTGTTTACTGTCTTGTAAGAGACGAAAAAAAGCTGTTGTCCAAAATACAATATTATTTTTCCTCACTTGATATGACGGGTGTTAAGCTTCTGACGGGTGATATAGAGAAAAAGAAACTCGGCTTATCGGATGCCGTATACGAGGATATTTTACAGCGCATTGATGCTGTTTATCACGTTGCCGCAAACGTTCATCACGCCGGTGATTATGACGAGCTCAGAAAAACTAACGTTGAGGGCACAAAAAATGTAATAAACTTCTGCTTTGATGCAGATGCGGTGCTTCATCACACGTCTACGGTAAGTCTTCACGGTGCGGCAACTGTAAGACAAAGCTTTAAAAATGCCGTATTTGATGAGCATATTCTTAATATCGGTCAGCACTATACCGACAACGTTTATATTCATAGTAAATACCGTGCCGAGGAGGCTGTTCTTGAGGCAAGGGAAAAAGGACTCAATGCAAATATTTACAGAATCGGTAATCTTACATGGAGAGCATCGGACGGAAAATTTCAGATGAATTCCGAGGATAACGGCTTTCTTCGCCGTATCCGTGCAATTCTGAAGCTGGGACTTTATCACGAAAATATGGATAAATATCCTATGGATCTTACTGCTGTCGACGAATGTGCCGATGCCTTTGTCCGCCTTTCTCTTGCAGGAAGAACCAACGAAATATATCATCTCTTTAATCATAACTATCTGTCTTCTAAGGAGCTGTTTGATTCGCTCGGCTTGTCCTATAAGCACGTTTCCTCCAATGAAATGATAGAAACAGCCTTTGCCAACACGGACGACAGAGATATTCACGTATATCTCTTCTATATGATAATATCCGGACGTTCTCATAATATTGAAATGCTCAATGATTTTACCTTATTAAGGCTCAGAGAATGCGGCTTCAGCTGGAGCAATCCCGATAAAAGATATCTTGTTTTGTCCGACAAGGAAGGCAGGGGACATTGTCTTGATTTTGCGCCTGTGCAGCTTAATGCTATGAGAAATACGGGCGGTGTTCTGAATCCTATTCAGAAGCTCACTCTCGGTGTTCTAAAAAAGGCTTATCCCACGGACAGTAAGCTTATAAGGGGAGCGGGCAAAATCGCAGAGCTGAAAAAAGAGCTTGATCTGTTCGGTGCGAAAAAACCTCTTGTAATTACAATTCCATCGGCTCAGAGCTTTGCGGGAATAAAAGCATTTCTGGATTCTCTCGGCGAGTGTGCCGTTATATTTGATTCCATAGTCGGTGAACCTACCGTCGGCAATACGGATGAGGCTCTTGCACTGTATTTCAGTCACGGCTGTGATTGCGTTGTGGGAATCGGCGGAGGCTCTGTGCTTGATACTGCAAAGATCACCGCATTGAGAGCAAATAACAGATATTCCGATATTGAGGACATCTGTAAGATAGAGTGTGATGCAAATAAGAGTGTTCCCTTATTTCTTGCTCCTACTACGGCGGGAACGGGCTCAGAGGTTACCTTTTTTGCTGTTGCAACACAAGAAAATGAAAATAAAAAGCGCCCCTTTGTAAGCGACAAATATCTGCCTGACGTTGTGGTGCTTGATCCCGCTCTGACTGTGAGCGTTCCTCGTGCTGCTACGGCTTATACGGGACTTGATGCTATGGCTCACGCAATTGAAAGCTACGTAAGTCTTTTCTCAGAGTCATTTGAAGAGGATGCAGTGTTGGCGCCCGAAGCCTGCAAGGATATTTTTGAAAATCTGTATAATGCATATAATGATCCCTCGGATATAAACAGCAGAGCCGCTTTGCAGAATGCGGCATATACTGCGGGACTTGCCTTCAGAAGAATCGGTACGGGTTATATCCACGCTGTTGCACACAGACTCGGAGAGTTTTATCATATTCCTCACGGTTTGAGCGTTGCCGTTTGTATTGCACCTGTGCTTCGTGCATATATGCCCTTTGGTGCAGAAAGACTGGCTCGTCTCAGTGAATATTGCGGCTTTGCAGATAAAAACTGCTCTTGTGAAGAAAAAGCCGAGGCTTTTATTTCAGCTGTTGAAGAGCTGAACGGACGTCTCGGAATTTCTGCCGACAATATTCCCTTTGAAGCAAAGGATGCTGAGGATATTTCAAGACGTGCTCAGGAGGAGGCTAAAATTGTAGGCTCTCCCAGACCTTTCAGTGATTCTGAACTCAAAAATATCATTCTTTCGATTTTCGGATAAGGTGATGAAAAAATGTCCCGAAATAAAAAAACTACCTTGAACTCTGTCATAGGTGCTGCGTTAGCCGCAGCATCTGTGATTTTATGGTGGCTTGTAAAGCAGAGCCGCTTTTCAGGCGTCGGGGCGGCTCTTGCTACTGCCGCCGTGACCGCATTTTTTATCGAAGCCATTTTACTGACGGCGCTGTCGGGGAAACGTGTTCTTAAAAGAGCGGTAAAAATAATTCTTGTCATTTACGTCAATATAGCGTTTTTTTCAATAGCCGTAATTCTGAGCTTTGCTCCCGCTGTAATACTACAGCCTCACTCTGACGATGCGGCATATCAGCAGATGCTTGAGCTTCCCGAGGCAGAAGAAATAACCTTTGATGGGACTGTAGGGGAGATTAACGGTTGGTTTTATAATGTAGCCGGAGATGATGCTCCCGTTGTTTTATATTTTTACGGAAATTATGAAACTGCCGCAACAAGACTTGTTAATCTTTCTGCCAATTATGAGAGCTCTGCCTTTGTCGGATGTAATTTTGCCGTTTTTGATTATCCCGCTTACGGCAAAAGCGAGGGCAGATGCACGGAAAAATCGATTCTGTCCTTTGCTGTCGACGTGTATGATGAAATAAGCAAAAGAACCGATAATATAATCGTTCTCGGTTATTCTGTGGGAACGGGGCCTGCCTGCTATCTTGCATCCTTAAGGGATGTGCGCGCTCTTATTCTATATGCCCCGTATGCGGATACCGTTGATCTTTATAATAACGTGCTTGACGTTTTTCACGGTCCTCTTGAACTGCTTGTTTCCTTTGATATTGACAGCAAGGAGCTTGCGAAAAATGTAAAAGAGCCTACTCTGATATTGGCTTCAGATGCGGATGAGCTGATTCCGTCGTGGTCTTCTGCGGAGCTTCGTGATTGCTTCGGCGGCGGCTGTGCCTTTGTGAAAACTCCCGATATATCGCATAACAGCTTTCTTTCCGATCCCTTTGTAAAGGAAGAAACTGTTAAGTTCATTAAGGAGGTGACGGCAAAATGAAAAGTGAAATGAAGAAATCATTAAAAATTGCCGCTCTTCTTGTAAGTATCGGTCTTTTTGTATGCTTTGCTCTGTTTTTTCTTTTTTTCGGAAGCGGCTTGCAGATATTAGTTCCCTTGATATTGTTTTGCGGGTTTTTATTTTCTCTTGCTGTTCTTAACAGGATTCCTTTTACGGCAAAAAGAACGTAGCTGAAAGCATTGATCCTTGTTGTGCTTATTGTTATTGCGGTTTTATTGCTCTGATAAAAAATATAAAAAAGCAGCTGCAGCTCTGATGAAAAGGTCAGATTGCAGCTGTTTTTTATCTGAATTTACTCGATGGGTGTGTTGTCATTTTCTGACGGTCGGGAGGTATCGTTTTCAGCTTCCGATATTATCTGTATATTGTCTTCTCGCGACTGTGTGCTATCAGTTTCTTGATCTTCGGAAGCAAAGAGCTTTCTTAACGAGAAGAGCTTTCTTAGTCCGAAAATAGTATAAATAAGCATAAATCCCACAATCAGCGTCACTATACCTATAATGAATAAGAATGAAGTCAAGCCATCCACTATTGCAAAGATATTTGTATTTGCCGTGATAAGATAGGGGACAACAGACAAAAGATAATATGCGGTAGTCACTGCCGTATAAATATTTCTTCTCGTAAGCAGGGCCTTGTCAATATGCTGTGCTTCACCTTGATATTCTGTTGCAAGTCGGCTCAGCTCCGTGATCAGCTGAAAGTTAAAATAAAGCTGTATTATTTCAATTATAAAGCCGATGTATATTGCGGTGCTCGACTGTATAGCGAAATTCGTCTGAATCCAGGTGAAAATGTTCCAGATTATAAGAATTATTGCAAGAGGTCTGAGAAGCATTATGTTTTTACATTTTTCTTTGAGAAGCCTCAGACTGTCAAGCATAAGAATATAACCTACGAAAGCAGGAAGGATGTTGTCGCTGCCAATGTTTATATTTACAAGAATGCAAATATATCCCCACGCAAT
>JAZOOE010000041.1:0-1941 GCA_045654865.1 Acutalibacteraceae bacterium | reverse complement strand
TTCTTGCGGCTTCGTATGTCTCGGGATGAACGGCAGTATTGTCAAGAGCTTCCTTACCGCCGGGGATTCTTAAAAAGCCTGCACACTGCTCGAATGCCTTGGGGCCGAGTCCTTTGACCTTCTTGAGCCCGGCTCTTGAGGTAAAGGCTCCGTTTTCATCGCGGTATGCAACAATGTTCTTTGCTGTTGCCGCCGTGATACCCGATACGTATTTCAGCAAAGAGGGAGATGCCGTATTAAGATCAACGCCTACTGAGTTTACACAATCCTCAACAACACCCGTGAGAGATTCCTCCAGTCTTGCCTGAGGAAGATCGTGCTGATACTGACCTACACCTATGGATTTCGGATCTATCTTGACAAGCTCAGCAAGAGGATCCTGAAGTCTTCTTGCAATAGAAACGGCAGAACGGAGTGATACGTCGAATTCGGGGAATTCCTGAGCACCCAGCTTCGATGCGGAGTAAACAGAAGCGCCTGCCTCGTTGACTACCATATAGGTTACCTTGCCCGAATACTGCTTGATGGTTTCCGCAACGAAAATTTCAGCTTCCTTTGATGCTGTGCCGTTGCCGATGGAAATGCAGTTTACGCCGTAACGGGTAATAAGCTCGTGTACCTTCTTTGCTGCCTCCTCTTTTTTGTTCTGAGGGGGAGTGGGATATATAACGCCCGTGGAAAGCACCTTGCCGTTTTCGTCAACGACGGCAATTTTACAGCCCGTTCTGTATGCGGGGTCAACTGCAAGGACTCTTTTTCCTTTTACGGGAGGCTGCATAAGAAGAGGCTTTAAGTTCTGTCCGAACATCTTTATCGCCTGCTCATCAGCCTTTTCTGTCAGCATATTTCTGATCTCTCTTTCAACGGAGGGAAAAACGAGTCTCTGATAGCTGTCAAGTGCCGCTTCCTTTACGAACTGTGTGGTTATACTGCCCGCTTTTACGAAATAGCGGTAGAAAACGCCCATTGCCGCAAAATCCTCTATTTCAAGAGAAACCTTGAGAAAATCCTCGTTCTCGCCACGGTTGATGGCAAGAATTCGGTGGCTGGGAATCTTTGATACTGCCTCGGAATAGTCGTAATACATTGAATAGACGCTGTCCTCTTCGGTTTTTGCCTTTGAGGAGATTATTCCCTTTGCCGATACGATTTCTTTGAGATCGTGTCTGATTTCGGGGGAGTCGGACATAATTTCCGCAATAATATCGTTTGCGCCTGCAAGAGCCGCCGCAACGTCCGCAACCTCCTTTTCCTCATTAACGTAGGGGAGAGCCATTTCTTCTATGGTGCCCTCTGTTTTATCCTGAGCGAGAATTTCAAGGGCGAGGGGCTCAAGACCTCTTTCCTTTGCTATAGTTGCTCTCGTTCTTCTCTTCTGCTTATAAGGACGGTAAAGATCCTCAAGAACAGCGAGAGTCTCGGCAGCAAGTATTTCCTCTCTGAGCTCGTCGGTCATCTTGCCGAGCTCTTCTATATGTGCAATATAATCCTCTTTCTTTTTTTCAAGACCTCTGAGATACTGAAGTCTGTCAGCGATTTCGCGAAGCAGCTGGTCGTCACAGCTGCCGTGCATTTCCTTACGGTAACGGGCAATAAAGGGAATTGTGTTACCGTCGTCAATAAGTGTGATGATGTTTCCCATGTGCTGAGGCTGTACGGGAAACTCTGAACAAAGCTTTTCTTTTATATCCATTTGTTGCTCCTTCTAAGCAGATTATGATGAAATTGTGATATGAGTGACGGGCATAGCGGAAAATTCTCCGTTATCCTGAGAGTGTAGCGACGGCGGATGTCTGCGGTTTAGGGTGACGGCAATAATCCGAACCGTGTTTTTTCTCGGCTGATTTCCGCCACTTCTTCGTTAAAATCCTCGTCAATCCGAAAGGATTGACTCCGGTTTTGCCTTGAATTGCCAAAAATCCTCCCGAGAAAAAATCTTCG
>JAZOOE010000040.1:0-7229 GCA_045654865.1 Acutalibacteraceae bacterium | reverse complement strand
GCTAAGCTCAGAATTATCGGTGATGTATTAGTGTAATTTTCATAAAAATAGCTATTAGCATAAAAATCTATTTCAAGCATCTTAAATTGTGAAATTGTTTTTTTTGTTGTCTGAGCGTGATTATGTATAACCTTCACATCTTTAAGATAATACACATTATATCCGATTCGTTGCAAACGCTTGCTTAATATCATTTCCTCTGCATATAAAAAGGTGTGTTCATCAAATTTACCGGCTTTATTAAAAGCATCAGCTCTTATAAACATAAAGCAACCGGAAACCCATGCACACAAACCGTTTTGTGCATCTTTTACGGTATCATTTCCATACTTATTCCAAAAGTAATTCCTTGCTCTTGCACCAAAAAGTCCTCCAAATGCAGATATCCAATGATTTACAATCAATCTATGGAAAGCACCTTGCCAAAACCGAGGAGATTGCAATTCTCCCGTGGGTGTAACGACCATGGGACCAATAACTCCGACACAAGGCTCCTCATTAAAAATCTTATCCACTAAAGACAAATCTATATTTTGATCAAAAACAAGGTCATTATTGCATACTATGTAATACGGATCCGCCCAAAAAAACTCAGCAATTTCAATAGCCAAATTATTGCCCTTTGCATATCCCAAATTAGCCCCTGAACAGCAATAATAAATTTCTTGAAAATCATAATTAAACTTGTAAACAGCTTGAGCAATATCGTCTACTTTACAAACCTCGTAATTTCCGAAATAAGATACAAGCTCATCTAAAGTGCCGTCAAACTCACCATTCTCGACTATAACAACATGTGATGCACCGGGAACGCCTAACTTATCTTTGCACGATAAGACATATTCAACTGTATTTGTTAAGGAATTATAGTCCACTATAATCAAAGAATACATTCGCATATCCTCTATTTTCTTCCGTAATATTTCGACATCAACACTGTAAACAATTTTAAATTTATTCGAAATAAAATATACTTAATTTTATTCTTCTTGCTTAACAGCTTAAAAGACTTTATGAACTGCTGGCCTTTAATTTCATTTACAAGCTTATTTCTTTCTGCATAAAATTCTTCCGAATAAGCAGCTGCCTGAATTATCGGTAAACAAATACCAATATGCCTTGCAAGTGCATGATAGTATAAATCCGGATAATTAATACGATAATGCTCTACTATATTACGACTAATATCGGCTTCAATAAATCGCTTAGCCTGAATTTCGCCTCTTGTCGTGCTTTCTTCCGTCATTATGTAGTGGTATAACGGTTCAGGAGAATATGCTATTATTTCAGCCTTTTCAACACAACCGGGCATCATTTCAAAATCCTCGTATATGGTACCCTCTGTCATGCGAATATCATCAAAAATATAACGCTTGAACAGTTTATCACAAGGACTGTTTGTCATTTTTTTTGTAAAAGTCAATTCTCTTAAGGCATCAATCTTTGAAAAAATTTCAATATCATTTTTTAACGGATATTCATCATTAAAATATACAATTTTTCCGTTATTATAATCACACTGTAAACCACAAGCGGCAATCTGAGCATTGTTCATCTCAATTAGATTATATAAATTCTCGTACATTCTCGGTTCAATCCAGTCATCTGAATCAACGAAGCCCACATACTCACCGGTCATATTATCAAGACCTAAGTTACGTGCGGAAGACTGACCGCCATTTTCCTTGTGGAATACACGAATACGAGAATCCTGATGAGCAAAGTCATCACACATCGCACCGCAACGGTCAGGAGAACCGTCATCAACCAAAATTATTTCCAGATTTTTATAAGTCTGATTTATAATACTGTTCACGCATTTTTCAAGATATGCTTCAGTCTTATAAACAGGCACAATAACCGATATTAACGGTTTTTCCATAAAAATAACTCCTTAAAAGCTGAATGTATTTTTAATACCTTCCCACTTCTGGTCTTTATCGGACAAAATGAGAGGAGTACCGTCATTAAGCGTATAGCCTTCTGCACTTGCAGAGCCGCCGTAAACACCCTCAAGCTCGGGCCATTCAATACCGATTTCGGGGTCATTCCAGGCAAGACCGCCTTCATCACCGGGATGATAGAAATCTGTTACCTTATAGCAAAATTCCGCTGTATCAGAAAGCACAAGGAAGCCGTGAGCAAAACCCTCAGAAATATAAAACTGCTTTTTATTTTCTTCGGTAAGCTCAACACCATACCATTTTCCATAGGTTTCACTACCGCTTCTGAGATCTACGGCTACATCAAAAACCTTTCCCTTTATTACACGGACAAGCTTCCCCTGAGGATATTCCTTCTGAAAATGAAGTCCTCTAAGCACACCCTTTACAGACATGCTCTGATTGTCCTGAACAAAGGCCATATCAAGCCCTGCTTCAGCCATATCGCGGCTGTTATACGTTTCGGTAAAATATCCTCTTGAATCCCCGAAAACTGTAGGCTCAATAATATAAAGTCCCTCAATGGGGCACTTCGTAACTGTAATCTTACCCATATTTATTCCTCAATCTCCTTGAGATAACGACTGAGAGCATCCTGCCAATCAGGAAGAGGCTCAAAACCGTTTTCAATTAATTTACTTTTATCAAGTCTGCTGTTAAAAGGACGGGCAGCCTTTGAAACACCGTATTCTTCTGTCGTAACAGGCTGTACCTTGGTGGTATAACCTGCCTGACGGAAAATCTCACACGCAAAATCATACCAACTTATAAATCCGCCCTCATTGGTTGCGTGATAATAGCCGTATTTTTCACTTTCTGCCATATCCACAAGCAGACGCGCAAGGTCATATGTGTAAGTAGGCGTACCTATCTGATCACATACAACTCTGAGAGTATCAAACTTTTTGCCTATATTAAGCATAGTTTTAATAAAATTCTTTCCGTTGAGACCGAACACCCAAGCAATTCTTACTACAAAAAACTTCTCCAAAATACCGCTTACAGCCAATTCACCCTCAAGCTTAGTTTTTCCGTAAACACTTAAAGGAGCATAGTCCTTGCAGTCTGCAACCCACGGCTCAGTACCGCTTCCGTCAAAAACGTAATCGGTACTGATGTAAATCATTTTACAATCAAGCTCTTTGCAGGCTTCTGCAATATTTTGTGTTCCCTTTACATTAACCGCGATAACCTTCGGAATATTTTCCTCTTCTTCAGCAAGATCAACCGCCGTCCACGCTGCGCAGTGAACAACAACGTCGGGCTTCACATCCTTTAACACTTTCACCACTGTATCCTTATCGGTTATATCCAATGATACGTAAGGCATAGTGCAAACAGCGGAATTGTCTGCAACTCCGCTGTAGAACTCATTTAAATCACTTCCGACTCCGTCAAAACTGCGCTTTGCTACTTCATTCATCACGTCGTGACCTAACTGGCCGCCGACGCCTGTAACAAATATTTTCATAAAAGCCTCTTATCTGTTGGAGTACATTTTCTCATAATAATTTTGATATTCTCCGGAAATGATAGTTTCCCACCACTCCTTATTGTCGAGATACCACTGAATTGTCTTCTGAATGCCGTCGGCAAACATAGTTTCTGGAAGCCAGCCAAGCTCACCATGAATCTTTGTAGGATCAATGGCATATCTCATATCATGTCCTTTACGGTCAGCAACGTATGTGATAAGGCTTTCGGGCTTTCCGAGCGCTTTGCAAATAATCTTAACAATATCAATATTTGCCATTTCGTTATGACCGCCGATATTGTAAACCTCGCCTACTCTGCCCTTATGGATAATAAGGTCAATGGCCTTACAATGATCTTCAACATAGAGCCAGTCACGGACATTAAGACCTTCACCGTAAACGGGAAGAGGCTTATCATTGAGTGCATTTGCAATCATAAGAGGAATAAGCTTTTCGGGGAAATGATAGGGGCCGTAGTTGTTTGAGCAACGGCTGATAGTAACGGGAAGACCAAATGTACGATGATAAGAAAGTACAAGAAGGTCTGCACCTGCCTTTGAACTTGAATAAGGAGAGGATGTATGAATAGGCGTTTCCTCTGTAAAGAAGAGATCAGGTCTGTCAAGGGGAAGGTCTCCGTATACTTCATCGGTTGATACCTGATGATATCTGGTGATACCGTACTTACGGCAAGCATCCATAAGTACACCTGTACCAAGTATATTTGTCTGAAGGAAAATTCCGGGATCTTCAATTGAGCGGTCAACGTGACTTTCTGCAGCAAAGTTAACAACGATATCGGGCTTTTCCTCTTCAAAAAGCTTGTATACTGCTTCTCTGTCGCAGATATCAGCCTTAACAAAACGGAAATTGGGGTTGTCCATTACGGGAGCAAGTGTTGAAAGATTGCCTGCATAAGTAAGCTTATCAAGACATACTATGCGATAATCTGGATATTTTCCCAACATATGAAATACAAAATTAGCACCAATGAAGCCGGCACCGCCGGTAACAATAATAGTCATACTCTAATCTCCTTATCAGTTATGTAATATATCAATGTATTTACCGTCAAGAACATCTTTGAGATACTGACCGTACTGATTCTTCTTCAGCACTTCATAAACCTCAAGAACATCTTCTTTTGTTATCCAACCGTTGAGATAGGCAATTTCTTCAAGACAGGCAATTTTTCTATGCTGATGAGTTTCAACTGTCTTAACAAAATTAGTAGCTTCTACAAGACTTTCGTGTGTTCCCGTGTCAAGCCAGGTAAAGCCCTGTCCGAGAAGCTCTACGTTGAGCTCACCTTGTTCAAGATAAATTCTGTTAAGATCGGTGATTTCAAGCTCACCTCTTGCAGAAGGCTTAAGATTTTTGGCATATTCCACAACACGGTTATCATAGAAATAAAGTCCCGTTACACAGTAATTGCTTTTGGGCTTCTGTGGCTTCTCCTCTATTGAGATAGCTCTGCCGTCCTTATCAAATTCAACAATTCCGAAGCGCTCGGGATCATCAACATAATAACCGAAGACCGTAGCTCCGTTACCGTTCTGTGCATTTTCAACAGCTGCCTTAAGACGCTTTTTAAGTCCGTGTCCGGCAAAAATATTATCACCGAGAACCATAGCAACAGTATCATTACCGATGAATTCTTCACCTATAATAAATGCCTGAGCGAGTCCGTCGGGCGACGGTTGAACAGCATAAGAAAGCTCAACACCGAACTGATGTCCGTCTCCTAAAAGATCCTTGAAACGAGGAGTATCCTGAGGAGTTGAAATAATAAGAATCTCTCTGATTCCCGCATTCATAAGAACCGACATAGGATAATAAATCATCGGCTTATCATAAATGGGAAGTAGCTGCTTTGATGTTACCTTAGTAAGCGGATAAAGTCTTGTGCCGGAACCACCAGCGAGTATAATACCTTTCAAAATTAACACTCCTTTAATTGAGTTTAAGTTTTATTTTTTACAACTTCACAAATAGAGCAACATAGGGCATAAACTGCAATACCTAAAACAGCGTTCATCCATGGGTTGAACCAAGATGCAACCCAAAATCCTAAAGCACCGCAAATAAGAGCAATCGATGAAGTATTTTCTGATAACATACTTCTTTTTCTTAACAAGAAAACGCAAACATATAAAAATGGAGCGACATACAGCAAAAGTCCAACAATTCCCATGCGAGCAAGCATATCATAATAAAAGTACTCATCGGGACCGTTTCGTGTTGCAGAACATGCACCTAATCCGTTTCCAAAAACAGGATTTTTAACAATTAAATCTTTCAACTCTTGTTTGGTAATTTCTCTGATTGTATCACTTTCTTTAGTTTCTGTGATATATTGCTGTTGTTTTTCGTTATCAGCATTAATCTGATTTTGCTTCTCATCCTCTGTTGTTGTCTCTTGACCCGTTATATCTTTCTCAGAGGTTGAAGTAGCGTCATTTGAACTACCTTCTGTCTCCGTTGTAGGTTCAACTTTATCCGAATAATTTCCAGTGGTAGCATCACCCGAGTTTACTTCACTGTCTGAAGTATTTTCGACGGTATTTTCTTTAGAAAAGAAAAATTTTTCCCAATCAATATTTTTTATTTCATATTTAGCTTTAACAATAAGTGATTGTTGAACCGGCGTTCCGAAAGTTCTTGAAATTGCAAAATTAAAGTAAGATGCATCAAACACATATTCAAGCACTCCTACACACACAATCAGTGACACAGCAACACAAGCAAAGGACTTAAACATAAGTCCGGCTTTTTTACGATAAAACAGCAGTACGGCAATAGAAATACAACCAAATACAACAAATGCACATCCGAACAATGATCTGGTAAATGAAAACAGAATACAAACAAGGAACAAAGTTATTAATAAGATGTACTTAATTTTCAATTTTTCCAATCTTAACTGTTTAAAGAAAACTATACTGCAAGCAAGTATCATATAAGGACTACTGCGCATAAAAATTCGAAAGACCGTGTCGGATATTGTATCTACAGTTCCGATCTGCATATCAAGCATAGGTAAATAAAAATACCTTATGCCTTCATATACCAAGCAACACACAAAATGTATTACAAGTACGATCACTACTTGTATCAATGCACCAAAAACAATTGAATTTAAAATACAATTAAACTTCTTTTTACTGTCTACAGAAACAATAAGCGCAGGAACAGTAAAAAGCCACATAAATCCCTTTATATCAGTCAATAAAACCGCACTATTGTTCCCTGCTCTAAGTCCAATAAATGCAGCACCCAACAGATACAGCAAAAACACACCGAACATATAAAAAAGAGGATTTTTGATGTAGTTTTTTATATTCTTCAAAAGCTTGGGGCTTGAAAAAAGCAATGCAGCAGCAGCAACAGCCATTCTAAAGCTTATTGGTCCAATTTCAAGAATTTTTCCGGCACCGGCAAAGCTACAATCAACAAAGAATAAACACAAGAGCAGCAAAGCAATAGTATCACATTTATCGAAAAAAGATTGCTTGCCGAAACTTGCTACATTTTCTTTTACAATATTCATAAAAGTGTTAATTTTAAACACCGTTATCCTCCTATAAATTGAGCTAATACTCTGATGAACCCATACTTATATAACTGATGCTTCACATAAATATAATCTTTCTTAAAAAACGAAGCATCTTTCGTCTTTGCGAAATCAGAAATAACTTCCTTTTTTTCACTCGGAATAATATCTCCAAAACAAGCAAGAAATGCTTCTGCTTGTCCCGCTGCTCCTCTTAATGACTTTTTCATTGTACCGGATTTCAACTTTGTTAACAAA
>JAZOOE010000039.1:0-5317 GCA_045654865.1 Acutalibacteraceae bacterium | reverse complement strand
GGCTTCGCTCTGAACGTGGTATGCATCATCCGTAATTTCGTATTCCATTACAGAGATAAGCATCAGCGCACGGATATTCTCTCCCCCGTTGTTTTATCCCTTTGCATCGCAGTTGCAAGCATTTTCTCCTGGGAAGGTGCTCATTCACTGCTCATAACTCTCGGTCTTGTTGTCAACACTATGTGTATGGGACTTTGCAGCACAAACAGCTTCAGAAAGACAATTCTTATCTCCTCAACACTCATTCTCGCATACAACGTTTTTGCTTTCTCCTACAGCGGAATTTTAAGCGAATCAATTTCTCTTATCTCCGTTATCATCGGAATCATCCGCTACAGAAGCATCAGTCAGCCTGTTTCCGCGAAGCAGACTCTTGCGGCATAAAACACAAAACGCAAACGGCGTACCTGCAAAAAAAGCAGATACGCCGATTTTTTTATTTTTATGATATTTATTTTACTTAGTTTTTCAACCGCAGGAAGTTCACAGCCACGAAGTGTTATCCTCAAGACCAACGGCGGCTCTGAGAATCAGACGGGCATCCCCCGAGGAAAGGCCGTCGGATGCGTCAACATTTGCCGCTATATACCGTGGGCTTTCAGCACCGAAGCTTTCAAGACCTACGGACAATCTCAGGGCAATTCTTGCATCGCCGGAGGTAAGAGCTCCGTCCCCGTCAGCATCGCCGCAGACGACAATGGGCTGTCTTGAATTATCGGAAAGCACAAGCACCATTCCCGTGCATACGAAATCACGCTCCCCTGCGACATTTCCGTTTTCATACTCAACGAAGCTGCCGTAAGGGGCAGACCAGAGCAGCTCTGTCACAAGCTTTCCTGCAATTATGCGCACATTCCTTCCGTCGGAGTACATAAAATCAGATGGAGAAAAGACTGAATCGAGCTCGGGAATCACAATATGTCCCGAAATGTATTTTTGGCAATCCTTACAAAATACTCCCTCGGTATAGCCGACAGCATCTGCCGTCGGAGGTATTTCATTATGAAGCTCCGTATTTTTATGGGCACATTCAATATTTACGTGACATACGGCAAGGTACACTCTGCCGTTGTATGTAAATTCCGCGGTAACCTCAGCAGCTCCGAGGCTTTTTGCAGTTATTCTGCCGTCTTCAACATAAATTTTATCGGAGGAGCTCTTCCATTTAACCGTCTGTGCGGCAGGCTCTGTAAGGGCAGTAAGTGTAATTTCACCGCCGACAGCAATATTGACCTGCTCCTCGCTCAGTCTGACGGCAGGTGACTTCACTCTCACGGTAACCTTCGTTGAAATGCCGCCGTATTTAACCGTTACGTTTTTGTTTCCTGCCGAAGAGCTGTCAAAGCCCGAGAATTCAGCCCCATCAGTGATGAGCTGCGCACTGCCGTCGGTATAATACGCCGTAACAACGATATTTTCCGTTTTAAGGCTGTCTCCTATATAGAAATCCGCCGTACAGCAGGCCTCAAGCTTATTTACGATATGTGATATATCGCTGTAGGGCGCCTCCTCGTGCTTGAGAAATGTTACATCTCCTCCGGGAGGCTCAGTGTTCACGTCATATATGAGCATTCCGTTTTCATAGGTAAAGCCGAAAATTGAAAAGCGCTGATGAAGATAGGGGGAAAGGATTTTTTCACACTCGCCCGTCATAACAGTATATTTGTATATGCTGTCAGCCTGAGAGAAGAAAAGCTCACCACCTGCAGAGGAAAGACGGGTGTAGTTTCCTTGCCAGTAATGCCCTGCGTCGGCATACCATATACAGCTTACGTCATAAAGCTTCTCGGACTCTCCCACACACATAAGAGCCTGCTTCGTGTTATCAATGTAATAAAGCTTATTACCTAAAAGCTGGAATTCCGTAAGAGAGCTGCGCCAGTAATAATCGTCATATTTTGTATGGGTGGGTGCTGTGTCAAAATCATAGGCATTATGATCACGGCTTCTTAAAGTCTTAGTGGAAAGCAGAAAATAATCGTGTCTTACTGTGCCTGCAACATTTCTGCCCTCATCCGTCTCCCAGTTTATATCGTCAAAGGTGACGTCAACGTGATAGGGCTTATCGTCTATATACACTATATTCCAGGCGTGGTAAAGCTTTTCAGAGGAGCAATAGTAATTCCTGATCCCCACGCGGTTCAGAAGATACATATACGCCATAGCATAGCCCTGACATACCGAGGCTCGGTTTACAAGAGCACCGTAGGCGGTATGCTCAACCTCAAAAATATCGGTATAGAAGGGGTATTCCGTATGCACACAGAGTCTGTCGTGAAGAAGAAGTGCCTTATATTCATCGGAAAGAGAGGAATTTCCCTCTATGCCCGAAAGAAGAATATCTGCGGCCTTTTCCATCTTTTTTAAGCAGACGGTATATTCCTCGGGAGTGTCCGCAAAGCTGCGGTAGCCGGGATGAATATAATAAAGCTGAGTTGAATCGTAGGAATACTGTATTTCGTTCACGCCGAATGCCTCAGGAATACCGTAGAAAATCAGATTTACAATATCCTCCCACGCGGAATAAGGGAAATTGAAGTCTGTAATATCAATGATCACATTTGTCCTTGAAAGATTATCAATAAGATATTCCTTGAATTCCTCCACGTCAACCCACCGTGAAAGAGCCGCCTCCGTTTCGGAGCAATCGGGAGCCGAAAGCCGATATTCGGGAGCAACACTTTCGGAAACAATAATTTTATCACTGCAGGCAGTCGATGACACAGGCCAACAGCAAAGAACCGTCAGCACCGCAGTCAGTATACAGATTGCTTTCTTTAAAACCATAACATCACCTGAAAACTATATTGATTTCAGTTTATCATTATTCATATATGTTTTCAATATGAAAAATACGGGAACAGCGTATAAGCGGGGGCACCAAGAACAGAAAAGTTTTTCAAGTTTTATTCTGCCTTACGGCAGAGTGATATTATTGTTTTAAGACAATAGTTTTATTGAATCCTGCGGATTCAATGTTATTTTATTCGCCCGAGAACTCGCAAAGCGAATAACACTGTGCGAAGCACAATAAAACTGCAAAGCAATATAACTCGCCGTCAGGCAAATAAAACCGGCGTTGTGTCCTTATGAACACAACGCCTAAACTGCTCCCGTAAAATCAATTATTTCATTTTTTCCTGAAGGAACTTTACTGCCATTCCGATGTCTCTTGCGGGATCGTCGCCTACTTCTCTTTCGATTGTGAGGAAGCCCTTGAAGCCGATGTCATTAAGAGCGGCAAGATACTTATCCCAGGGCACACTACCCTCACCGAGGGGAACCTCCTCAAAGGAGGGAGCGGTAACAAGAGCATCATCGTGCTTTATGCCGTAGATGAACTCGGGATCCTTGAAATAGTGCATAACGCCGTCCTTGGCGTGGGTGTGAACGATATAGTCGCGAAGATTATATACCGCACCCGCGGGATCGTCACCCGTTACCATAACAAGGTTTGCGGGATCAAGGTTTACACCCACACCTGTTGAGCCGAGAGTGTCAAGGAAGTTCTTGAGCACGAGTGAGGTTTCGGGGCCGGTCTCAACTGCAAAATGAGCATTGATGGAGTCTGCATATCTTGCAAGCTCACCGCAGGCGTCCTGCATAATCTTGAAACGGGGATGCTCCGGATCTTCGGGCACAACACCTATGTGGGTTGTAACGATATCCGTTTCAAGGTCCTTTGCAAGGTCAAGGATTCTCTTTGACTTTTCTATAAGCTCGGGATTCATTTCGGGACGGTAGAAGCCGCAGCCAAGGTCTCCGCAAAGAGCAGATATCACAAGACCGTTATCCTTAACGAGCTTCAAAAACTCACGTCTTTTTTCGGGAGTGAGATTTTCGGGAGCCATTTCGCCTCTTGTTGAATATACCTGAATACCCTTTGCACCAAGCTCGGCGGCCTTTTTAACGGCTGTGGGGATATCGGTTCTGAATGAATTAATGATTATTCCTATTGGGAAATTATACATTGGTATCACCTTTTATTTCTTTCTTAATTGATCATATTTTTTTATAAAGCCGTTCCAGAAGGCTTCGATTTTTTCAACTCCGCCCTCGGAATCACTTTCCATATTTACGGGAATAACGGGATCGTGAACGCTGAGTCTGACAAGCAGCCAGCCGTCGCCGCAGAATTTGTTGAAATTCACTCTGAAGCCCTCACGGTTATCGTCTGCGGGGATAATAAGAGGGAACTGACGGCAATATTCCTCAAAATCAGCAATTACCCTTTCACCGTAGGCTCTGAAATCGGGTACGTTGATGATATAACGCAGCTCCTTTTCGCCTGCGGGCATTTTAAGAGGCTCTAAAAGGGAGTCAAGCGTCTTGCCCTCTTTTCTGAGCCTTGCCATAAGAATTATTATTTTAACCATAAGGTATGCGCCGTCGTCGAGGAAATAGTTTTCTCTGAGAGCCGCGTGTCCCGAGGTCTCAATGGCAAGAGGACAGTCTATGCCCTGAGCATTCAGCTCAATTGCCTTATTTATTACGTTCTTATAGCCTCTTTTATAGCGGTAGTGAGCACCACCGAGATGCTCGTTTATAAACTGTCGGAGTCCCGATGAGGTGACGGAATCCGTTACAACGGTTCCGCCCTGTGCATTTTCAAGGGCAATGACCGAGGCAAGAGCAATAAGAGCGTTTCTGTTTATTTCTCTGCCGTCGGGGGCAACACAAGCGGCACGGTCAACGTCCGTATCGAAAATAATACCGAGATCCGCATTATTCTTTACCACGGCATCCGAGATAAAGCCCATAGCCGTCTTGTCCTCGGGATTGGGGATGTGATTAGGGAACATTCCGTCAGGCTCCAGAAACTGCGAGCCCCGAGTGTCGGCACCAAGCTCACGAAGGAGCTTTTCAAAGAATCCGCCTGCACCGTTTCCCGCATCTACTACGATATGAAAGCCTTTAAGCGGTGCTTCTCCGTCATTTATGTCCTCTCTTATCTTCTTTTTGAGAATTTCAGAGTACGAAGACATAAAATCGATGTTTTCGGCATCGACAGCGGCAGTCGGGACATCTGAAAGAGCATCTGCAATTTCAAGAATTGCCTTTATATCCTCACCCTCAAAGCCGCCGCATTCAGTAAAGAATTTAAGACCGTTCTTATCATAAGGGTGGTGGCTTGCGGTAATCTGCACGGAAGCTGTCACTCCGAGAGTAACGGTAGTCATAAACATTGCGGGAGTCGAGGAAAGTCCGCAGTCATAAACCTTAACACCCTCTGCCGCAAAAACTGAAAGCAGAGCATTTTTGATTCTCTCGGCGGAAATTCTCGAATCGTGCCCTACGGCAAGAATAAGCTCCTCTT
>JAZOOE010000038.1:0-4907 GCA_045654865.1 Acutalibacteraceae bacterium | reverse complement strand
CTCCCAGAATCGCCGAATGCACGGCGGGTATGATAAACGCCGTCGGACTGCAGAACCCGGGAGTTGACAAGGTAATCTCCGAGGAGCTGCCGCGACTTAGAAAATGCTTTAACAAAAAGGTTATGGCGAACGTATCCGGCTTTTCGGTCGAGGAATACGTACATACCTGCCGTCTGCTTGACGCCTGCCCCGAGGTGGGCTGGCTGGAGGTAAACGTCAGCTGTCCCAACGTACACGGCGGCGGTATGAGCTTCGGCACGTCCCCCGAGGCGGCGGCTCAGGTAACAAAGGCCGTCAAGGCTGTCACAACAAAGCCCGTAATAATCAAGCTTTCTCCCAACGTAACAGATATAGTAAGCATTGCAAAGGCTTGTGAGGAAGCAGGAGCAGACGGAATAAGCCTCATCAATACTCTGTTGGGAATGAGAATAGACCTTAAAACCAGAAAGCCCGTAATCGCAAACAAAATGGGCGGCTTTTCAGGAAGTGCTATCTTCCCGGTTGCGGTAAGGATGGTTTATCAGGTAGCAAATGCTGTTAACATTCCCGTTGTAGGTATGGGCGGTGTTGCGTCTGCGGAGGACGTAATCGAAATGATGCTCGCAGGAGCCACTGCCGTTGAAATAGGCGCACAGAATCTTATTGATCCCTTCTGTGCAAGAGACATAATAAATGATCTTCCCCGCGTAATGGAGAAGTACAAAATCAATTCACTTTCTGAGATAATAGGAGGAGTAAACCATGGGTAAAGACGTTATTATCGCCTGCGATTTTCCGAACAAGGAAAAGGTTATGAGCTTTCTTGATCTTTTCACAGAGGAAAAGCCTTTCGTAAAAATCGGAATGGAGCTTTTCTACGGTGCAGGCCCCGAAATAGTAAAAGAAATCAAGGCAAGAGGTCACAAGATATTCCTTGACTTAAAGCTTCACGATATTCCTAATACTGTAAAGAGCGCAATGGCTGTTCTTTCAGGACTTGACGTTGATATGACAAATCTTCACGCTTCAGGCACTGTAAGAATGATGGAGGCCGCAATTGCAGGACTTACAAGAGAGGACGGCACACGCCCCATCCTTATTGCTGTAACACAGCTTACATCAACCGATCAGGAGGCAATGGAAAACGATCTCCTTATCAAGGAGCCCATTGACAAGGTTGTTATGCACTATGCTCAGAATGCAAAAAAGGCCGGTCTTGACGGCGTTGTATGCTCTCCCCTTGAGGCAGGCAAGGTTCACGATACCTGCGGCAAGGATTTCGTAACGGTCACACCCGGAGTTCGCTTTGCAGACGGCGACGTAGGAGATCAGAAGAGAGTTATGACACCCGAGCAGGCAAAGCTTATCGGCTCCGACTATATCGTAGTAGGCAGACCTATAACAGGTGCGGCTGATCCCGTTGGAGGCTACAGAAGATGCGTAAAAGAATTTGTAGATTAATCGTTAAGGAGATTTATTATGGAAAGCTACAAGAGAGAATTTATAAAGTTCCTTGAGAGCGCAGGCGTTCTCAAGTTTGGCGACTTCACCGCAAAGAGCGGAAGAAAGATTCCCTATTTCATAAATGCCGGCGACATCAAGACCGGTGATCAGATCTCAAAGCTGGGCGAATTTTACGCAAAGGCATACTTTGAGAAGGTCGGCAACAAGAAGACTGTTCTTTACGGCCCCGCATACAAGGGAATCCCGATTGCGGTTTCTGTTGCAGTTGCTCTTTCCAAGGAAGGACTTGACGTTCCCTTCTTCTTCAACAGAAAAGAAGAAAAGGATCATGGTGAAGGCGGCGTATTCGTAGGCTATAAGCCCACTGCAGGCGAAGAGATCGTTATTGTAGAAGACGTTATCACAGCAGGCACGGCTATCAGAGAAAGCATGGCTATCCTTTCCTCGCTCAAGGATACAAAGGTTGCCGCAACCTTCGTTATGGTTGACAGAAAGGAAAAGGGCCAGACAGAAAAATCAGCAATGGCTGAGGTCGGCGAGGAATTCGGCTTCCCCGTATACTCGGTTGTTGACGTATACGACATTATTGAATACCTTGAAGAGGATCCCGCAAACAAGGAAAACGTTGACAGAATCAAGGCATATCTTGAAATCAACGGAGCTAAAGCATAAAGAACCGGAAAGGAAACGGAAGCAATGAGAAGTCTTATCAGTATTTTTGATTTATCCGTACCCGAAATAAACGAGCTCATCGAAACAGCAGAGGATATAATTGCAAACCCCGAAAAATATGCGGAAAAGTGCAAAAGAAAGAAGCTTGCAACCCTTTTCTATGAGCCCTCAACACGTACAAGACTCAGCTTTGAGGCTGCTATGCTTGAGCTGGGCGGAAGCGTGCTCGGCTTCTCGGAAGCAACGAGCTCTTCTGCTGCAAAGGGTGAAAGCGTAGCCGATACGGCAAAGGTTATCAGCTGTTATGCCGACATTATTGCTATGCGCCATCCTAAGGAGGGTGCTCCCTTTGTTGCGGCTGAAAATGCAGACGTGCCCGTTATAAACGCCGGCGACGGCGGACATAACCATCCCACACAGACGCTTACCGATCTTCTGACCATACACAGAGAAAAAGGCAGATTCAAGGATTTCACAATAGGCTTCTGCGGGGATCTTCGCTACGGAAGAACCGTTCACTCACTTATCGAGGCTCTTTCAAGATATGAGGACATTAACGTTGTTCTGATCTCCCCACTTGAGCTCAGACTCCCCTCCAACCTTAAGAAGAAGTATCTCACCGACGGCAAGTACCGTGAGACAAAAAGCCTTGAGGAAGCACTTCCCGAGCTCGATATACTTTATATGACAAGAATCCAGCAGGAGAGATTTTCTGATTTTGACGAATATCTCAAGCTGAAGGATTCATATTGTCTCGACACGGAAAAGCTGAAGCTTGCAAAAAGCGACCTTACGATCATGCATCCCCTCCCCCGTGTAAACGAAATCAGCGTAGGAGTGGACAAGGATCCGAGAGCCTGCTATTTCAAGCAAGCGCTTAACGGCAAATATATAAGAATGGCACTTATATTAAAGCTTATTGAAGAGGCGGAAAAAGACAGCGTTTATCACCCTGTCACAGATTATATTATCGATCATGCGCTTAAATGCGACAATCAGAAATGCATCACATCCATCGAGCAGGAGCTTGAGCACAAGTTCCGTCTTACCGATTCGGAAAAAGGAATTTACAGATGCATTTACTGCGAAAGACAGAGCAATAAAAACTGATTTCATTTGCTTTTGTGCCTTGACTTAATACGGTATTTATGTTACCATAAATATTGTTATTATAATAAGAGAGCCTGCGACTGACGGATTATTGTGGAGCACCACAGAGGAGCAGGATTCTTTACAGTCGACCGTCTGGGCACATTTACTGCAAAGGTAAGTGTGCCCTTATATTTTTTCATTCATCAAGGAGGAACAAAATGAAAAAAATCGGAATTGTTATGGGTAGTGACAGCGATCTTCCCATCATCAAAAAAGCAACAGACACGTTAAAAGAGCTGGATATTCCCTTTGAGGTACATATATATTCCGCACACAGAACTCCCGAAGAGGCAAGAGATTTTTCAATGAATGCAAGAGCAAACGGCTTTGGTGCCATTATTGCGGCTGCAGGTATGGCGGCACATCTTGCCGGTGCAATCGCAGCAAATACAACGCTTCCCGTTATAGGCATTCCCTGCAAATCCTCAGTGCTTGACGGAATGGATGCTCTTTTGTCAACTGTTATGATGCCTCCCGGAATTCCCGTGGCAACCGTTGCAATAAACGGCGGAGCCAATGCAGCGCTTCTTGCAGCACAGATAATCGCAGTTGAGGACAAGGAGCTTGCAGACAAGCTCGATGCAAAAAGAAAGGCTGCTGCAGCAGTAGTTCTTGAAAAAGATAAGAACGTTCTTTCTCAGCTTTAATCAAACCTAATAGCAACGCAAAGGAGGAACACACTATGGGCGGATTTTTCGGTGCAGTCTGCAAAGAAGACGCTATGAGTGACGTATTTTTCGGAACTGACTATCACTCACATCTCGGAACAAAAAGCGGCGGTATGGCTGCTTATGATAAAAAAATCGGATTACAAAGAGTAATCCACAATATAAGAAACTCACCCTTCAGAACAAAATTCGAGGATATTTTCGATGAAATGGTGGGCTCATCGGCTATAGGCTGTATCAATGACAGTGAGCCTCAGCCCCTTCTCATAAAATCAAATCTCGGAACCTATGCAATCTGCATTATAGGCATTATCAATAATGCGGAAGCTCTGATAAAGCAATACCTTACCTTCTCAAGCGGCCATTTCGGTGCTATGACGGGCGGAGGTGTCAATTCTACGGAGCTTATAGCCGCACTCATAAATCAGAAGAGCAATTTCGTTGAGGGCATTACCTTTGCACAGGATTCAATCGACGGCACTGCAAATATCCTGATACTCAAGGATGACGGCGCAATTATCGCCGCCCGTGATAAAATGGGTAGAATCCCGATCCTTCTCGGCAAAAACGATGACGGTTATTGTGCCGCATTCGAATCATTTGCCTATAAGAAGCTGGGCTATTCCGATTACAAGGAGCTGGGCCCCGGCGAGATTGTAGAGATCACAGCCAACGCCGTTACTCAGCTCAAGGCACCCCGCAAGGAAATGAGAATATGCTCATTCCTCTGGACTTATTACGGATATTCAACCTCTACCTATGAGGGAATAAACGTTGAAATTATGCGCTATAAAAACGGCGAAATCCTTGCAAGAAACGATAAAAACAACAATCTTTGCGCAGACATCGACTACGTAGGCGGCGTTCCCGATTCAGGTACCCCCCATGCAATCGGATATGCAAATGAAAGCCACGTTCCCTTTGCAAGACCTTTTATCAAATACACCCCCACCTGGCCCAGAAGCTTTACCC
>JAZOOE010000037.1:0-5370 GCA_045654865.1 Acutalibacteraceae bacterium | reverse complement strand
TTTTTAGGTCATAATTTCATAAATTAAAGTATATCTTAAATAATATATATAGTCAAGTGTATCTTGAACGTTAAGATTTAATTACTTTAAATATTTAGTTAAATTTTTTAGAATAAATTGTATAAAAATTCAAAAGCGGTGCATTTTTATAAAAATGCTGTCTGAGGTCTTTTTTGCCGTGCTTGACAATTCGGGAGCTCCATATTAAAATATTTAATCAGAAAAAAACGGAAACGGAGATTTTGTTATGTCAGTTGAAAGAATTTTGTTCGGCAATATGCCTGACGGTACAGAGGTTTACAAATATATAATCAGAAACTCGAACGAGTGTGCGGCACATATTCTGACTCTCGGTGCTACGCTTTGCTCTTTTGAAATAAAGGACAAGGACGGAGCCGTCAGAGACGTGCTTCTCGGCTTTGACAGTGTCGAGGATTACCTTGAAAGAGCGGATTATCAGGGTGTTATTGTCGGCCCCGTTTGCAACAGAATCGGCGGTGCTTCCATTGAAATCAACGGAAAAAACTATCCTCTTACAGCAAATGACAAAACCAATTGCCTTCATTCCGGCGGTGAATTCGGATTTTCTCTCTGGAAGGCCATCGTCACGGATTCCGACAGCGTAGAGTTTTCCTTTACAGCCGCAGACGGAAGCCACGGCTTCCCCGGTGAAAAGAAGGTTACCGTCGTATATTCTCTTGATGAGGATAATTCCTTGCATATCAAGTATGATGCCGTTTGTACTGAGGATATGTATCTCAATCTTACAAATCATGCTTATTTTAATCTTAACGGATATGACAACGGTGATATTCTTTCTCATATTCTTACCATTGATGCGGATCGCTTCACAGAGGTAACGGAGCTTCTTGTTCCCACCGGCAACAATCCTGAGGTTGAAAATACCGTTTTTGATTTCAGAGGCGGCAGAGTAATCGGCAAGGATATTGATAATGACTGTGTTCAGCTGAAGAATACGGGCGGATATGACCATAACTTCTGTGTCAATAATTATGACGGCTCACTGAGAAAAATTGCAGAAGCAAAAGGTGATCTCAGCGGCATTAAAATGAATGTTTATACAAATCTTCCCGGCGTTCAGTTTTATGCGGGAAATTTCCTCAAGGGGACACCCGGAAAAAATGGACATACGATGGAATACAGAAGCGGCTTCTGCCTTGAAACACAGTTCTATCCCGACACTCCCCATCGTCCCGAATTTCCGTCATGCTTCTATAAGGCAGGCGAGCATTACGTTTCCGAGACGGTTTATCAGCTTGAAAATGTTTAAATATATCTTTCCCGATCCGGGCAGGAAATATTTTGCCATATAATTCATTATTATTTAATATATTGATACTTGACTTTGCACAGAAATTTGGTATAATGTTTTTGTATTTAAACTAATTTTGGTATCGGAGGTGCGGTTGTGTCAAAAAGAAAGCTCTTTTTCAGTATCGTTTGTGTCTTTTTGTGTGCTGTAATAGCTTCTGCTGATTTCAGCGCTTTTGCTGTTATCTTCACATACGAGACACAGTTTGATTATGAAGAAGCAGATATCGCATGGCTTACCGATCTTGTAATAAAAGAGGATATGACAACTGCAGAAGGGATGGCACAGCGTGTTGATCTTGTTCCAATGCCAGAATATCCCTACACTGAAACTGCCGAAAGCTTTGCGGAAGAGGTTGACTATTTTGTTTCTCTCTATTCCTTGGAGCCGGGCTCTCAGAGAGCATCATATCTTTATCTTTTTGAAATCCTTAACACCAAGTCCGAGCTTGTATCGGGAGACGTCAGCGATGCGGACGTCAAGGAGTATCTTGAGGGTATAGGAATCAGATATCCTTCCGCCGCAGGGCCCGAAGAGCTTATTATGGCAAGAGTTCTTTTTGCCGCATTTGTTTCAGGCTCGCTGAGCGGCTCTGCCGTTTCGGGCGGTGTGTCTCTTGAAGAGGCTGTTGTTACTTATCTTGCAAATCTTACCGGTATGAATATGACCGACGTCAGAAAGTGGATGCCCGAAAGCAGCGTGCTCTCTCTTGATGAGTATATTCTTGCCGCTTCAAAGCTTGCATTGTGGTCTAACGGCTATGACGTAAGCATAGATACTCCCGATGACGAGGTTTTCCGTCTTGTCGCCGTTATGACCGTTAAGGCGCAGGGGATTTCCGTTGACAGCTCTCTCGGCTTTGATGAGCTCAAGTCTCATTATCTTGCATCTCTTTTAGGTAAAAAGTATTCAGTGCAGCTTGACAGCAAAAAGCTTTCGGCGGCAGTTGCAAACGATAGCGTTGCATTCTATATTCTTCAGCTTATCGGTAAGAACGGCGGACTTTCAATAAGAGAGGACAATGCTTCTTACGATGATGCATTTGCTCTTGTTGCAGAAAACACGGGTTACTTTGACGTTTCCTCCGATGATTTTTATGCGGATATTTATGAATATTCTGCTCAGCTTTCGGTAAGATGCTCAAGCCTTTGGGTTTATCCCACCGCTTATGCAACCAACTCCGATTTCAGTGTTATCGTGAGTGTAAACGGTATGCCCGTCACCAATAACTACTATAATGAAATACAGCTCTTGCCTGACGAAAAACAGCAGGATCTTGTAATAACGGTTACTGCCTCTGACGGTAACAAAACATCCAAATGCGTGTACACGGTTCACGTTGCTCAGGGAACCTTTGCAGGTGTTGAGGGTGATGAGCCCGTAACTGCACCGAGCACAACCGAGCCTACGTTCAATACTTCGGATGCGCTGATCAATTCGATTTTTGCAGATCTCGGAATTAATTCCTTTGTTACAGATATTCTTGACAGAAATTATTCATCGATCCCCGCGAATCTCTCTGCCGTAATGTCCTTTATTGATCCTTCATCTGACTATCAGTCCGAAGGCAATGAGCAGGGCGCGGAAATCAGAGATGATGAATTTTATATTGCTGTTCTTGATGACGTCGGAGCTGTTTTTGATTCAGAAATAAGCGGAGTTCCTGGACTTGAGGTTATTAAGGGTATTGCCGACGGAGCAGATACCTTTATCACTTTCGAATAATGCCGTTACGATCAATATTTCTTAAGCACTTGATGAGCGGTGATTCATTGAGTGCTTAAAATTTTATGTGCTGTTACGGCTTTTTTGTTTTATTGCTTTGGGAGGGAAAAAAATGAATGAGAAAATTCTGATTGTAGATGATGACGCAAATATCTGCGAACTGTTAAGATTGTATCTTTCAAAAGAAGGCTTTACTCCGGTGATCGTAAATGACGGACTTGCCGCAGTGGAAAGTGTATCTGTTTCAAAGCCCTCGTTGGTGCTTCTTGATATTATGCTTCCTAAGCTTGACGGCTGGCAGGTATGCAGAAAAATAAGACAGGTAAGTGACGTTCCCATCATTATGCTTTCGGCAAAGGGTGAAACCTTTGATAAGATTCTGGGACTTGAGCTTGGGGCAGACGATTACATTGTAAAGCCCTTTGAGCCTAAAGAGGTTGTTGCAAGAATCAAGGCTGTTCTCCGAAGAGCTTCTGCACCTGTTGCGGAAACTCCCAAGGAAGTCAACTATGATAATTTGTCTATCAGTATTACAAATTATGAAATGAAGGTAAGAGGCATCCATGTTGATGCACCTCCCAAGGAGCTTGAACTGCTCTTCCATCTTGCAAGTAATCCTAACCGCGTTTTTACAAGAGATCAGCTTCTTGACGAGGTATGGGGATTTGATTATTACGGCGACTCAAGAACTGTAGACGTTCACATCAAAAGGCTCCGTGAAAAGCTTGAGGGTGTATCCGATAAATGGGAGCTCAGAACGGTATGGAGCGTCGGATATAAATTCGAAACAAGATAATTATTATATTATATCAGTTAGTGGGCTATGATACTATGACAGGATTTAGAAAACATCGTTCCTCAGGCAGTATGTTTAAGTGGTACTTTATACAGACTACTGTTTCTGTTCTTTTGTGTCTTATTTTGTCGGGCTTTTCTATTTTGTTTTTCTTTCTCAGCTTTTGGAAAACCGACAGACTCACAGCGCTGAAGGATGACGCTTTGAGTATCTCTCAGAGCGTCAGTTTGCTTTCTGAAGGTGAAAGCGAGCTTGCTGAATCCAGAAATGTGTTTATTGCAAATATTCTTCAGACTATTGCTCAATCCACAGGCGCCGAGGTTTTTCTTGTTTCATCCGATGGTGACGTATTGTTTTGCTTTGATATAAATGATAGGCGAGAAAACGGAAACGTGTGCGTTTTGCATTCGTATATAGTCTTTTCGGATGAAATAATAAGCAGTGTGGATAATTCTTCCGAAAAGGCAGGGACCTTTGAGGGACGGCTGGCAGGATTTTCTGATGAAAACTTTTTTGTCGGAGCCGCAAGGACGGATATTCTCGGAGATACTTGTTATGCTATTGTTGTGCAATCCGAAAGTGATGCGTTTATTCCCTATACAACAGAATTCGTAAGAATAATGCTTTTTGCAAGTATTATCGCTATTATAATATCATTTATACTCTCCTTGTCCATTTCAATTCGTATGGTTAAGCCACTTAAAAAGGTTACAGCCGCAACAAAGCATTATGCCGGCGGAGATTTTTCTGCAAGAATTGATACGCACGACATATATAAGGAAATGGGCGAGCTTGTTGATTCTGTAAATAAAATGGCGGACAGTCTTGCGGTTATTGAGGAGTCGAGAAGCAGCTTTATTGCAAACGTTTCCCATGAGCTGAAAACTCCTATGACAATAATAAGCGGATTTGTAGACGGCATTCTTGACGGAACCATATCGCAGGAGGAAGAAAACAAATATCTTTATATTGTTTCCGACGAGGTAAAGCGTTTGTCGAGACTCGTTGTTGCGATGCTTAATATGTCAAAAATCGAAGCAGGAAAGCTTACTCTTAATATGTCAGTCTTTTCTGTCAAGGATATATTTATAAAAACCTGTCTCGGTTTTGAGAAATATATAAATGAAAAGGAAATAGAGCTTTTAGGACTTGATGCGCTTGAGAATATTTCTCTTACGGCTGACGAAACTCTTATCAATCAGATCATATACAATCTTATTGATAATGCCGTAAAGTTCACACCCTCAGGGGGTGCGATCACCTTTTCTTTGTATACAGAAAAAAAGGAAGCTGTATTCAGTGTCAAAAATACGGGCAACGGTATTCCCGTTAATGAGTGCGAGCTGATTTTTGACAGATTTTATAAAGTGGATAAGTCCCGCGGACTGGATGCAAAAAGCTTCGGAATGGGATTATATATTGTAAAAAGTATAATTGAGCTTCATAAGGGAAGTATCACGCTTAACAATATGCCCGGAGAATATACCGAATTTATAGTAAAAATTCCGTTGCAGAA
>JAZOOE010000036.1:0-9125 GCA_045654865.1 Acutalibacteraceae bacterium | reverse complement strand
AACAATGATGTTTAAAGCATTGATATGACATTTTCAAATCGAAAGAGCTGGTTTTTTGTTTGAATTATTATATATAATTATAAAAAGCTCCCTATGGGTATTTTTGTTACCATAGGGAGCTTTCAATGTTTGTTTTAAGACGCTTTTAAATAGCAGGGATTGATTTATCTCGTTATTGTTTTAGAAGTTCCTGATTATTTATCTTGAGATTATCATCGGAAAATAATCAGCTGATGATCTTGAAACTGTGATTCCGTTGGCATCATAGTTGAAATAAATGTACAGAGCCTCATCTCCGCGGAATTCTATACATCTTAATAATGTGGAGCTAATTATGTCAAAGTGTCTCGTTTTTTGGAATGAGGTTGTTGGAGAGTTAAAATCCAGCGTTATTGTTTGAGATGCGAAGTCGATAATGTAAGTATCATAAGAATTCCAAGCATGCATATAAACTTCATTATCGGACAAGCTTCCTGAAACTGAACTTTTATCTTGCCATCTGAGAGTACCTTCGAAATTTTCTTTTGCTTCTATTACAAGAACACAAGAATAAATGTAGTGGGCACTGTCAGAATATGTTGCGATTTCATTAAAAACCGAAAGAGCTTCTTCATACTTGTTTTGATTGAAGAGCTCAACTGCAGAAGTGTATTTTTCGCTGATTTCTTCTTCTGAGAGAGTATTACCGCATGCACATAAGCTTATGCATATAAAAATTGCTAAAGATAAAGCCAAAAGTCTTTTCATAATTCTTTCCTTTCTGCAAAAATATGCCACTGTAATAACAACTGAAACAAATAACGCTTTTCAGAAAAAAAGATAAAGTATCCCGAAATCATTATATCGTATAAGATAATTATTTACAAGATTTTTTATTGAATAGCGCATTTTGCCGTGTGCCGCACTGATATAAAATGACTGAGGGCATATAATTAAAGCAGATGGCACCGATAGCATCTTTTCGTCTGCGGGAGAATGAGTTTTTTTCGTTTTACGGCGGAAACATCCTGTTATTGATAGAAAAATTAATATTTTTATGTTATATTTTATATACCATCGAAAGGAGAGATTTGGTTTGGCAAGCAAAAAAGGTAAAAGAGTTAAAAGGGTATTGGTTATAATACTTTGTGTGACGGTGCTGCTGTCTGCTCTTGTGGCAGGAGCAAACGTTCTGTCGGTGCAAAGGCTTATAAAGCAGGGAAGCTCCTTTGGTGCGGTGCAGTCTGAGGATAAGCTTATACCCCAAAGGGACGAAAACGGCTATTGGTATTTCACAACGGACAGAGATTTTAAGGTGCTTCATCTGACGGATATACATATCGGCGGAGGCTTCCTTTCCGTCGGTACTGATGAAAAGGCGGTGAATGCGGTTGCCGCTATGATCATAAGAGAAAAGCCTGATCTTGTCGTCACAACGGGAGATATTGCTTTTCCCGCTCCCCATTTTGCCGGCACGTTCAATAATTTCAGCGCCGCAAGGGCTTTTGCAAATCTTATGGAAGGTCTTGGTGTATATTGGACGGTGACCTTCGGAAATCACGATGCGGAGGCTTATTCCTATTTTGACAGAGAGGCTCTCGGAGAGTTCTACAGCAACGAGGAATATAAATATTGTCTGTTTTCATCGGGCCCCGTTGAGGTTGATGGCTTCGGAAATCACGTTATCGAGGTAAAAAATTCTCAGGGAATTATAACTCAGGCAATGATAATGATCGATTCTCAGGCTTACGTAAAGGATGACATCATAACAAGCATTAAGGGTATCTATGACAATATTCACGCAAATCAGGTTGAGTGGTATGAGGCCGAGATAAAGCGTATGAATGCAGAAAACGCTGAGACGGTGTCCGGACTTTCCGGTGACGGAAGCGACTATGATAAGTTCACCACCGTCAGGAGCATTGCCTTCTTCCATATTCCCCTTGCTGAAGCGGCAGACGGCTGGTTTGAATTTGAGGCAAACGGCTTTGAGGATACGGAGGATTTCACCTTTATTGACGGCTTTATCGGCGAGGTCGGCAGAAGGATCTACAGCGCCGAGGGCGAGGATCAGCTTTTTGAAAAAATGCTTGAGCTGGGCTCCACAAAGGCAATGTTCTACGGTCACGATCACCTTAACAGCACAACCTTCGAATATAAGGGCATTCAGTTCAGCTACGGCTACAGTATTGACTATCTTGCATATGCGGATATTGATACTCAAGGCTCTCAAAGAGGCTGTACTCTTATCACCTGTACGCCCGACGGAGATTTTACCATTGAAAAATTCAACTATTATTCCGACAGATATGAAATGAACGGCTTTTTCAGAGAGGAAGTTTCGATGCAGTTTGAGGGTATGACCTATCAGGTGCCTGCGGAATAAATAAGATAAAAACCGTCCTGAGGGGCGGTTTTTTTGCTGAGGATTCTATTTTTTGTTGAATACAATCGTTTTTGCGGTTATTGTACCTCAGAAAATGTTTGTGTATAATGGTATCAGAAAATAAGGGAGGGCTTATGATGAATCTTACTCTGGGAAACAACATTAAAAGAATACGGCTTGAAAGAGGGCTTACTCAGGAGGAAATGGCAGGACACCTCGGTGTTTATCCTCAGTCTGTCAGCAAATGGGAGAGGGGAGAGGGCTATCCCGATATAGAGCTGCTGCCGTCCCTTGCTTTTTATCTCGGGCTGTCCGTTGACGAGCTATTGGGCTGTACCGAAGCCGAAAAGCAGGCGAGATACGATCGCATAAATAAAGAGTGGGCTGAAAATAACCGTGGGGGTAAGCATAAGGAGAACGAGGCGCTTATGAAGACCGCACTTAAAGACTTTCCCAATGATCCCCTTCTTCTTGTGCAGCTTTCAACCTCACTTGAAAAAATCGGAGGCACTCCCGAGGAGAGGGAGAGATATTTAAGAGAATCTCTCTCAGTGCAGGAGCAGATCATAAGCTTCTGCCCTGACTGCGAGGTAAGAGGGGCAACGCTTTTTAACATCTGCTTCGCTTACAAAAAGCTCGGTGAACACGAAAAGGCGCTCACTCAGGCAAAAAAGCTCCCCAATCTCTATAAGGCACGGGAAAATGCCCTTTCGTATTTCCTTACGGGTGAGGAAAAGAGAGAAAACTCCCTTGAAGCCTTAACACCTCTTGCCTGGTGCATTGCCCGTCATATGACGGCGCTGAGCGTTGCGGAAAACACTTCCCTTTACCGTGAAAACGCTGTAAAAATCATAGAGCTTCTTTTCGAAAACAGAGAAAAGGACGGCTTTATTGAAAAAATGCTCGCAGAGCTTTCAGCAGAATAATATCCTTTCATTTTCCGAAAAATTCTTGTGAAAAAATATGCGGATATGCTATAATTTTTTCACAATCATTTTAACGGAGTGAAAAATATGTTCTCGAAGCTTTATGATGCCGAGCTTAAAACTGACTATAAAAATCCCGACGGCTTTAACAGATATGCCGATGATATTATGGATGAATACAACCAGTCCATTGAAGAGGGACTTGATATAGAAAAGCACAAGGCACTTTTTGAGGCTGTTGCCGCTATGGAAAACGGTGCCGAAAAAACAAAAATGAGTGACGTTATTTTTGATATTGTAATGTCAGCAGAAATAAAGAAGGATTACGCTTACAGGGAGCCGAATGACCTTGAAAAAATAAGGGAGCTGAGAAAAGCACACAGCTACACGGTACAAAAGCCCGATAAGGAAACACTTAAAAAGAAGCTTCTCGGTGCATGGACGGGCAGAGCTGCAGGCTGTCTTTTAGGAAAGCCTCTTGAAGGTATCAGAAGTAACGAGCTGCTTCCTCTTCTTAAGGAAACGGGAAATTTCCCTATGCACCGCTTTGTTCTGCAGAGTGATATTACGGAAGAGGTGGCTTCACACTATAAATTTTCTTTTAAGAACAAGGTTTTCGGTGACATTGCCGACGGTATGCCCGTGGACGATGACACAAACTATACAGTGCTTTATCAGATGCTTGTTGAAGAGGCAGGAAGAGGCTTCACCACCGCAGATGTGGGCAATATGTGGCTAAGATATCAGCCCGTGCATGCATATTTTACGGCAGAAAGAATTGCTTACGTAAATCTCATCAACTGTCTTGTGCCTCCTGCAACGGCAATATATAAAAATATCTGCCGTGAATGGATCGGAGCCGCAATAAGAGGAGACTATTTCGGCTATATAAATCCCGGCGCTCCCGAGGATGCCGCTGAAATGGCATATAGGGATGCAAGGCTTTCCCACGTAAAGAACGGAATCTACGGTGAAATGTTCGTTTCGGCAATGATAAGCATTGCGGCAGTAAATGACAGCATTGAGGATATTATTCTTGGGGCTCTCGGCGAAATTCCTTCTACATCAAGACTTTATGAGGCTGTTATGAGAGTTTATTCCGACTATAAAAACGGTGTCAGCCTTGAAGAAGTGCAGGGATTTATCCACGCTATGTGGGATGAGCACACGGATCACGGCTGGTGCCATATGATTTCAAATGCTATGATTGTTACTGCGGCTCTTCTTTGGGGTGAGGGGGATTTCGGAAAATCAATCTGTACCGCTGTGGGAATGGCGTTTGATACGGATTGCAACGGTGCAACGGTAGGCTCGGTTATGGGGATGCGAGGGGGCATTGATTCAATAGATGAATATTGGAAAAAGCCTGTTGGCGGCAGAATCGAGACGTCAATTTTCGGTGTGGGCACCGTGGAAATTGAGGCTCTTGTGAATAAAACAATGGAGCACGCAGAATAAAAACGGAGGAAAAACAAAATGACAAATACAGCTTCTCTTGACGGTCTTTGCTCGGCTTTATGCTATTGTATGGGTATATCCGCTCCCGAAAATGCGGCAGCCCCCGACAAAAGACTTTGCGAATATGCGGATAATATCTTCGGCGGCGAAAGGGCAGACAGAATTTTTATGTATAACCCCGATGCAATTGCTCAATGGGTGGATGAAAAATACCCTTGGTTTTTAAGAGAGGTGACGGAAAGAGCGGAATTAAGGCTTCCCCTTTGCACCGTTATGCCCTCGGTTACTCCCGTCTGCTTCGGCACTATGTATACCGGTGCCCAACCTGAAATCCACGGCATAAGGTCATACACAAAGCCCGTAATTACCATAGACACCATCTTTGATGCTCTTATCCGTGCCGGAAAAAGGGCGGCAATCGTCTGCACCGAGGGGGACAGTCTGTCAAGAATATATCTCGAAAGGGATATGGACTATTTCTTCTATGACTCGGAGGAAGAGGTAAACGCCAAGGCTTCAGAGCTTATAAAAGAGGACAGCTACGACTTTATTGCGGTTTATAACGGAAATTATGATTCAACAATGCACAAGTTCGGTCCCGAAAGCTCCGAGGCGCTGTCTGAGCTTCGCTGTAATTCAAGAGCCTACGGCATGTTCGATGCCCTTATCAGGGAAAACTGGAAAAATCACAATACCCTCGTGGGCTTCGCTATGGATCACGGCTGTCACGAGATCGACGGCGACTGCGGCTCCCACGGACTTGATATGGATGAGGATATGAATATTGTCCACTATTATCAGGGACTGAAAAGAGAGCAATAAGCCTTACACAAATGGCTTTTATGCCGAGCTTTATAAAACGGACAGAGGGGCTGCAAAAAAACGAAAGTTTTTGCAGCCCCTCTTTACTTTATATGTTTATGGTGATGATCCTTTCGTTGTCGAGATAAATTGCGGTGGGAATGAAAAAGCCCTTATATACCCTTGCTGTCAGATAACAGCGTTGAGAAATCTCCTCGTCTGAGTTTTTGACAGAATCAAAAAGCAGCTCAGACAATACGGAGTCGCTGAGCGCATCCTCAAATATCAGCTGATCTCCCGAAAGCCTTTGCGACTTATGGGCAAAGCTTCTGTAAAACCAATCGTTTTCCCCTGAAGCGAGATACGTTACTGCAAAGCCGTCGGGATCGGTGCATACCCGTATTTTTTCCCGATAGGACATTATCGGTATATAAATATTCAGAAAATAGCTTTTTTCACTGTCGGAGGATACCGCCTCCTCCATATAGATGTAGTTAAGTCGGAATTTGAATTCCGCACCCTTTTCGAGGGTTGTGTCTATCATAGTCCTGCTGTAAAAGAGGAACGCCGCAGGCAGAAGAAGCTGTAAGGCGATGGTAAGTGCGACAAATGCCTTGAATTTTTTATTCATAAGTATTTCCCTCCTCCGGAATTGTTTTTATTTTCTCTTTTTTCTCCGCGGCGGAGAGCTTAAGATTTATCGAAAGGAGAACTGCGCCGAATATCAGCAGAACAACGCCCTTTATCATCAGAGAAAGGGGAGACATAGATAAGAAAAGGTAGCAGATGGCGGCAATGGAGATAAAGCCTGCGTTTATGGGAATGAGCTTTCTTGCACGGGCTCCCGAAATCATCAGAAGAATGTTTGCAAGAATTGTGATAATTTTAACCGAATGCTTCATCATATCACGGTGGTTTTCATAGCTCACGTCAGAGGGCAGTAAAAATGAGGTGAGGGCAAAAACAGCAATTGCCCCGAGGCTTACAAATATATATGCGGCAAAGAATTTATCCTTCATATACTTTCCTGCGCGTGTTGCAAAAAACAGATTACAGCCGCAAAGCACCGCCGTCAGAGTGTAAATAACGGCATTTTTAGCGGCGAAGGTATCATAAAAGTTGCTTCCTATGATCAATGCCGTGTTTATAAGCAGAATTCCCGGTATTCTGTAGGGCAGAAGAAGCTCTGAGTTCCTCATTGATATAAAAAGAAGACACGAGCCGAAAAGAACACAACATATAATTATGCTGTTGAAGTCGTTGCATAAAAGCACTGTGAGGGCGACGACCGCCGCAACGGAGAGCCATTGGGAAAATACGCTTCTGAGAGACGCACTTTCCTTTTTCAGCTTATATGTGCTGAAAATACAGCCTGCCGCCACAAGAATAATGCTAAGAGTCCCAAGGATATATGTGTTGAAATCATCTCCCGCGGCATTTACAAGCCACGTGAGTGTGCAGACGTAGTAAACTGCAAGGGGCGATACACAGCGAAGAATGAGCATAACGGGAAAAATAAGAAAGCAAAGAGCTATGAGCACGGTATGCCAATGAATGCCGATATCGAAGACGTTATAAAGCATAGAAAGGCTTGCCCCGAGACCTGCTGTCCACAGTATACCCGCTCCCTCACACCAGGGAAGCTTATCTCTTTTTTTTGAAAGCACGAAAAGGGCGGCCGCCTGACCTGCAAGAACAGGAAGAAATGACAGCGCAGCCTTTGAAAGCACGGGCATTTTTTCCCAGAACGTAATAAATATCAGAATAAGTCCCGTGGCGGCAAGAAGACTTCCGAGGACGGAAAAAATTATTATAAGCGCGGCGGTGTGGTCGGGCTTTTCGGTTTCAAGCTCTGTGTTTCGCTTTTTGCCGTACACAAGCTCCTCCACGGAAACGCCGAATATTTCGGAAAGTCTGCCGAGCATTTCAAGGTCAGGCTGGGTTCTGTCGTTTTCCCAGCTTGAAACGGACTGTCGGGAAATGAAAAGCTTTTCTGCGAGCTGCTCCTGAGTAAGACCGTTTTCCGCTCTGAGCCGCTTGAGAGTTTTTGAAATTTTCATTGTAGAACCTCCTTAGTGAGACGGCAGTAATCCGAACTTGCCCGAAAGCATACCTTTAAAATGTCAGTTTAAGGCTGTTTCGGATTACGCTCGCCGACTTATGACAAGTCAGATTTTGTTTTCCTTGTCAAGGATAGGATAGCATTATTTTTCCTGTGTGTCACGATAATGTATTAAAAATACCGTGCTACATTTTGTTGCAAGGGGCTTTTTTGCACAAACGGGCAGGATTTTAGCGGAAATTATTGCATCGGGAGAGCAAAATAAAGGATATTTCCCATACAATGAATGCTTGAGTTTTGAATTTAGTGTGTGATATAATTTTATAAAAAAACGGACGGGACGGAAAGAGAATATGCATAAAAGCAGTATACAGCTTAAAAATTCACGACCTCTTATAAATATTGACGGCACTCTTCACGCTCCTCTTGCATACACCGCATATTTTGATGAATGCGGTCAGTGGGAGGATTTTGTAAAAAGCGGCTACAGAATGTTTTTCGTAAACGTTTCCTTTACTGATCTGCCCATAAATAATATGACGGGCTTTACCCCCTTCAGAACGGGAGTGTTTGAGGAGGAAATACCCGACTTTTCTGAATTTGACGGTATTGTAAGAGGTATTATTGCCGATTGCCCCGATGCACTTATTTTCCCGAGAATCAATATTTCAATGCCCCGTAAATGGATTCGGGAAAATCCTTCCGAAACCGTGATGACACCGAAGGGCGGTCCCCGGGAATCCTTATATTCCGATAAATTCAGAGCTGACGGTGCCGAGCTTCTGAAGGTGCTTATAGCTCATATCGGTTCGTCCGACTATGCCCCGAGGATTGCAGGCTATCACCTTTGCGGCGGTACGACTCAGGAATGGATGCATCACGACCTTTTCGGCTCATATTCTGAAATGGGAATGGAAAAATTCAGCCTGTGGGCACGACAAAAGCACGGAATTGCAGATATAAAAATCCCCTCAAAGGAGGAGCTTTCCCGAAATTGCACCGAAGAGAGCAGAATGTATAGCCAATTTTCCGATGAAAAAACTTCCGAAACAGTAAACTTCTTTGCAAGAACCGTCAAGGAATTGACAAACGGTGAACAGATAGTCGGAGTGTTTTACGGCTATAACTGCTTTGTTAACGAGCCCCTTTACGGGCTTCACGGGCTTTGGAATATAATAGATTCTCCTTATATAGATTTCTTTTCGTCTCCCTGCTGCTATGACGGAAACAGAAGGCTCGGAATTGACTGGGGGGATATGCTTCCCGTGGATTCCGTAAAGCTTCACGGAAAGCTTTGCTTTATTGAATGTGACGTAAGAACCCATCTTACCCGACGAATGCAGGATTCCCGCCCCGGGGTCTATCCCGAGGATATTTATCTTCTTTATGACGAAAACGGAAACAAGACCGCCTGGTGCGGTCCCGATTCCCCCGTGCTGTCCCTGTCTGCCCTCAGAAAAGCATTTCTTCATCAGCTGACAAAGGCTTCGGGGATATGGTGGTTTGATATGTG
>JAZOOE010000035.1:0-30069 GCA_045654865.1 Acutalibacteraceae bacterium | reverse complement strand
AAAGGTAGCGGGCATATTCCTTGAAGTTATCAGCCGCCTTTACTTCAACGAGAAATTCAAATACCGCCTTGCATGCAGCCCCGCCGTTTCCCGACTCAAGCTTTTTTCTGAGCGCCACAAGAGGCATAACCGTTGAGCGTCTGAGCTCGTTTATATATGCAAGATATTCCTTCTTTTCTGCGCTTTCCTTTTCACCGAAGCCATCGGGATGTCCCGTAAAATCACGGAGCCATCCGCCCTTGTCTATCTGCCACAGATAGACGTAGTTTTCCAGAGCTGAGCAATCGGCGGTGCTCATTCCCGTCATTCCCGTTTTAAGATACGAAAATACATCCTCCGTTGAAAAGCCGTATGCACATATCTCTACTGCAAGCAGAAGCATTCTGATAAGCGGGTATTCATACAAGGGAACACGCTTGTCCTCAAAAACGGGAATAGAATATTTTTTAAGTGCCGTCGTAAGCGCCTTTATGTAATCACCGTTTCTTTCACAGACACAAATATCCCTGCATCTGTATCCGTTTTCCAATAATCTTTTTATTTCAAGTGCAACAAAATCCGCTTCGTTGTATTTATTATCCGCGCTGAGGATCCTGATACCCATTACCGGCCCCTCAAAGCACTCTTTTTCCGCACAGAAAAGCGAAGCGGCAAGAGCGTTAATTTCCTCTGAGGGATGAGTACAGGACAACTGAAGCTCCTTTACTCTCACACCTCTTTTTGCGGCACCCTGACTCAGTTTTCTGCAATTACCTGTGGCGTGAATAAACGCCTCACTGTCAAAGGAATTCAGAGATGAGGGCGCAAGCACGGATACAAAGCATTCCCGCGATTGTGCAATGATCTCCTCTATAAGCTTTATCTGGGCACCGGTGAAGCCTCTGAAATCATCAAAAAAGACGTATGAATTCTCAAAAATCTTATTTTTCGCAAGGAAGTCACACATAACGGAAATATTATTATTCGCATCGCTGAAGCGCTGTGTCAGAAGCCCCTCGTAGGCAGAGAAAATACGAGCAAGCTCCGCGGTTTTATTCTTAAGGGTACCATCGGGCAGAATACGGGAAACTGCAAACAACTGCGTCGTATCAAAGCCTGCCTGACGGATTTCGGCATATTCATTCAGAAGTCCATCAACGGGATTGATGCGCGAGCCGGATTTTTTGTATATGTCAATACTGTCGGCACATTCCTCTACAGCAAGACTCATAAAAACGTGGCGAGCCGCTTCATCAGCCTCGGGCTTTGAGCTGAGTCCGTTTTCCTCAAGCACGTCCCTTGAAAGATGGGTAAAGCTCGTAACCGTAAGTCTGTTGCTTATTTTCTCTCCGTATCTGAAAAGAAAATCTCTGTCTCTGTCAAAGCTTGATTGCTCGGGCACAATGAGATAAACCCTTTCATTTTTTTCGAGAAGAGCGCATATTTCTTTGTATATATACTCTTTTTTTTCGGAAAAGCAGGTTCCCGTAAGAAATGTAAGCATAATAAAGACACTCCCGTTTCTGATTCCATTGATCTTTAATATATTATAACATAAAATAAGTCCCTTTCAACGGACACCTTACGCTAATTTGAAATTTTTTCAAAAAAATTATCCTCGTTGCACACAATAACAAGCTCCTTGTCGGGAAAGCCTGCGCTCAGCTGCTTCTCCTCCTCGGGAGAGGCTGTAACGGCAGCAACAACAAAATGCTCTCTGAGACCGAGAATGCTTACGGCATCGGCTATGCGCCTGAGTCTTACTCTGCCGTATTCATCCGACGGATCCATAACACAGACAATCGTATATTTCTTTTTCTTATCGGGCGCAGATGCTCTGAAAACCGCGGCAATAAAAATCAGACCTATACCGATAACAGCAAAAACCGTCAGAAATGCACAAAAAATCAATCCATACATAATAAAGCACCCCATACTATTATATGGGATGCTTTTCATTATGTGCGAGTGAGTCTGTAAGCCGGGTTCTGTCATTTAAGGCAATCATCTGTCTTGGCGCAAAATTGCTTTTGCGCTCACGCCACCCTGCGAAGTTATGGCCGAGCAAGCCACTTCTGTCGGTGTTGCTCCGGATAGGGTTTACAGGGCATAGCCGTCTCCGGTATGCCGGTGAGCTCTTACCTCGCCTTTCCACCCTTACCTGCATAATACAGGCGGTATATCTCTGTTGCACTTTCCCTTAAGGTCACCCTCGGCGGCCGTTAGCCGTTATCCTGCTCTGCGGAGCCCGGACTTTCCTCACCTGAACAAAGTCAGGCGTAACTGCCCAACCTACTCGCAAAAGATATTTTATATCAACAACAAAAAAATGTCAATCGGTAATATTATTATCTTGTTGATATTTTGACGATAGTATGTTAGAATTATTCGGTATGTATTTTCAGTAAAGGATGCAGATTATGGCAAAGCTTTTTGATATTTTCACAAAATCCTATGCACTTTCCCCCGAAACAGACAAGGAATTCTTCTCTCTTGTAGGGGATCTTTACTGCACACCCGAGGTGCAGTCTATGAGAGCGTATCCTCAGCACAGCGATGCAAACAGACTTGATCATATCAGAGCAGTTACTTATATGAGCTTCATTATTTCAAAGAAGCTGAAGCTGAACGTTAAAGCCGCTTCAAGAGCAGCTCTTCTGCACGATCTCGTGTATTACGACTGGCACGATCCTGATTTCAGCCATCGTCCACACGGCTTCAGACATCCTGCTTTTGCCGTGTCCAATGCAAGGCTTCTCAATCCGCAAATAACAAAAAAAGAAGAAAAGATCATTCTCAGACACATGTGGCCGCTGACACCTCTTCCTCCCTCCTCTATTGAGGGCTTTGTGGTTACCTTTTCCGACAAATACTGTGCATCAAAGGAAATGAAGCTTACAAAAAATGAGAAACTGAGAAAAAGCTTTGAGGATAAGCTTGACTCAATAAATTCTACACTGCACAAATAAACAACGGAGAAATAAAATGTTTGATACGATAATAAACTATGTTTTTATGTTTTTTGTTTTCTCGGCTGTAGGCTGGGCAATTGAGTGCACTTACCGCTCACTGGGAGAACGCAGAATAATCAATTCAGGCTTTCTTTACGGTCCAATGTGCCCCATTTACGGAACAGGCTGTCTTGTTTTCGACGTCATCCTCGTTCCCATGTCACAACCGATAGAAAAACGTCTTATAATAGTGCTTCTTTTGGGAATGCTGCTTGCAGATACCGTCGAATACTTAACAAGTTATCTTATGGAAAAGCTGTTCAACGCCCGCTGGTGGGACTATTCAAACAACTTCCTGAATCTTCACGGAAGAATCTGCTTCAAGCACACCTGCTATTGGGCAATATTTGCCTTCGTCTACGTTTATATCATAGCACCGGTTTACCGATATGCACTTTCATTCATAAGTCAGGATGCACGGACGATTGCCGTGTTTGTCATCCTTACAGTCTTTTGTGTTGACCTGTTCTTCACCGTCAAGGCGGCAGCTGATATAAATAAGCTTATGACAAAGCTGACGGGACTGAAGGCAAGCATTCAGGATAAGGCAGAGACGATCAAAACCACTGCAGAGGACAAGTATGAGGAGCTCAGAGCCAGCGGTGATAAATTCAGCGAATGGAAATCCGAGCTTAACAATATGTATCTTGATACGATAACACAGTATGAAAAAATAGAATCAAAAAAAGGCAAGAACCGATTGCTTTCAATATACAGCACCATAAGAAAAACGGCAGACGATACGTGGAGCGACATAGAGTCCTTATGGGGCGATATAAAGGCATTCTTTGCCGATTCAAACGATGAAATGATGTAAAGGAGAAAATAATTATGACTTATACCTACAAAACCAAGGGCACCTGTGCCTCCGAAATCATTATTGACGTAAACGAGGAGCAGATCATAGAAAGCGTAAAGTTCATAGGCGGCTGCAAGGGAAACACTCAGGGCATCAGCGCACTTGTAAAGGGAATGAGACTTTCCGACGTAGCACAAAGACTTGAGGGTATAAAGTGCGGCTTCAAGCCCACATCATGCCCCGATCAGCTTTCCGCGGCATTAAAGAAAATAGCTGAGGAAAAATAAAATGGCTGTAATTCTTGCTTCCGCATCTCCGAGGAGAAAAGAGCTGCTCGGATTCATTTACGATAATTTTGAAATATGCGTTTCCGACGTAAAGGAGGAAACCGCACCGGGGCTGACTCCCCGCGAAACAGTGGAGGAGCTTGCAAGAATGAAGGGTGCCGCAGTTTTTGAGAGTCACCCCGAGGACACGGTGATCTCAGCCGATACCGTGGTCGTTCTTGACAATATGATTCTGGGGAAGCCTAAATCACGGGAGGATGCCTTTGATATGCTCAGAGCTCTTTCGGGAAGAGCGCACACCGTTTATACGGGTGTTGCAGTTTTCAATAAGGAGCAAACATTTTCCTTTTCCGACAAAACAGAGGTTACATTTCATCCTCTCAGCGATGAGGAAATCAACAAATATATAGACTCCGGCGAGCCTTTTGATAAAGCCGGCGCCTACGGCATTCAGGGCAGAGGCTCCGTTATGATACCGTCAATAAACGGCGACTATTATAACGTTATGGGACTGCCCGTGGCGCTTCTTTACAAAAAGCTCGGTGAGCACGGACTGCTGTAATGAATAACCTTGTTTTCAACATTCTTTTTCCGCAAAGATGCTGCGGCTGTGATAAAATTCTCATAAGCCCTCCCGTATGTAATGAATGCAGAAAGCTTGTATTGCATCCCGCCGAGAAGGGCGGCTGTGAGATATGCGGACAGAGAATGCAAAGTTGTATGTGTAAAAAGCATCAGTATTACAGCAAGCTCGTATCCTGCTTTTATTATGAGGGCGAGCCGGTTAAAACCATCTTCCGTTTAAAGTTCCGCTCCCGCCCCGATATTGCCCGAAACTTTGCAGGGCTTATGGAGGAGGCTCTTGAAGAGCGACAGCTGACAAAGAAAATCGATTTCATCACCTTTGTGCCGATGGAAAAGCTTCCGAGATTCAGAAGGGGCTATAATCAATCAGAGCTTCTTGCAAAGCATCTGTCTGAATTTACGAAAATTCCTTACGGCGCATTGCTTGAAAAGAAATACAAGACCTCATCACAGCATAAGCTCACAGCCGTATCAAGAAGCGGCAATCTCCTCGGCTGTTTTGAGCCGACGGCAGACTCTGTCGGTCAGTTTAAAGGAAAAACCGTGCTCATTGTGGATGATGTGATCACAACCGGAAGCACTATAAACGAGCTTGCAAAAACGTTACTTATCTTCGGCGCCGATTCAGTTTATGCGGCATCCTGTGCTACAACAAAAAAGAAAAATTATGTTGAACAAAAATAAATTGTATGCTATAATTTTATAAAATTAATAAAAGGGGTAAGACTTATGAAAAAAACAAAAGCAGCAATTGCTTGTTTACTCGCAGTTCTTTTATGCCTTCCTTTCTCTACGCTTGGCTTTGCCGCAAGCGAGGACGGCTCCTATGAAATAACCAATCCCTATGAAAATATCGATTGGGAAACCTATTCCGTTTACAAGACGGCGTTGCACACCCACACAAACGCAAGCGACGGCGACGACAATCTTTTTGCATCAGTTCAGCGTCACGTTGAGGCAGGCTTCGACATCGTTGCCACCACCGATCACGGAACGGTAAACTACTCATGGGGTGAGACAAACGTAAACTCTCTCATCTACGGCGTTATGAGCCTTGTGGGCAAAACTGAGGGCGAGCTTGTTTATCTTTCAGACAAGGGTACCTTTGATAACGGTGTTTCATACACCTATACAACGGCAGAAAACGGTGACGATTATCTCATTCTTGAAGACGGAACAAAAATTCTCCGTGTCCCCTACGGAATTGAAAACAACGCAGTATCCGTAAATGCTCACGTAAACAGCTGGTTCGTTGATTACAGCAACAACTCCGTTACAACCTACGAGGTTGCAGTTAAGGGCGTTGATGCTCTCGGCGGTGTAAGCGTTATCAATCATCCCGGTGAATACACAAAGGCAAGATATGAGATCCGTTCAGAGGATGCTTACAACGAGAACAGCCCCGTTTACAGCTATTACATTAACAAGTTCGCTTCTCTTCTTGACAGATACGACACCTGTATCGGTATCGATATGAACTCAAAGGGTGACGGCAGAACACGCTTTGACAGAATCCTCTGGGATAATCTTCTCATCAGATTCTCAGCAAACGGCGAAAACGTATATGCAATCGCTTCATCTGATGCTCATCAGCTTAACGTTATCGACACAGGCTACACACTCGCAATCCTCCCCGAGCAGACCTCAGCAGCTCTCAAGGCCTGTCTTACAAACGGTGAGTTCTTTGCCGCAAGCCATTGTCTGGGCAACTATGACGAGCTTGTTGAGATCGCAGCAGCCATCAAGGAATTCTACGGCGAAACAGAGCTTTATAACAAGGTAAACGCTACCGCCGTTGCTATGGCAGAAAAGATTCAGGGCATTGAAAACGGTGAATATGCAGCTGACGAAAGCATCGGCATCACCTATTCAACACTTGAGAACGGCTATAACACCTGCGAAGCAGATCCCCGTATCTCTTCAATCGAGGTAAACGAAGCAACAGACGAAATCACAATCAACACAACCGACGCTCTTATTGTCCGTTGGATCTCCGACGGTGAGCTTATCTGCACTCAGAAGGCCGGCGAGGCTACACTTGATCTTAACGAGTACGCTGATGTTCTCGGTGACTATGTAAGAGTTGAGGTATTCGGCGAAGGCGGTATCGTCTACACTCAGGCTTTCCTTCTTGATGCCGCAGACAAGGCAGGCACTTCAGATCCCGTTGATTCCTCATACGTTGATCTCGGCGTTCTTGATTTCCTCTTTGCTGAATTCAACAATTGGTTTGCTGTCATTAAAAGATTTTTCAACAATCTCTTCTAATTGATCCGTATATTAATCATCACGGACGTCCTTCGGGACGCCCGTGATTTTCTTGTGATTTTAACATATAATTAACATAAAACACATCAAATAGGTAATCTTTTCATAAAATTTATAGCTATTTTTGCAAAAATATAGTAAAATCAAGCCAAAATATAATGATTTTGCTTGACAAACAAAAATTTATAAAGTAAGATGATTTTGTATAAAAAAATGAGGAGATACTATGAGTTCAAAAAACTACAGTCTCTTTGATATGACGGATGAAGAATTGGCAGTATCTGCGCAACAAAAAAATACGGATGCTGAAAACGAGCTTCTGAAAAGATTTGACGTTGCCGTAAAAAACACGGCAGGAGTCTACCGTTACAGATTTTTGAAAAGCTGTGATTCGGGCTTATTGGATATCGACGACCTCATGCAAGAGGGGCAACTGGGCTTGCTCAAAGCAATTTCAAGCTTTGATAATACCCGCCACACCTTGTTCAGAACCTATGCGGCAGCCTGCATAGAAAATGCCATACAAACGGCAATTAATGCAACCGCATCAAAAAAGCGCACTCCCCCGCTTCCGCCTGTTTCCGTTGAGGATATTAAAGTTACCAGCTATGCAACTCCCGAAGAAGAATTGCTCGCAGCGTGCAGATGCGAAGAAATCAATGAATTTCTTATAAGCAAGCTGTCCTCAAGAGAAAGCAGCGTGCTTAAGCTGTATCTTGAATGTTATTCTTATAAATATATTTCGGAGCAGCTTGCTATATCCGAAAAAGCGGTAGACAACACAATGCAAAGAATTCGAGCAAAGCTCAAAGGCTTTCTTGATTCCGAACGTTCATAACAGCGCAAGCTGTGTGATATATACCAGTAATAACATTTATTTGTTAAAGCATGGTAAAAAAATTTATAGTGAGGTAGCAAAATGTACGAAGACAAGACTCTCCAATGCAAAAATTGCGGTAACGAATTTGTTTTCACTGCAGGTGAGCAGGAGTTCTACGCTGAAAAAGGTTTCGTAAACGAGCCCCAGCGTTGCAAAGAATGCCGTGTAGCTCGCAAGCAGTCCGCAAAGGGCGAAAGAGAATACTTTGATGCTATATGCAGCCAGTGCGGCGGCAAGGCAAGAGTTCCCTTCAAGCCCAGCGAAGACAGAGCTGTTCTCTGTAGCGACTGTTTCGCAAAGTCCAAGGCTTAATCAGCCGACGGAAGACAGATTGATGAAAAACGCTGTCGCACATATTTATAAATGACGGTGAAATTTGTTACATTGCGGAATAATTGACTGTATTTTTTTACTGTGCAACAAGAAAACGAGTTTATCACAATCGGGAGGATGTACCTTTGAAAAAGGGTACATCTTTTTTTCTTTAAAATACCGAGAAGCTGCAAAAAACTTTCGTTTTTTACAGCTCCTTGTTACACGTTGATGATCTGATTATTTATTCAGTGAAAATTTTTCAAGTTCCTCTTCAAGTGCCGCAACGTTCTCCTCCGTTGTAGCCCATGAGGTACAGAAGCGCACACATGAATGCTCCTCGTCCACACGGCACCAATAATCCCATGAGAATTTATCGGAAAGCATATCAAGAACAGTATCGGGAAGCACGGGGAACTGCTGATTTGTGTTTGATTCATAAAGGAACGGGAAGCCCGCCTTTCTGAAAGCATCTCTTACACGGTAAGCGGTTCTGATACCGTTGGCACCCATTTCATAGTAAAGCCCATCAGTAAACATTTCTCTGAACTGCAGACCGAGAAGTCTGCCCTTTGCAAACATTCCGCACTGTCTTTTCTGCATATAACGGAAATCCTTTTTGATATCGTCGTTTTCAATAACGAGTGCTTCGCCAAAAAGCGCACCGACCTTGGTACCGCCGATATAAAAAACATCACAAAGCTCGCTGAGCATAGGCAGCGTCACGTCATTTCCCTCAGCCATAAGTCCGTAGCCCATTCTTGCACCGTCCACGTACAGATACATTGAATATTTATCACAGATCTCGCGAAGTCTTTTAAGCTCAGCCGCAGTATAAAGAGTTCCGTTTTCAGTAGGCTGTGAAATATAAAGCATTTTAGGCTGAACCATATGATCGTAGGTTCCGTCTGCCCAATAGCCCCTGCAATATTCCTCAAATACGTCACCTGCTACCTTGCCGTCATCCGAGGGAAGAGCGATACATTTATGTCCCGTACCTTCAATTGCTCCCACCTCGTGAACGTTTATATGTCCGGTAACGGCACATACAACACCCTGATAAGGTCTTAATGCAGAAGCAATAACCGTGGTATTGGTTCCCGTGCCACCGACAATAAAATGAACGTCGGCGTTTTCGCTTTTACATTCTCTTTTTATGAGCTCTCTTGCCTCAGCACAATACTTATCGACGGCATAGCCCGAGGTCTGCTCAAAATTAGTTCTTACAAGTGCCTCAAGTATTCTGGGATGTGCTCCCTCAAGATAGTCGCAATCAAATTTAATCATAGCTTATTTCTCCAAATCTATTATTATTGAGTTATCGTCACCCGTACGGGTATTATACAAGAAGTGATTCATAGTTTCAACAGCAGTTTCATCGCCCGGAATCATAGCGTCAATATCCACACCGAATTTTCCGAGAAGAGCAATTCCCTTTTTTGCGAATCCCGCAATGGCTTTATATTCCGTTGTATCGGGAGTAAACGGAGCGTTACCCGAAAACACGTGTCGAAGCACCGTAAATGCGGTATCCTTTGCAGACACGTCTTTCATACGGGCAATTTCTTCCCGTGAAAGCCCCGATTTTTTTCCCGCAATAACGGCAGGCAGGTGCATTGACATTTTGGTAAAAATATCGATTACAGCATTACACAGAATGCGATGCTTTCTGAATCTGCTGATATTGAACACGTGAGAAACATAATCCACAAACTTGTCCCAATCAGTTTTTGCAAGAGGCAGACATCTTTCCAGAAGTCCCGCAAAATTAAGCGAATAAATATATTCCTCTGCGCTGAGCCCGCCCGTATCAAAGTCGTCAATGAAATCAATACCGACACTCTCGACAGATAAGGTAATTTTATCCTTGTCAAACTCAACTCTTCTCATTCTGCCCTTTGCAGACGGGAGCGCACTGGTGGTTATATCATAAAAATACTTCCCGTTTTCACCGTTGTATTTTTTGATTCCGTGAACGTGGGTATGTCCCGTAAAAACAACTCTGACGTCGTTCTCGCACATTAATCTGCTCAATCTTTCATAGCCGCCGAAAAGCTCAAATTCAGCAATATTCTTGTATATGGGCCATGGCGGAATAACGGGATGATGAACAGCAAGAATAACCCTTTCATCCCTTTTGTGCGCCTGCCTTATTTCGTTTTCAAGCCACAAAAAGCCCTGCTCAAAAAGTCCGCAATGGCTTCTTCCGTTACCGTTATCATAAATTGCAATAAGCCTGAGTCCGTCACAAATTCTTACGGAATAAGAGCCGCTTTCCGAATCAATGCTGTCTGCATACTTATGACCGAAATCAAAGTAGAGTCCGGGAAGTTCAGTTTTGTAAACACGCTCGGCAGGCTCACAGCCGTCCTTCGTGTATCTTACGGGATGAAAAATATTTTCATCATCACCAAGCCCCGCATAATCGTGCGTAGCACAGGTCACAAGCACCTTTTTGCCCGCATCCGTCAGCATTTTAAGCTCATTCATAAAATCCTTATGACTCTCAATATCACCGTTATTAATAAGGTCGCCCGTTATAAGAACGAAGCTGCTTTCTTTATCATCAAGGATCTTTTTCATAAAGCTTCTGAGAATATAGGGTGTGCTTTTTATTGCAATCTGATCACCCATTTCACGGTTATCAATACTCTCTCCCGGCTCCCACATACGCCGTGAAAGATAATGAGTATCCGTCAGGATATACATTACTGTTTTTTCAGACATTTTCCCGCCCCTTTTCCGTTACAAAAAATATACTTAAATAATTGTGGAAAAATCTGTTGCTATAGTATATAATATAGCAATAAAGAAACATTGTAAAGACAATACGACAAATTTTAACAAAAGGAGGAGCAATAACCTAATGGCAGACAAATTCAACGTGCTCACGGTAAGCCGTTATCAGAAATTTTTTGATCTGGTTCTTCCTCTTGTAAAAAGCACCTGCTCAGGTGACTGCGTTCTATCCTCCGACACAACAAAGGCTCAAAAGATTTTACTGACGTCGGATATTGATGCCGTAATAATCAACACCCCTCTGAAGGACGGCTTTGCCACGGAATTCGCACTTGAGTGTGTCGTCAAAAAAAATCTTGCGGTGCTTATGCTTATGCCGAAGGATTTTTACGAGACTGCATCGCACAAGCTGTCGGCATCGGGGATTCTTACTCTTCAGAAGCCCGCAAACAGCGAAATCGTCGAGCAATCTCTGCTCCTACTGAAATCAACATCCGTCAAATTAAAAAAATTAGCCGAAACAAAAGAAAAAAGCGACACGGCAAACGAATTAAAAACCATAATAAGAGCCAAAATGCTTCTGATAGGCTCCTTCGGTATGAGTGAGGAGCAGGCACATAAATATATTGAAAAAAGAGCAATGGAAGCAAGAACAACAAAAATTCAGATAGCGCAAAACATCATTAAGGCATACGGCAATTAAAAAATATAAATATCGGGAGGATCTCGTTATGAAAAAATCAATTGCAGTACTTATGAGCATACTTATTCTGTCGGGAATTTTTATCACCCCTGTCGGAGCTGCGGAATCGGGAAAAGTATCCCCGACCACGTGGGCAGCTGTTGACGGTCTCGGAAGAACACTCTCATCGAACGAGGACACGGGCAATAAAAAAGAGGATAAGTTCGTGGGAATGTTCTACTGGATATGGCATTACCCTTGGATTACGGATTACGAGCCCATAACCACGGGAAGTGTGCTTGATTTATATCCCGAGGCGGTAAACGATTGGGAGCATCCTGCATGGAACGGCACAAATGACGGCAGACCGTATTTCTGGGACGAGCCTCTCTTCGGATTTTACAGCAATACTGATGAATACGTGCTGAGAAAGCACGCGGAGCTTCTTGCAGATGCCGATATAGATACGGTTATTTTTGATACAACAAACTCGGATATACTTTTCCCCGAGGGCTACGAAGCATTGTTCAGAGTCTGGTCACAGGCACGCAAGGAGGGCGTTGATACTCCTCAGATTGCATTCATTCTCAACTTCGCAGGAGCAGAGGATACACGTTCACAGCTCTACAGTATATATGAAAATATTTACGAGCCCGGCCGCTATGAGGAGCTCTGGTTTATGTGGGAGAGCAAGCCTCTTGTAATGGCAGACGTAAATGCACTCGATCTGACAAACAAAAAAGACCGTGAGATATTCAACTTCTTTACGTTCAGAGACAATGAGGCTACTTATTTTGCAGAGGATAAGTCATATCTTGAAAATACCTGGGGCTGGTGTTCAGACTATCCTCAGACAAAATTCGGAGAAAGAATTTTCGGCACCGTGGAGCAGATGTGCGTATCGGTTGCTCAGAATGCAAACGAAAACGGACTTACAGCAATGAACAGTCCCGAGGGCACCGTTCAGGGAAGAAGCTTTACGGACGGATATTTTTCATATACATATTCCTACGGCGGTAAAGAAATCACCGTTGACAATACCACGGAAAACTCTCTTCTTTACGGCTTGAATTTCCAGCAGCAGTGGGACTATGCCATCAGTCAGGATCCCGAGTTTATTTTCGTAACGGGCTTCAATGAATGGATCGCAGGCAGATTTACCGAGTGGTGCGGCATAGAAAATGCATTTCCCGATCAGTTCAGCCCCGAATACTCCCGCGACATTGAGCCCTCAGCAGGCATTCTCAAGGATCACTATTATTATCAGCTTGTTGAAAACGTGCGCCGCTTCAAGGGCACAGAAGCTCCCGCTGAGAGTGTTGCACAAAAATCCATAGACATCAACGCTGACCTGTCACAATGGGACGGCGTATATCCCGAATACAACCACTATCTCGACAACACAAAAAACAGAGATGACGACGGTTGGAAGGGATATCACTATAAAAATGACACAATGAGAAACGACGTCGTTCAGGCAAAGATAGCTTATGACGATGATTACGTTTATTTCTACGTCAGAACCGCACTTGAGCTCTCACCCTCAACGGATAAGGACTGGATGCAGCTTTTCATAGATACGGATACATCGGGCATTTCACCGAACTGGGAGGGCTTTGAATTTATAGTAAACAGAGTATCCCCCGATAATGAGGGGGTTATACTTGAGCAATGCTTCGGCGAAGCTGATTTCCGTGAAATTCAAAAATGCGAATACTCCGTAAACGGAAGCGTTCTTCAGATAAAAATTCCCCGAGCCTCATTGGGCCTTACACAAGAAGATGTAAAATTCAACTTCAAGTGGGCAGACAATATGGGAGGAACGGACGTTATGAATTTCTATCTTAACGGCGATGCGGCACCGGGAGGAAGATTCACCTTTGTGTTTGATTCAACTGCCCGGGGCGCAGACACCTCAGACAACGCCGAAAATGAAAAAGGCTTTATCTCAGATTTTTGCGCTAAATTAAAGTACCGCTTTGAGCTGATATATGCGCTTCTCAGAAAGATCACCGTGTATATATTCAAATAATTATGTCCGTCGGGATATACCGCTTCAGGTATATCCCGATTTCCATTTTTTTCATTTAATTTTTTACCCTTTACCGTCACATAATACTCTCAGCACACAAAAAAAGTAAATTATCTGCAAGAAAATTTTTCTTATGATAAACCTTTTCATTGTGCGCATAATACTAATGCAAATGAAACTAAACTTTTTGCAAAAGGAGTGAAATATGATGAAGAGCGGTAATTCAAGCCTTGTTCCCGAGGCAAGAGAAGCACTTAACAAGTTCAAGATGGAAGCAGCTTCAGAAGTAGGCGTTAACCTTAAGCAGGGTTACAACGGTGATCTCACATCTCGCCAGGCAGGTTCCGTCGGCGGTCAGATGGTCAAGAAGATGATCGAGGCTTACGAAAAGGGTATGAAGTAATCTCCTTTAGCGGAAATTCCTCATTACGAATAAAAAGATACAGGGCAGTGTTTCTAAAAATGCAGTCTTGTATCTTTTTTATTTCGAGAAATCCCCAAAATCAATTTTCCGATAAGCATATTCTCTGCCGGATGTTTTTATTTTGTTAAAAATCTACAATAAAACAAAAAAATGTTTAGGCGGTTTGATTCTCGACAAGTGTCGGAAAATGTGCTATAATTCCTTGGAATTACTAAAAAAGGAGTAGGTTATGAAAGCCTCAGAAAGTATCAACAATTTCAAATCCGGCCTCAGAATGTATGCAAATTTTTCTGCGAGAAGCATTAAAAAGATCTGTCAGGAAATAGGTCCGAGAGAAGCCGGTTCACAGGCTGAGCTTGATGCCCAGAACTATATGGCAAAGCTCGTCGGAGATGCCGCAGACGAAGTAAAGCAGGAGTCATTTCAGGTTGCACACCGTGCCTTCCTTATGTGGTTAAGACTGGGCGGTATTTTACTTCTCATTTCAGTTGCCGCGAACGTCGCAAACATCATTGTAAAGGATATCGTTTTTGCTCCTTATATCACGGCTGTATGCTGTGTGCTCACCGCAATAATGATATTCGGAGAATTCCTTTTCTACAAGCCCGTTATTGACCCGTTCTTCAAAAAGGTAACCTCACACAACACGTACTGTGTAAGAAAAGCCGCAGGCGAAACAAAAAGACGAATCATAATAGCAGGTCACTCTGACTCATCAATCGAGTGGAGATTCACCCACCTCGGCGGTGCACCCCTTATGTACGTTGCATATATCTACCCTGCATTAGGTCTCGGATATTCCGTTATCACAACAATAATTATGCTTGTGACAGGTGAATTCAATCCCGTTCTTGCAGGAATCGGCTGTGCATTTATCCCCGGCTACGTAGGACTTGTTATTTTTATGAACTACAAGGTATGTGTTGACGGTGCAAACGATAACCTTACGGGCTGTATGACCGGTGCCGCAGTACTTAAATTCTTAGGTGACAACAATATCAGATTTGAAAATACAGAGGTTATTGCTATGTTCTCAGGTGCTGAAGAGGAAGGTCTCAGAGGCGCAAAGGCAGCAGCAAAGCTTCATCCCGAATTCAAAAAGAACAGCGACGTAGAAACTGTATTTATCGCATTCGATACTATTACCGACTATGACGATATGGCAATTTATAACCGTGATATGTCAGGTATTACAAAGCACAGCACAAAGGCTTGCGCTCTTCTTAAGCAGGGCGGCAAAAATGCCGGTGTTGATCTTCCCTTCTCCGTTGTCTTTGCCGGCTCATCTGACGGTGCCGCTATGACTCAGGCAGGTGTTCACGCAACGACCTTTGCCGCTATGAATCCCGGTCCTCCCAAGTATTATCACACAAGAGACGACAAGGCTGATATTCTCAACCTTAAAACAATTGAAAAGGGCGTTGAAATTGCTCTTGAAACTGTATTCCTCTTTGATGAAAAGGGCTTACAGGAAAAGTACGAATAACCCTTTGGCTGTCGGAATCAGATCCGACAGCTTTTTTTATCCCGAATAACTGTTCCCCGAAAGCTCATCAAAAAAAAGCCCGCGTGCAGATAAGCACTATATTACCGCCGTGTACCCGCACTTTTTATTGATAATGAAAAAAAATCATATACAAACTGACATATATAATAAAATAATATATATATTATTGTCTATATTTATAATAACATAAATGTACTTTGCACTTGAAAAATTACATATCGTCTGTTATACTTAATTCGTATTATTTAAAAGGAGCAGAATTAAAATGAAAAAATCTTTCAAAACAATAATTTCCTTTGTATCCGTAGCACTTATTCTCGTTTCATTCTCTTCATGTACTCTCATTGAGGCTATGAAGAACGGTGCCCTTCAGGCAGGAGAAACAGTAATTCACGATTCACCCGAGGCAGACAAGATCGTTGCAGAATTCAACGCATATCTTGAAAACTCAAAGAATCTTGCAGTAAAGATAACAGAAAACGTAAGCTACAGCGCAGGCAATCCCGACGTTTTCAAGGACGGCGAGGAAGCAGGTATTCTTGATGCAGCTGCAAAGCAGCTTAAGACGTTTATTATGTCTGCAAATCCCGGCTCAGCCTCCACTGAGATCACAAAGGATTCAACAGACAATCTCCTCAACAAGCTTGATGAGGCCGCTGTTCTCAAGTTCGATTTCACAAGAAATATCGCAACTGAAAACGTTACCAATGAAAAGTCCGAAAACGTTGTTGACGAAAGCAACAACCCCGTAACCGAGACAAGAATCAGCGACAACGTTCTTCATCTCACCTTTAATTTCTTTGACTACGTTACCGTAACAACAGAAGATACAACTGCTGAAGCAGAGACAACAGAGGCTGCTGAGACAACAGAGGCTGCTGAAACAACAGAGGCTGCCGAAACAACAGAGGCTGCTGAAACAACAGAGGCTACCGCTGACGATACAACTGAGGCAGAATCCGAAACAGCTGCCGAGGAAACAACTCTTGTTATTGCTGACGTTGCAACCATCGAAAGCGTTTTCGGTACAAACAAGGATAAGCAGCTTGTTCTTGCGAACTTCGACAACATCAAGGATTATATCATTGTCAAGGATTACACAATAACATATAACAACTGTCTCATCACCGCTGATGCAAACCTTGATACAGATACACTTGCATTTGTAAACTTCCAGAAGAATATGACTGTTACCGCAACAGTTGAAGGCGTAGGTGCTCTTGCATCCTACGGCGAGATGGAAATCGTATTTGACCTTACAATGAATACAAATTACGAATTCACCTATGAAGAGGCTGAAGAGGACAGCGCTGATGCAGATGAAACAACTGCTGAGGATACGACCGCTGAGGCTGACGGTGAAGAAACAACTGTTGCAGATGAAACAACTGCAACAGCAGAAGAAGAAACAACCGCCGCTGACGAATCCACATCCGAGCAGACAGAAGCAGAAGCAAGCACAGAAGCCTGATTCTGAGTAAATCAAAAACATAAAGCCGGAGTTATCCTCCGGCTTTATTGAGATTAAATTACATCACACGGAGGCTGTTATGATAAAAAAACTTCTTTCAATCATACTTATCACAGTTACCGTAGCGTGCATCCTAACCTCTTGCACAGCGGCAAAGGAAGAAACGGCAACACAGCTGAGCGACGCGGAAGCAGAAAAACTCAGTGAGGATTTTTCTTTCTTTAATACACAGCTGTCAAGAGCGGAATCTGCGAAAAATACAGCAACAAACGATGCTTTTCAGAGTGTACTGATAAACCCCGACACGTCAATGGCGGCCTATTACGGAGCAGAAGACATAACGATAGCTCTTCCCGAGCATTCGGAAAAAACCGTAAGTATCAGAACCTCAGGCAGTTTCACTCTCGAATCCTCGGTGGCATCAATAGTTCTTCTCGGTGTCAGCAACGGATTTACGGCTAATGCTAAAGCAGACAGCATCCTTATCAAGGGGGATGACATACGCGCTGAGTTAAACGCTCCGACAGGGACGGTTTATATTACAGGTAAAAACGCCGAGATTTTCATAAACAACAATGAGATAGATAAGCTTATTGCGGGTAACACAACGGCATTGATACACAATCTCAGCGATGAAGCAATTTCGGTCACGCTTATGAACGGAACAAAGATCACCGTAAATAAAAATCAGACTTATCACGTACAAGACAACACGTTAACAAAATATAAGGCTGAAAAATAAGAGAAAGGAATAAAGCTATGGCACAGGAATATTCGGTTTCACTACAGAAGCTTGTAAAGTATAATGCCCTTGAAGTGTTATACAGCCCCAAGCCTCTTGATGAGCTTTTCATAAAGTCAAGAGACGTAAACCGCCCGGGACTCATACTTGCAGGCTATCACGATTTTTTTGATCCCACACGTCTTCAGTTTTTCGGTCTTACGGAATTCGGCTTTATAAATTCTCTTACGAAAGAAAAAAGAACAAAATGTCTCAATCACTTCTTCTCATACAAGCCCAGCTGTATAATCAGCACACGAAGCATTGAGCCTATGCAGGAATTTATGGATCTTGCTATGGAATACGAGGTTCCCGTGCTGAAGTCAGCCGATTCCACGTCGGGCTGTATGTCAACGCTTATATCCTATCTCGGAGTTGAGCTTGCAGAAAGAATTACGCGTCACGGCGTTTTCGTCGAGGTATACGGCGAAGGTGTACTGATCGTAGGTAATTCGGGCGTTGGTAAAAGTGAAACTGCAATCGAGCTTATAAACCGCGGCCACCGACTTATTGCCGACGATGCGGTAGAAATAAGAAGAGTATCATCAAAAAGCCTTGTCGGTACAGCACCCGAAAACATAAGACACTTTATGGAGCTCCGAGGCGTCGGAGTTATAAATGCACGAAATCTTTTCGGTATCGGTGCAGTCAAAATGACAGAAAAAATTGACATCATCATCAATCTTGAGCTTTGGGATGAAAACAAGGTTTACGACAGACTCGGCCTTGAAGAGGAATATATGGATATATTGGGAATAAAGATCCCGGCCATCACGGTTCCGGTAAAGCCTGGACGAAACCTTGCAATTATAATAGAATGTGCGGCTATGAACAACCGCCAGAAGAGAATGGGCTATAATGCAACAAAGGAGCTTTTACAGAGCCTCGGTATGTATGACGAGGATGAGCCCTCAACACCAAACGTCCTTGAGGTTTGGCATTAATTTCATAAAAAAAACACTTCGCTGCAAAGCGATATATTTTCGGAGGTATTAAATTATGTACAGAATCGGAATCGATCTCGGAGGAACAAACATCGTTGTCGGAGTTATTGACGAAAACAACAAAATCGTAGCAAAGGCATCAAGAAAAACACTTGCGCCCAGAGCTGCAGAAAAAATCTTTGATGATATGGCAGACGCTGTTAAGGAAGCTATGAGCCAGATCCACATCACAAACGACGACGTTATTTCAGTAGGTGTCGGCACTCCCGGCTCCGTAAACAAGGGCGAAGAGCTTATTGAGTTCGCAAACAATCTCGGATTCAATAACGTTCCCGCATATAAATTACTCAGAGACAGACTCGGAATCACAAAGGTATACTTTGATAATGACGCTAACTGCGCCGCTCTCGGCGAGGCTGTTGCCGGCTGCGGTAAGGGCGTTAAGGATTTCATAATGATCACTCTCGGCACAGGTGTCGGAAGCGGTATCATCGTAAACGGCAAGCTTGTAACAGGCATCAACTATGCAGCAGGTGAAATGGGCCACACGGTAATCGTTTACAACGGTCTTCAGTGCAACTGCGGAAGAAAGGGCTGCTGGGAGAAATATTCCTCCGCTACCGCTCTTATTGCTCAGACAAAGAGCGAAATGAAGAACAACTACAGCTCACTTATGTGGGATCTCGTAGGAAATGATATAAACAAGGTAAACGGCAGAACCGCATTTGACGCTATGAGAAAGGGCGATGCAACAGCTCAGGCAGTTGTAAACAATTACGTAGCAATGCTTGCTTGCGGTATCGGTAACATAATCAACACCTTCCAGCCTTCCATGGTTTGTGTAGGCGGCGGTATCGGTAATGAAAAAGAGAACCTTCTCGGTCCCGTACGTAAGCTTCTCAGTTCTGAAATCTACACAATCCACGCAAAGAAGCAGACTCAGCTTGTCAGCGCAGAGCTTGGCAACGATGCCGGCATTATCGGTGCTGCTCTTCTTGATGAATAAGGTGATATAATGACAAATTTACAGAAATCTTTTTCTGCTTGCTTTGAAAAAGAGGACTGCAGCATACTGCTTGACGAGCCCCTTAAAAATCACAATTATTTCAAGATAGGCGGAAATGCCGAGGTGCTTGTAATTCCGAAAAAGGAAGCAGTGCTTCTATCCGTGCTGAAATATGCAGATGAAAGAAGCGTTCCGCTTCATATTCTCGGTAACGGCAGTAACGTTCTTATTTCCGATGACGGCTTAAAGGGTATAGTGGTCAAGCTTATGGGCGGATTGACGGATCTGCTTTATCTCGGCGACGGTATTATCGCCTGCTCTGCAGGTGTATCCCTTTCCCGCCTCTCGGGATTTGCACGTGACAATTCTCTTACGGGACTTGAATTCGCATACGGAATTCCCGGCTCAGTAGGCGGCGCCGTCTTTATGAATGCAGGTGCCTACGGAGGTGAAATCAAGGACGTTCTGATGAGTGTCAGAAGTGTTGACACCAAGGGTACAGCCATTGAAGAAACGCTTTGTGATGCGCTTGAGATGTCATATCGTCATTCTGTATTTATGTCCAACGACAGAATTATAACAGGAGCGTATTTCAAACTTCCCGAAGGCAATAAGGATGAAATATCCGCAAAAATGGATGAGCTCATCAACAAAAGAAAAACGTCTCAGCCCCTTGAATATCCCAGTGCCGGAAGCACCTTCAAGCGTCCGAGCATCGGATATGCCGCTCAGCTTATTGATGAATGCGGATTAAAGGGTTTTTGTATAGGCGATGCCGAGGTAAGCACCAAGCACGCAGGCTTTGTCATAAACAAGGGAAATGCCACGTTTAACGACGTGCTCTCTCTCATTGAAGAAATAAAGAAAATCGTCCTGAAGGAAAAAGGCGTTCTTCTTGTTCCCGAGGTCGAAATTCTTAAGGATTAAGCTATGTCATTTTCAACTGAAGTAAAAACCGAATTATTACAAAACACGTCAGAGCCTTGCTGTATCCATGCCCGTAATTACGGTATTCTGCTGTTTGGCAGGGCTTTTTCTCCGAACGAGCTGTCTTTGCTTACATCAAATTCGGAAATTGCCCAATGCTATTGTGATGCCGTTTCCACCCTTTCGGGCACAAGCGTAAGCTACAGTGAAACCGCAGGAAAAAAATACAAGGTCCACGTTGAGGACACACGTATTATCGACAAGGTATTTGATAATCTTGGAATTGATAAGCAGGCGGCAAAAAAGAGAATCAATTTTGCGAACTTTCAGGATTCCTGTTGCTTCGCTTCATTTCTTGCAGGTGCATTTCTTGTATGCGGAAGAATTACAGATCCCGAAAAGGATTATCATCTTGAGTTCTCCGTTTCATCAAAAAGCCTTTGCGACGATTTCTTAAAAATATTCGACGAATATGAAGCAAAGCCTAAAATGGTGCAAAGAAACGGCTCATACACCTTATATCTGAAAAATTCCTCTGATATCGAATATACTCTTGCCTTAATGGGTGCTCAGAACAATTTTATTTATTTTACTCAGACTAAGATTGAAAAGAACATCAAAAATCACGTAAACCGTCAGGTAAATTTTGACAGCGCAAATCTTGTAAGGACGATAAATGCGGCAACTGAGCAATATAATGCAATTGAGACCATATATTCCACAATAGGCGAAGAAAACCTACCCAAGGAGCTCTGGGAAATTGCCCGCATCAGATATGAAAACAGAGAAATAAGCAATTCTCAGGTGGCACAGATGCTCTCAGAAAGCTTATCTCTTTCAGGTGTCAACCACCGTTTCAAAAGACTTATAAAAATAGCACAGGAGCTGAAGAAATGAATATATCTCCTCTTTTTAACGGAGCACCGTCCCTTGACGGCAGACAGCCCAAGGAAGCCCGCGTTTATGCATTTATGGAAGAGCACAGCCTTCCTATCGTCGGCGTCGACCACGATACAGCAGAAACTATGGAGATCTGCAGAATGATAGAGAGCACTCTCGGAGCAGATATATGTAAAAATCTGTTTTTGTGCAATGCTCAGGCAACTGCATTTTATCTGCTTCTTATGCCCGGTAATAAGGCATTCAAAACAAAGTTTCTTTCAAAGCAGATAAACTCCTCCCGACTTTCCTTCGGAAGTGCCGAATATATGGAGAAATATCTCGATATACTTCCCGGCTCCGTCAGCATTATGGGACTTATAAATGACAAGGAAAAGGCGGTAAAGCTTCTGATAGATAAGGATCTTCTTGATCTTCCGGCTATCGGAGTGCATCCTTGTATAAATACAACCACTCTCAAGATATCTACCTCTGATCTTACCCAAAAGCTCATCCCTGCATTAGGCAGAGAGCTGACAATTGTTGACCTGCCCGATCCGGCAACTTTATCAGAGGAATAATACACAATTTTATTGACATTTGTCGTAATTTTTAGTATGATTTACTTACATTATTAAGGAGGAAGAACAATGAAAAATATCAGAAAAGTTTTATGTGTAGTTCTCAGCATTCTTATGCTGCTTCCCGCTCTTGCTTCCGTTGCAGGTGCAGCTGAAACTGATTACGTTATCAATTCTCCCTATGAGGACGTAATCTGGGAAGGCGACAACGCTTGGGGCGCTTACAAGGGCACACTTCATTCACACTCAACCTATTCCGACGCAGACGTAGACCTTGCTACAATGGTCAAGGCATACTATGCTAAGGGCTTCGATTTCCTTGCAAACGCTGACCACGGTGTAACAGGTGTTGAATGGAACAAAAAACCCCAATATCCCATCCTTTACAACTATCAGTATATCCTCGGCAACAAGATGACAGTTCTTACTGACGAAGAATATGAAGGTATGATCACAGGCACTTATGATAACAGAGGCAAGAAAATGACCTGTGTTGTCGGTGCTAACGAGCTCAACGACCTTACTCTCACAAAGTGTCACGTTAACGGCTATTTCCTTCCCGCGGGTGTTGGTACAGGCTTCCGCGGCGGTGAAAACGCTTTTGAAGCAGCTGTTAAGTTTGTTGACGAGCAGGGCGGTATTTCCCACATCAATCATCCCGGTGACTGGCTTGACTCAAACTCAAATCCCGATGCAGTAAACGATCCCGAAAATGTTGCATTCCTTACCAACATAGTCCTTAAGTATGACTCCTGCTACGGTATCGAGGTATTCAATGAGGATAACGGCCCTACCGGTTATGACAGAGTTTTTTGGGACAATATGCTTATGTACGCTCTTCCCTACGGAAAGACTATCCTCGGCTATGCAAACACCGATGCTCACGATGAGAACAATATCGACACTTCCTTTATGACATTTATGATGGAAGAAAACGATGTAGATCACATCAGAGAAACTATGACAAGCGGTGCATTCTTCTCCACAACAAGAGCTCTCAGAGCAAGTGATTTTGAAATCGGCCCCGATAAGGCAATTGATGCTTGCAACACAGATCTTGCATATCCTATGTTCACAAAGGTTGTTGTCGACGGTCACAAGATTACTGTTGAAGCTACTGATGCAGATACCATTCAGTGGATTGCAAACGGCAAGGTTATTTATAAGGGTTCAATGACAGACGGTGCTTTCACTCTTGACCTTGACACATTTAACAATGCTGAAGACTTCCTTTATGTTCGTGCTGAAATCATCAGCGAGGGCGGTATCACAGTTACTCAGCCTCTCACAATAGACAACGGACAGGAGCCTCTTGAGTTCAATGAGCAGACAAAAGACATCGTTCAGAGATTTGTCGAAGCTTTTAAAAACTCATTGCTTTATGTTATTATTCAGGAGATAATCAGAGCTATCTAAACAAAATTGAGCCTCCGAAATAAACCTCGGAGGCTTATTCATATCATAATATCAGGAAGGGACAGTGGTTAATGTGAAAAGAATATTTAAGCTTATTGTTTTACCGATTGCGGTCGTTTCCTTAATTCTTTTTCTTTCCGTAATGTCATTTGCCGATATGATTCCTTCCTTGACGGTAAAGACTCCGACGCTTTCAGACGAAGAATATTCAATAGAAATTTATGCCGATAACTGTAAGGGCCTTACGGAGCTTGATATTACAATAAGCTTTGATGGTAATATACTTGAGACAGACGGTGTCAGCACCGAAAATACGGATATTTCAGATTTTAACGGTGACATAGACAGTATAACTCCCGAGGAAACTGAAAATTCGGTACTGTTCTTTTTTGACTCCGCCGTTTCAGACAACTGCATCAGAATTGCAGGTTATTTTTTAGAGCCGGTTGAAAGTAGCGATTCTCTTCATATTTTCAATCTCACGTTCTCTGTGAAGGAAGCTATCTCCGACAACTCCATTATAAGCATCAGCTCAGTTATGACAGGCGGACAGACCAACACTCAGAATATAAAGCTGATTCTGAAGGACAATACCCAAAGAATCACCGAGCTTCAAAAACCGAGAGCACTCGGTGATACGGACGGTGACGGACTTGTAACCTCACAGGATGCGAGAAATTTACTACGCTGTTCAGTCGGACTTGAAAGTGTCGGCAGAATAGATTTTCCCTATGCAGATACCGATCACGACGGATTACTGACATCTACCGATGCAAGATATGCCCTCAGAACTGCGGTGGAGCTTGAAGATAAGCATTATCATTATTTTGAAATAAAAAAAACTGACGGTAAATCCTGCGTTGAAGGCGGAGAATATGAATATATCTGCCGTATTACCGGTAAAAAGCTTTCATTTGAAGCAGATTCAACTAATCACTTATATAACAATAATGATTGCAACAACCGTGATATCTGCCTTGTTTGCGGAATGAAATCCGATTCTGTCATAACAGGCCATAATTATGACGAAAACGGTTTTTGCAGAATATGCTTTGCCGTGAAGGAGGACTTCAACAAAACGGCGGAAAAGATTTTTGCCATATTGGACGAAGCAGCATCTTATGACAAAACGGCGTTGAAGGCTCTTAATTCGGGAAATTCGGCAAAATTTTTCAATTACACACTTGCCGCAACATCCCTTCTGAAGGATGCATTGGAATTATGTGAAAACGCAACGGGCTTTGAATTTACTGCCGTGCACATCAAAGCCGCCTATTCTCTCAGAATAAAAGCTATCTTTGAATGTACGAACTCCGACGGAATGATTGAAGCTTCAAAAGAAAATGCTTCATCCGTATCACAAGCCGTCCGTCTTTCAGAGAATTATCTGTCGCTTATCAATAAATATATCAAGTAATGAGAATGCTCAAACCGAATAAAGCAAAATAACCAAGGGGATCGGCTAAGTCAGATACTTACCCGATCCCCTTAATTTATACAGCATAAGTTGTTAGCTTTTATTATACTACGACCGATCCTCTCCTCCCCTACGTACCGTTTTACTGTGTCTTCGGTCACAGAAAACTCGGCTTCGATTGTAATTGTCCGGATTATACGGTCTGCATCATTTTTTCCTATGCACCAAAGGGACTGCGAAACATTCACAGCCCCTGTTCATTTTTAAATTATAGCCATTTCAATTCCCGATAAAAGGAACAAGAAACCGAAATTAAACAAAGAAAACAATGCAACGTAATATAGCGTCTTCTTCGGATTGTGCTTATGGTATTCTCTGAAGGTAATCAGACTTGCAAGCGAAGAAATAAGCGTACCTACACCGCCTATATTAACACCAAGCAACAGCTCAGGATAATTTTCAGTAAACTGAGATAACAAAATAGCGGAAGGGACGTTGCTTATGAATTGACAAGACACGATACTGAATAACAGCACGCTTTTATTAAGCAGGAAAGAGAAAACCTCACGAACCACGTCAATTCTTGCCATATTTCCCGCAAAAACAAAGAAAAATACAAATGTAAGAAGCAATGGGTAATCTACCTCTTTCAGTGCCTTACGATCAAAAACAAGCAAAACCGAGGGAATTATAACAAGTCCGATCACATAGGGCACAGTTCTGAAAACAATTGCTATTGACAGTATAAACAAGGCAAGATAAATACCGGCTTTCTTATAATCAAGCTTAACGGGAGCTCCGGTTATTTCAAGCTTTTCACTCTTAACAAAGACAAGACAACAAACCGTAATAATAATTACTGAGATTATAAACGGCGGCAGCATTATGCTTACAAACTCACCGTTGGGGATATTGAACTTCGTATAAAGATATAAATTCTGCGGATTACCGAATGGAGTAAGCATACCGCCGAGATTTGCTGCAATATTCTGCATTATAAAGGTAAATGCCATATACTTTTGCTTGGAGGTTGCTTCCAATATAAAATATCCTAAAGGCAGAAAAGTAAGCAGAGCCATATCATTTGCAATAAGCATGGATCCTATAAAGGTGATATAAACAAGGGAGAGCACACAGTATTTTATATTCCCGAAGCTTTCAACTATCTTTCTTGCCAGAATATAGAAGAATTTAATATGTTTCAGAGCACACACAACTGCAAGCACACAGAAAAGACAGGAAAGAGTCTTGAAATCAAAATATCCAAGATACTCCTTATCGGGAGGAACAAAAAACATTGTGATAACAGCTGCAACGAAAGCAATCTCCATTACCACATTCTTTTTCACAAAATCAATCACCTTAGTCATTTCATATCTCCATACAAAAAAACTCGGCACGTTTACCGCACCGAGATATAAGTATAATCCTTTAATTGTTGATTGTCAACATAAAATATCATCAAAAAATGTAATTTTGCACAATAAGCTTTCTTGTCAGTTTACTTGTTATGTCAAAAGCTATTGGCTTTCAGTAATATCCTATTCTCAGATCAATACATAAAAATCAATACATATAAAACCGAAATTCCGATTAAAGCAACAATTGTCAGACATATAAGTAATATTTTATATATTCTAAGATTTTTCGTACGTTTATCCTTGGGGAGTCCGTATTCAAAGCAACTCAAAGCTACAATATGAGTCATAACAGGCAAGCTGATCAGCAACAATATTACACCGAAAATCAGTATCAGATTAAGCTTATCAATCTCAGAAAAAATTGTCAGCGGATTTAAAACACCATCCTTCTGCCAAACCATATAAAACGAAAGCCAGAAAGCACCGAATTCACCGACAAACAATCTTATGACTGTAAGAATTTCTGAGCATTTCCTGTATTTGTCTATATGCTTATCTTTTATAAAAATTCCCGCAATACACAGTAAAATGAGAAGTATAGACAAAACTATTGCAGACTGTGAGCCCTCGGTTACTTTTTCATTGGTAACGGGATTCGGATTCAAAAGTCCCCTGATCAAAATATAAACGTACAGACAATTTATTATTGCTATCAATAAAAGTCCGATTTTTGAAAGCCTTTTATTCATAATATTCCACCCATTTCAGTCTTTTCACTTAAATTATAGGCTGGTTCTGATACGAAATCAATACGACAAAATTTATCTTAATAAAATATTAAACATAAATAAAATAAACGGAACATCTTTCGATGTTCCGTTCTTTTGTACTTTGCTTTTGGTTATTGAACTTAAACGAGTTCGATGATGCACATCTCAGCAGCGTCACCGCGACGGGGACCTGTCTTGATGATGCGGCAATAACCACCCTTAACTTCCTTATACTTAGGAGCTACTTCGTTAAAGAGCTTTTTAACAACGTCTTCCTTGGTAATGTATGCCATTGCCTGTCTTCTGTTGTGAAGGGAGTCAACCTTAGCAAGAGTAATCATTTTCTCTGCTATAGCGCGTACTTCCTTAGCTCTTGTAACAGTGGTCTCAATTTTGCCATTTTCCAAAAGGTAAGTTACCATAGCTCTCATCATAGCTCTACGATGATCAGAAGTTCTGCCGAGCTTTCTGGTTCCGGGCATTTAAATCACTCCTTAATACCTTAATAATGGTCTAATTTTGAAATTAATTATTCATCTTCTTTACGAAGTGATAAACCAAGCTGAGCGAGTTTGAATTCAACTTCATCAAGTGACTTCTTACCGAGATTTCTGACTTTCATCATATCATCCGAGGTCTTTTCAATCAAATCGCCAACTTTATGAATATTCGCTCTCTTGAGACAGTTGAATGAGCGAACTGAAAGGTCAAGTTCCTCAACAGTCATCTCTAAAGTCTGTTTGTTACTGTCATTTTCTTCAACTGTAAAAACGGGCTTTGATGCGCCTTCGGCATCGAGATTCATGAAAAGCTTGAAATGTTCGTTGAGAAACTTGGCAGCAATTGCAACTGCACTCTCTGCCGTGAGGGTTCCGTTTGTCCAAACTTCGAGGGTCAGCTTATCATAATCAATCCTGTCATTGTGACGGCAATCTTCAACATTGTAATTAACCTTAACTACGGGAGTAAAAATTGAGTCAATAGCAATTGTTCCGATGCTATTGTCCTTTGTTGCTTCTGCCTCAAGCTTATTCTTTTCAGCAGAAACATAACCCTTACCCTGCTTGCATGTAAGAACCATGCTGACAGTTGTATTAGGACTTACAGTTGCGATATGCCAATCGGGGTTGATAATTGTTACATCACCGTCAGACTTGATATCACCAGCTGTTATCTCAGTTACGTTAGAAACGTCAATATGCAACGTTCTGGGAGACTTATCGGAAGCTGAGTCAATTCTCAGGATAACACCCTTGAGATTAAGAATAATCTCGGGAATATCTTCCTTTACGCCCTCAAGAGAAGAAAATTCATGATCTGCACGAGGAGTTACGAACTTTACTGAAGAGATAGCATAACCGGTAAGAGAAGATAAAAGCATTCTTCTTAAGCTGTTACCGATAGTTGTTGCATAACCTCTTTCAAGGGGTGAAAGCTCAAACTTCATGTGAGATTTATTCTTGAGTTCATTTTCATCATCGCATATAACAGTTGATGTCAGGGTTGCGGTAATTGCAGTTTCAATGTTATTCATATATAAACCCTCCTTGCAAATTTAAGCACAGCAATAAAACTGTAACAATACATGAACAAATTCGCAAACTTGGAATTACTTGGAGTAAAACTCAACGATAAGGTGTTCTTCAACGGGAACGAGAATCTGATCTCTCTCGGGAAGAGCAACAATCTTTGCTGCGTGTTCGCCTGCATTGGTGTCCAGCCACTGGGGAACAGGTCTTGAAGCATTAGCCTCGAGAACTGCCTTGAACTTTTCACTGTCAAGACTTGCCTTCTTGATGGAAAGTGTATCGCCTGCCTTGCAAAGGTATGAGGGGATATCAACTTTTCTGTCATTAACAATAAAGTGACCGTGAGTTACAAGCTGTCTTGCTTCTGCTCTGGAAGAAGCCCAGCCTAAAAGATAAACAATGTTATCAAGACGGCTTTCGCAGATTCTGAGAAGGTTTTCACCTGTCATACCTGTCTGCTTTTCAGCCATTTCAAAATATTTGCTAAACTGTGATTCGTTTATACCATAGTATCTTCTTGCGGTCTGCTTAGCACGAAGCTGTGTGCCGTACTCAGATGATTTCTTACGGCCCTGACCGTGCTGTCCGGGTGCATAGCTGCGGCGCTCGAGTGCACACTTGCCGGAATAACATCTCTCACCCTTTAAGAAGAGCTTCTTGCCTTCACGGCGGCACAATTTACAAACCGCACCGGTATATCTTGCCATAGTTTATTACACCTCCTGTAATATTTTATACACGTCTTCTCTTGGGAGGACGGCATCCGTTGTGAGGAATAGGAGTTACATCCTTAATCATTGTAACCTCAAGACCTGCACTCTGAAGAGCACGAATTGCTGCTTCTCTGCCCTGTCCGGGGCCCTTAACGAATACCTCAACGGTTTTCATACCATGCTCCATTGCAATCTTAGCTGCTGTTTCAGCTGCTGTCTGTGCTGCAAAGGGAGTGGACTTTCTTGATCCTCTGAAGCCCATTTCACCGGCTGATGCCCATGAAACAGTGTTGCCCTGAGTATCAGAAATTGTAACGATTGTGTTATTGAATGTGGACTGAATGTGAACAGCGCCACGATCAATATTCTTGCGTTCACGGCGCTTACGTGTTGCGCCCTTTTTAGCTACTGCTTTAGCCATACTGATACTCCTCCTTATTTCTTCTTATTAGCAATTGTCTTCTTGGGACCCTTACGTGTACGAGCGTTAGTCTTTGAACGCTGACCTCTTACGGGAAGTCCCTTGCGGTGACGAAGACCGCGATAACTGCCGATTTCCTGAAGTCTCTTAATATCAAATGCGATTTCTCTTCTGAGATCACCTTCAACCTTTACGTTGTGGTCGATATACTCACGAAGTTTTGAAACACCATCTTCTGTTAAATCCTTAACTCTGATGTCAGGATCAACACCTGTTGCCTTAATAATGTCGCTTGCAGTTTTCTGACCGATACCATAGATATAAGTAAGAGCAATTTCAACTCTCTTC
>JAZOOE010000034.1:0-6245 GCA_045654865.1 Acutalibacteraceae bacterium | reverse complement strand
AGAGAAAATAATAGAGGATATAAATACTCTATCCCCCTCTGCATGGGTTATATGGCAAATTGTTGCAGCATACATTTCTCGTGTTCCTGATGAAAAAGGCAGACTCGATATGCCCGATATTCCCGATCTGACCAAGGGATTCTGGGGAACTGCATTTGCAGATATTGATAACGAAAAAATTTATCTTACCCAGAAGTATTTTGCATTCGGACATTTTACGAAATATATAAAGCCGGGAATGTCGATAATTCATACCGAAGACAAAAAGTCCATTGCGGCTTTTAACAAGGCAGACGGTCAGCTGACTATCGTTGCCGTCAATTCATCGGGCAAAGAAACAGCTTTGCTTTTTCACATAAGCGGATTTTCAAAGGACTTTTCAGAAGCCTTTCCGATAGTAACAAGCGGCTCAATGTCCTCAGGCGAGCATTGGCACGAGTTGGATAAAATACCACTGAAAAACAACGTTCTTGAAGCAACACTCAAACCAAACAGCATAATGACATTTATCATTAACTGAAACTCTGCTTCAAAATACAACAGGGGGCTTGCCGGAATCAATCCGACAAGCCCCCAAAATTTATAGAAATAAATCAGAAAAGCAACATTTTGACAAGATAAATCAATGCAAGATGCAAGGGATAAAAAACATAGAACAAATATTTAAGATTAAGTCTTCCTCTGCTTCCGTCATATAAAGCAATAATTGCTACGCTCACTAAAGAAAACCATTGAATCCCTCCTAAATCCACTGCAAGACATATAAGAGAAATCGATGCAGCAACGAGCTTTGTAGTTTTATTCGGAGCAAAATAGACCAGTACGGGTAAGATCAATCCGAATAGTCCGTAATCGATCTGAAACCCCTTTACCAACCGAGGCATTCCGAAGCACAAAAGCAAAACGGCACAAGCATCAGCAAAAACAAGCAAGGCTGAAATCAGATCTTTCTTTTTCAGCAATCTGTCAATTGAAAAAATGGTCAGGATCGAAAGAGAAAAGGTAATAAGCACATTCTGATAAAAGGAACGCTCGGCAATAAAATAAACCACCTGACATCCGCCCGCCAAAACTGCAATCTTCATCAGATATTTTATCTTATCACGGGTATAAAGGCACCCCTCTGCAATCATAAATGAAAATACGGGGAATGCAATTCGTCCAAATATCTGCAGAATTTCAAATTGAGGAAAAAGTTCCTTGCCGATGTGATCACTGAGCATTGAAAAAACGGCAATCAGCTTCAATTGATTATTCGATAGCTTCAAATTTTTCATAACGATTTAATATTCTTTTCAAATTCATCAAAAAATTGTTCGAGAACTTCCCTGTCCTTGTCATTGCCTCGAAGACAAACAGATGCATTGAGACAACCGTTAATGGAAAGAGCAGTCATTACCGTACAAGGCTTATTCTTAGCTGCGCCTGCCACAAAAGCATCAAACGGACCGTCTGTATCTAATACAAAGTCCTCCGGCTTGATTTCACCTACGTTACTGACCGAAAGCACGGGATTGTTATAAAACAGTCTGACCACGTTTTCCGCCTGAAAATATATCATCGTTTTATATGCTATATTAAGAAGAGGCAAGCCGTGAAGTCCCATAAACTCATCCTGCTTATGCTCCTTCATTTTTTTGCTGACCTTTTCTAAGGTTTGCGTGAAATTTTTTCCTTTCCCGTCAATATCGCAATGAACAAAGGAAACGTGATTGGTATAACCGATCGAGGATAAATCCCTGATATGACGTCTGAGATCAGTTGCACAAGCAACACTTATTCTCTCATCGTCACGAAGCTTAGTCAGCTTAGCAAAGGAATCTATATAAGAAGCAAGCAAAAGATCCGTAACGGTTCCACCCGAAAGCTTTGCGGACTTAATTGCTCTTTCAAAATGCTCCGCTTCGATTCTTCGGGAAACAATAATAACATTTTCTTCCCTGTTATCATTTTCATAAGGTAAACGCTGTCCCAATCTCGGCGAAACGTTTGCAAACTGTCTTTTTGCAAGCTTCATTTTTTCAAGGTCCAAATCCTTATATACATCCGTATATTTTCTTGAACCGAAAGAAAATCCGAGAGGTGCAATTCCGTTGTTCACATAATCAGAATAATTGCGGCAAAAATCATGCCAGAACATCTTGAAGCCGCCGCCATCCATACACATATGATTCCACAAAAAACAGATATACGTTTTTCCTTTGAAAAAAAACAGACCGATATTCATCTGAATATTGCTCTTAAGAGGAATGCCTCTTTTAAAAAACTCTGCTCGCGTTTTCTCAATATCATCCGTTTCCTTAATGGTCAGAAATTCATCAAGGCAATAATCCGAAACGCGCCAATAGGGTGAAATCGGATGATTTATAACCTGAGAACGAAGACAGAGCACTGTCTCAAGACAGCAAACGGCAGTATTTTTGAATTTTTGCACGTCTATGATAAAATCATAGTCCAGCTCAAAACGGGCAAGCCTGTCCATATAGCTTCTGCACATCAGATTAACTTTATCGTACATCTCAGCAGGAAGCTTTTTTCTTGAAAGCTCGGGATTGGCACGTCTGAACTCAATAAGCGCACTGATCACATTTTTATCCGTTAATCCCTTATTATAAAGACGTCGTTCTTCCGACAAATAATCTGCGTGATTTACGTTTTTCATTATTGCTCCTTAATATGAGAGAAAAAGAATTCTTTCTTTTCTTCATTGTCAATAACCTTTATGGGCTTTACCTGATTAAGGTTAGCGCCGCGAAGACGCAGCAGCTCTCTGTATTCATCGTACGTTCCGTGTTTCAGGAATTTAACCTCAGGATGGCCGAGAGCACCGCTTTTTATAAGCGGTTCAACAGAAACGTTACCCTTGAAAAGCATCATCTCAAAGGCTTTATTATATCTCTTTTTCTTTTCATCTGAGATTTCTGATGCCGTTTCAAGAAGCACCACATAATGTCCCGGAGAAGTCGTACGATCGGCATAAATACTGTATCCTATATACAGATCATCCATATATTCGGATAAGTTTTCAATCATTTCATCGAAAGCCATCTGACTGATTTTTTCTCCGCTTATATTCGCAATCTGATTAAGTCTGTAGCAGAACGTGATTTTTGGTGAGCCGTGATAGTATCCCGTACATCTGACAACGTCCTCTATTTTGTATCTGTAAAAGCCGCTCATATTGGTAAGAATCAGCTCATATTCCTTACCCGGCTCCAGATCTCTTATAGTTAAAAGATTATCATAGTCGGGGACGTCTATAGGTCGGAATTCGTAAAAGCCGTTCTGAGGCAACATTACGTATTCAAATGAATTAAGCTCAATGGGAACCGCCATAAATGCCTCTGTTGCCGTATAGCCGAGATAATGTATAGGCATATCCTCTCCGATATATCGCCTGAGCTTTTTCGCATATAAAGATAAGGCACCCGTTCCCATACCGTAAAGCCATTCAACCTTAGGCCAGATACGAGGTATTATAGGTGAAGCATCAAAGCCTTTACGGAATTCTGTTCTTAATTCCTCTGCCCTCTGAGGCATAGGCTTCAATTTTTTTGTGAGCTTAATTCTTAAATCTGCGGGAATTTTTACCGATTCATTGATAGTTCCTTTTTCAATATCGTCACAGAGCATTTCCCAATGCTCCTCCATATAAAAGAACATCGACTCAAGAGTTGTAATAAAAATTGTTCCGAGATAGCTTGTTTTTGTATTAATAAGAGCAAAACGGAGCTTAAGATAATGCATATCCATTTCCGCACCCTGTCTCGGAAACAATACCTCCTTGGGAGAGGTTGCAAAAAACGGAACAAGAGGACGGAGATTCAACAAAGGGATAGATGAAAGACAGCTGACAGTGCCTCCTTTAAGCTTTTTTGAGGAGGTTTCCGCAGTCAGAAGTCCTTTCTGAGGAGGCAAAGGTCTTCCCTTTTTCAAAAACCATTTTACGGTACATCCGACAGGTGCAGAAAAACCATAGCACTGCGCAACCCATTCTGCCCAATAAGTCAGCGGAACAAGCTTATTTTTACCCGTACTGCCGGAACTTTCCGTGAAGCGTCTGACGTACATATTTGTAAGCAATCCCTTTTCACCGTTTGCCATTCTTTGTACGTATTCATCATAATCGGCATAAACCGACAAAGGCACAATTTTCTGATATGACTCAACAGAATCAACATCCTTGAAATTGTGCAGTCTGCCATACTCCGTTGATTTATTTTTTCTCATAAGTCGCCTGATTATATTTTGTTGAATCTTCCAAGCGCGTCGAGAATAAATATTAAGCTTCAAATGCTCACAGACGCCGAGAAGCCCCCCGAAGGCCGCAAGCACGTATCCCTTTATATCTATCATTGAAAAGCTCCTAAATTTTTTCTATTATTCTAACATAAATAAATTTTTTATTCAACACTTACTTAGCCGCATACATATCAGAGGATAAAACTTTTTCTTGTCTTTATTTTTTTGCTGTGATATGATTAAAATGCGGAAGAACAACAGACGATATATGCCGACAGCGTTCATCTCTATTATTTTGCCGCAAAAATAAAAATCGAGGTGTCGACGTGAACGCTCAAGACAGAATGATGAGTAAAAAATGGGGCATTTTCAACCACTATTTATATTACAGCGAAAAAAACGCCGTAACAATAGAGGAAATGGCAAAGGAATGGAATGAACAGGTCAACTCATTTGACACAGTAAGACTTGCCGAAACCCTTAATGAAATTGGCTGCGGTTATTACGTTATAACGGTAATGCAAGGAACCCGCTTCTTACTTGCTCCCAACGAGGCTTATACCAAAATTACAGGTATTGCACCCGGAATGGCTTGCGCAAAACGTGATCTGATAATGGATATAGGCATTGCATTAAAAAAATACGATATTGATCTATACCTTTATTTCACGGGAGACGGACCTCATTTTGATGAAATTGCAGGCCCCGCTATGGGACTTTACGAGGACTACTTAGCAGGAATTCACGGTAAGGTTGACAAAAATTTTGTTACAAACTGGGCATCCGTTATGGAGGAATACGCTGTCCGTTACAAGGATCTCATCAAGGGCTGGTGGGTTGACGGCTGTTATGAAAGTCTCGGATATAATAATGATCTGCTTTCTGTCTATCACAAGGCTATGCTTAAGGGTAATCCCAATATACTTGCGGCATTCAACAGCGGAACAGCAAGCTTTGTCAACAAGGACGGCAGTGATACCCCTATAAAATGGTACGAAAACGAGAGCTTTACCTGCGGTGAGGATAATGACTTCAATCATATTTTCTCCTCAAGATTTACAGACGGCGCACAGAACCATCTGCTTATCCCCTTTGGCAACTACAGAGACGGGAACATCTGTGCGGGCTGGTGCAACACAGGTGTCAGACGAAGCAAGGAATTCGTAGCTGAATACGTAAAGAAAAACAATGCAGTCGGCGCTGTCATAACAATTGATATTTTCGTTGATCACCGCGGCGGTTTTGATCCCGAGCAGGTAGAGGCACTCAGATATATCGGTCGAAAAATTAACGAATAAACACAGCTGTATCATATCCGCAGCTTTAAAACAAAATATAATTCGGAGGTAACAATTATGTTTGCATTCTTTTCAAAAATCACAGCTTTCATCTGCTCTATTCTCATCTCACTGTGCGTTGCACTTGATATTCCCTGTTATCCTATGGGGCAGCAACTCAATCTCGACAATTTTGATTTAACCTTCAGCGATGAATTTGACGGAGAGCTTGATCGCTCCGTCTGGTCGGGACATTACCAGTACGGAAAAACAACTGAAGCCAGAAAAGGTAGTTATTGGAACCAGTATTTGGCATACACCGAAGACGGAAATCTTATAATACCCGTAACATACCTTGAGGACGGCATGGGCGGAAAGGGTGCAGGCTGGTATACAGCAGGTATAGATACGGATTCTGACTCCCCTAACGGCTTCAGTCAGAAATTCGGATACTTTGAATGTCGCTGTATTCTCCCCGAGGGCGCAGACGTATGGAGCGCATTCTGGCTTATGAATGACGGAGTGTATAACGCTGACGGTTCAGGCAGAGACGGCACGGAAATAGACATATTTGAAAGCGATTGCTACGGCAAAACTTTCAGCAACAGCATTACCTCAAACCTTCACTTTGACGGTTACGGTGATGATCATCAGAAGCATGGTGCAACTCAGTTTTTACTCAGAAACAATCCCTACGAGGAATATAATACTTACGGACTTGAATGG
>JAZOOE010000033.1:0-9524 GCA_045654865.1 Acutalibacteraceae bacterium | reverse complement strand
ATCCTCTAATCAATGCAATATACATTTTGACTTTTTCAACAGAATTTTTCAACAAATATTACTATAATTTGTTTGACATTATTACTATAAAAATGGTATAATTCCCTTATGTTATAAAAATCTGCACAAACAAGGGGGATCATTTATGGGCAGAAAAGATAATTCCGGAGGCTCCGGTGAAAATCTGTCTGTAGGTCAGAAGCTGAAAAATGCCGCGGGCATTGAGGGCAGCTTCGGAACCTATATAAAACCTATGGCAGGCTATACCTGCGCAAACATCACTCTCGGCGGTGCCGGCTATCCTATCAATCTCTATCATCAGCAGTTTCTCAGCTTCGTTGAACAGATGCCGACACACGTTACGGGAAAAATCAGTATGATAAACGGACTTATAGATGCCGTTTCCGACGTTACAATGGGACTTATCACCGACCGTACCCGCTCAAAATACGGTAAACACAGAATATACGTGCTTCTCGGTGCAATTCCTTTCTTCTTTGCTTACATAATGAAATGGTGCTCCTTCGGCATTTCATCAATGGGCAATATGACCTTTAATTCAATATACTATCTTATAACCGCTTTTATTTATTCAACCAGCTACACAATGATGAGCGTGCCTCACGTTGCCATGCTTCCCACTATTGAGCCCGACTATTTCAGACGAACCCAATATAAAATGGTTGAATATATGATGAACAGTGTCGGACAGATCTCATCATTCCTGTTTATGGGTATGATGCTGGGCGGTCTTAATATGGACAATCCGTCTCCCGAGCACAGAAATACATATCTTCTTTGCGGTATCGTTCTTGCCGTATGGTTCGTATGGTCTCCCGTGCTTTCCTTCTTCACCTGCCCCGAGCCCTCGTCCTTATCACTGAGAAACGAGCCTATTGACTGGAAATACTTTTTCAACGAATATTGGCTTGTTATGAAGAACCGTTCATTCAGACAGTATTTCTTCATCTGTCTTTTCAATTCATTCCGTTCAAGCTTCTACAGCTATTCGGATCAGTATTTCATTGTAAGCATTGCAGACAAATACAAGCACTTCAACATTCTTAACACGGTTGCAGGCACTGCGGAATTTATGGGTTCTCCCGTAATCTACTTCCTTAACCGTTATTTCGACAAAAGAACCTCGGGACTTATGCTCACTCCCATTATGCTTGTCGGTCTTGCTATAAACCTTTTCGTTTCAAACAAAACGCCTGCCGTCTTCCTTTACCTTGCGGCAATTCTCTATAACTTCGGATTCTCAGGCCCCGGCTTTGCAATTGACACCATCCAGCCCGACATCACCGACGTTGACGAGCTTATTACCGGCAGAAGAAGAGAGGGCGTTATAGCAACCTGCCGTTCCTTTACCTCAAAAACCATAAATTCCTTTATGACGGGTATTCTCGGCTATTCGCTTAAATTCTTCGGCTATGACGTAACCAAAAAGGAGCCTATGTATCAGACGGCAAAAACCGTTTTCGGTCTTCGTCTCAACTTCTCCGTTATGCCCATCGTATTCGGTCTTATTACGCTTATCCTTATAAAGAGCTTCACCATGAACAAGAAGGATCACTCAGAAATTCAGAGAGTTATCAAGGAAAAGCACGAAACGGGACAGGTTACCATTTCGGACGAGCAGAAAAAGCGTCTTGAAAGAATTGCAGGTCAGAAGTGGGAGGATATGTGGATCGGAAGCTACACTCCCGTTTCTCATTCAGTCTCCTCAGACGACTCAGCTCTTGTATGACGGGAATAATTGATATCGGAGGCGGTCTTCGCGGCATTTTCGGTGCAGGCGTATTTGACCGCCTTCTTGATGAAAAAATAAGCTTTGACTGCGTTTACGGTGTTTCGGCGGGAGCGGCAAATGCTGCAACCTTTATCGGAGGACAAAACAGCAGAACGCTTCGCTTTTATGAGGATTATGCGAGCCGCGCTGAATATATGGGATTCGGCAATCTGCTGAAAACGGGCTCCTACGTGGGGCTGTCCTATATATATGAAACGCTGTCAAACTCTGACGGCGAGGATCCTCTGAACTATAAGGGCATAGAGGATTTTTCGGGCAGCTTCACCACGGTTGCCACGGATGCTCTTACGGGAGAGGCTGTATATTTCGGAAAGGATGCATATCGTCAGGATGATTACCGAGTGCTTATGGCATCCTCCTGTCTGCCCGTTGTATGCCGCCCCGTAGAGATAAACGGACGAGAATATTTTGACGGCGGTGCCGCTGATCCCATTCCCGTGAAAAAGGCAATTTCAGACGGCTGTAATAAGCTTGTCCTCATACTCACCCGTCCGCGGGATGAGCTTCACACTCCCTCGATTGACAGTAAGGCAGCTATTTTGCTGAGAGACAAATATCCCGAAACTGCAAAAAAGCTTTTTAACAGATACAACGTCTACAACGAAAGCCTTGAAAAAGCAAAAGCCTTGGAAAAAGAGGGCAGACTTCTGATAATTGCCCCCGACAGCATTAAGGGTTTGGGAACGCTGACCAAGGATCAGAAAAAGCTCAGAGCGCTTTATGACAGCGGATATAAAAAGGCCGGTGCGATAAAAGATTTTCTTACCGCTGATGTCTGACACAAGCAAAAAAAAAGACAAACCGAATAAAACAGTATTCGTCAAGGGGTCGGAGCAAACAAACTGCTCCAACCCCTTGATTGTTTTTATGATTTATGATTTTCCGCAAGCCTCTTGCCGTATTCTCTGATCTCGAGCACAAAGTCTCCGTTTGTCTCAATTTCACATCCGCGTTTTTTAAGGAAGCTACCCTCGCCCCATTTAAGAAGCATAATAACAAAGCCTCCCACGATTGCCGAGAATATAATTATAAAGAACAGAGGAATTCGGCAGGTAAGCCAGTCGCCGGAACGCAGAGGAAGCGTAAAGCTCATATATATCTCACCGCGCTCGAGAAGCTGACCATACGTATATTCAACACTGCCGTAGGTATAGTTTCCCGTAGCATAACGGGGTAACGAGCCGTCCGTATAGGCAGTGTTTACAATACCGAAGAGCGCAGTAAGCAAGCCGCCGAGAGCAGAGCCTGCCATAAGTCCCGGAATAACGGTAAAGGGACTTCTCATAGCTATGGGCATAGCAAATGCGTTGGTAAGCTTTATATTTTCAAAGAATGCATTTATGGGGCCCGATGTGGCAAGATTCATATCATCGGTATCCGTACGTCCTTTTTTGAATATCTTTGAAATGAGAATTCCGAAGAATGCCGTCCAGCCGATAGAGATAAAGCATACGCTGTAAATGGTAAGCAGCTGTGCATTTCCCGTAGCAAGATAAGCCGTACATGCGACGGAGAAGGCGGAAAGAGAAACGGGACCGATAACGTCAAAGCCTACCATAAGCCCCATAATGACAGCCGCCGCAATTACCGACGTGCCACTGAGTGACGTAAGCATTTCTCCCAGCTTCTGCGCAATAATGCCGAAGGGCAGCTGAATTCCGAATTTTACAAGCACAAACGCCGTAGCGGCAGAGGCAACGGGAATAATGAGGATCATAACGATAAGATCAACGCCCTCAACGATCTCAAGCCCCTTGAGAGCTTCGGGAATAAGCTTTATCTTTTTTCGAAGTGCCGAAATAAGCTTATCAAGCTTTGCGCCTATAACGGGCTTGAGTGTCGTCCAGCCGATATAAAGATATTTTATAAGCAGTGAAAGCACAACCGCCATAATGAGATATCCCATATATCCGATGGATGTTGAAGAGGAATAATCCGCAGGAGTTGCAAAGAAGCAGGGATAAAAATTAACGGCATCAGCGGAAGGAGCCGTAAAATGAGCAAAATAGATGCTCAGCGCCAGCGACGGTGCAACGGCGGGAAGCCCCGCTATAAGATAGGACACGATAAGCCCCGTCACGACAAAGAAAAAGTCTGTTGCCCAGAAAAGCACAAACCATAAAGTAGGCTCATTCTCTGCACCCGTGGCTCCGAGGATATGATACTGAGAAAAAAGATTCTGAATAACAAAGAAGAATCCCGCCCCCAGCGCACCGAACAGCTGAACGATAAAGGTAATTGCCGTGGCACGGTAGATCTTTGTTTTTACGTCAACGTAAAGCTTCTTCATAACGATCTCCCTTAAAAAAGTTTCTCACCCGAAATTATATAACAGAACCAAGGCGTTTTCAATTTGCATATTTTACGAAAGACACAAAAGCATATCTGCATATTGCACAAAATATATTTCCGTGATTGATTTCCTGAGAGAGTGTATATATAATTGATTTGACAGAGAATGTCATAATTATCTTTCTCAAAGGAGATTGCTCAAAATGATAAAAATCGGTATCGCAGGAACAAGAGGTCTTTCCACTCTCAAGGGACTTCAGATGTTCGATGACGTAAAAATTACGGCTATGTGTGATCTTAACGAAGATCACCTTAAAGAGGCAGCTTCAAAAATCGGTGACGTAAAGACATTCAGAGTATATGAGGATATGCTTGAAAGCGACATTGATGCGGTAATCATAGCAACACCTATGCAGTGTCACGTGCCGCAGGCAATTACGGCTCTTGAGGCAGGCAAGCACGTTATGAGCGAGGTTACTGCCGGCGTGTCTATGGACGAGCTTTTCTGGCTTCAGGAGAGTGTTGAAAAATATAACAAGATCTATATGTATGCAGAAAACTATATCTACACTCCCACCGTTCAGCTTGTAAAGGAAATGGTCAGAAAGGGACTTTTCGGAACTCCCTATTATGCGGAGGGAATGTATCTTCATAACATCGGCGACCTGCTTACATACCCAAACGGCAAGACCTCATGGAGAAGCTTCTGGCAGTGCGGCACAAGAGGTAATTTCTACCCCACGCACAGCATTGGCCCCGTTATGCAGTGGTTCCCCGATGAAAGAATCACGGAAATTTCCTGCTTCTCCCCGGGAGTGCGCCACAATTACGGCGTAAAGCAGGACAGCGGAACGACAACCATGTGCAGAACCGATAAGGGTAGTCTTCTTGAAATCAGAACCGATTGTACGTCTCCCCGTCCTCATTGCATGGACAACTATCTTCTTCAGGGAACGGAGGGAATCTTCCAGTCCGCGCAGTACGGCAAGGGAAATCTCAGCGGCGACGTTGACAGAGTTTCTCTTGCTGCGAACAAAAATGCAAAGGGCGAAATGGATTGGGAGGATATTGATGCATACAAGCATCTTCTCCCCGAAAAATACAGAAATGCAACACCCGAGCAGATTTCTGCCGGCCACGGCGGCGGAGACTTCTTTATCGTAGAGGACTTCATAAATGCTATAAGAACAAATACACAGCCTGAGCTTGACGTATATAAGGCATGCGAATGGACGGCAGTGGGACTTCTTTCAAATCTCTCCGTAACCAACAACGGAAAGACTCTTGAGGTTCCCAACTTCAGAAAAAATATGCCCTTAGATGAAAAGAAGATCAAGCTGGTATGAGATATATAATTGACCACGACTTTCATATTCACTCCACCGTTTCAAAATGCTGTAAGGATCCCGAACAGACACCTGAAAGAATACTTCGGTATGCAAGGGACAATAATTTCACAAGCATCTGTCTTACAAATCATTTCTGGGATGAGACGGTTGAAAGCGAAGCGGAATGGATAGACGAGCATTCTTATAAATACCTGACTTCCGTTTTGCCTCTGCCTGAAGAGGAGGGCATTGAGTTTTTCTTCGGAGCAGAGCTTGATATTGACTATAACCGTGTGCTCGGCATCAGCCCTCAGCGCCTTGCCTCACTTGACTTCGTAACAATTGCGACAACGCATCTGCACCTTGCTGGAAACACCGTAAGAGAAAGGCTTTATGAGCCTTCGGATGCCGCTCAGATATGGCTTGATAAGCTGAAAACACTTCTTTCAATGCCTCTGCCCTTTCACAAAACGGGAATCGCGCACATGACCTCGGGGCATATTCTCAAGGAAAAGACCGCAGAGGTGATAAGGCTTTTGTCGGATGAGGATTTATATTCCGTATTTTCAGACTGCGCCAAAAAGGGTATCGGAATAGAGCTTAACACAAAAACCATTTTCAATTCCACTGAGGAAAAGGAGATTCTTTTACGTCCGTATTATATAGCAAAGGACTCCGGCTGTAAGTTCTATCTCGGCAGTGACGCCCATAAAGCTGAGGTGCTCCTCTCTGCGAGAGAGAATTTTGAAAGAATCGTCACTCTTCTCGATCTTCAGGAAAATCACAAATTTACAATACAAAGGACGGTGCCCGATAATGGATAACAAGGTAAACGGACTTGATATATGCGAATTCAACGGCCGCGGATACAAAAGGGTTATGAATTATAAGACCTGGTGTATGGCGTTTCTCACTCAGGATGAGGAATACACCAAAAACACTTATATGGAGCGCCATCTTGAAACAGACGAGGTATTCGTTCTGTTAAAGGGAACGGCAACTCTTTATATCGGCAAGGACAGAGAGCCCGTGAAAATGGAGCTCTGCAAAATGTATAACGTGACAGAGGGCACGTGGCATAACATAGTCTGCTCCGAGGATGCCAGCGTGCTCATAGCAGAAAACAGCAACACGGACAGATCAAACACTGAATATTTTTATCTCTGAAAGCAATAATACACAAAGGAGCCCTGACAGCACATTCTGTACGGGCTCCTTTGTATTCCTTTTTATTAAGCTATTATGACTTCATCCGCTCACTTGTTTTCTCAAGAACAACTATGATTACGGGGACAAGTATCAGTTGAAGCACAATACCGGGAAGAGCATTTGCAACAGCTCCTGCCCAGAAGGCGGAAAGTCCGAATTTTGCGGTATCAAGTCCCATGCACAGAAACTGAACAATCCCCCAGACAAGCCTGCCTGCAATCATTGACAGCACAAGCGAAACGTAAATATTAAGCTTTGTTTTCGGAAGCACGCGATATAAAAGTCCTGACATAAAGCCATATACAGCCAGCTCAAACATCATAGAAACAGCTGTAGGAAAAAACGGCGGCATACCGAGTATCAGCGAGCGAAGCAGGGGGGCAGCTACACCTACGGCAAGTCCTCGGGAAGCCCCGCATATAAATCCGCAGAGGATTACGGGAATGTGCATCGGGCACAGCATTGAGCCGATCTGAGGCACCTGTCCCGTCAGAAACGGCATAACAAACGCCAGAGCAAGAAACATAGCTGAAAGTGCAATATTGAGAGTTGTGTTGTTCTTTTTCATAAAAGCTCCTTTCCTTTCCCGACAAAGCGGCATTGCAGATGGCCTTCGCCAACACCCGCAGACAGCCCGTCTCAGATGGCGGTTTATCCGCTGTAAGCAAGCATTATGTAGCCGTAAAAGCTTTTTTTTCAACAAAAAAAGGTGCAGTTATCCCCTCGGGGGAAAACAACACCTTCATAGCATCAATATCGGTACATATCGGATTTTTCTCTAAATAAGAACTTCTGTTCTTGCGACCGCTCTTCTGAGGGATCTCCGATATTATAGCATTTACCTTATATAAATTCAAGCGTTTTCGTCAACAATAGTCCGAAGCTTTTGTAAAGCATCCTCAATAAGCGCCGAAATGCTGAGATTCGGAACGCCTGCAATAAGGTTCTCGCACCTGTTTACGGGAATGAGAAGCTTTACGGCACTGCTCTGCCCTACAGCTACGGACATTACGGGAGTTATCTCTCCGTATAACGCATCGGCAATTACGATACCAACAGGGCCGATGATAACGTCGGCCTTACGGCAAGCTACAACCACGGGATTTTCACCCGTTGCCGCTTTTTTTGCACCGGCCTTTATCATAGCCGCAGTAGCAGTGGCATTAGTCCCGACAGCAGTAAGCTGTGCGTCGGGATAAGAGGCGGCTATTGCCTTTATGAGCTGACCGCCTAACTGTCCGCCCTGACCGTCAATTACAAGAATATTCATAGCACGTGCTCCTTTTCGGTAAATTTCAGCATCGGATAAACGCATAAAACTAAAAATCGGCTTCCGAACAAAACGCCGCAAAGTAAGAAAACCTCGCTCCTAAGAACGAGGTTTTCGTGGTGGGAACAACAGGGCTCGAACCTGTGACCCCCTGCTTGTAAGGCAGGTGCTCTCCCAGCTGAGCTATACTCCCAACAGTGGTGCGGATGACGGGAGTCGAACCCACATGAATTTGCATTCACTAGGACCTGAACCTAGCGCGTCTGCCAATTCCGCCACATCCGCTCATATCATCGTACACTTTTTGTCGACTCGCTTATATTAGCATATAATTTTTCATTTGTCAAGAGTTTTTTTAATTTATTAATTTGACTTTCAAATAAAAGTATTATACTATATAGAAAAAGACTTACGTGAGGTAGAGCTATGAAAAAATCATTCGCCGCATTATCAGCCATCGGCACATTCCTGACAACTATAGTCGTTGCTGAAAATATATTTCTTGCAAAAATAATCTCAGAAGCAAAAAAGGACTGCTCCGAAGAGCTTGACTATCTTTTTATTCTCGGAGGTCATATAATCGGAGCCGAGACACCCAGCGAAAATCTTGTAAAGAGAATTGAAAAGGCAGCCGAATATTTGCTTTCTCACCCTGCCACCGTTGCTGTTGCCTGCGGCGGCTGTTTCAGAGAGGGACAGACGAAAAGCGAGGCCCTTATCATCAGAGAAAGACTTGAAAAGCACGGCATAGACAAAGAGAGAATTCTTCTTGAGGATAAATCCACGACAACCAATGAAAACTTCAAATTCGGAAAGGCTATAGTTACCGAACACAGCGGGAAGCAGTTTTACGAATTGAATACGGGATTTCTTTCAAGCGACTATCATCTGTTCAGAGCGGGGCTCATAGCAAAAATCAACGGACTTCCCGGACTTAAAAAGATCGGTGCCGTCTCAACCCCCGTCAGATTTATCAAGGGCGCTCTTCGTGAGCTTGCAGTTGCACCCGACCTCATCAACAATCTACTGAACAAATAACTCATCGAAAAAGGGGCACGAGCCGAAACGCTCAGTGCCCCTCTGCATTTTATTCTGCTTCCCTTTGTGCAGTACCGGGAAAGCCGCAGGAATCACAGCGGCTCTTGTTACAGCTTTTACCGTTGGGACAGCCTATGCATTTTCTGCCCTTTTTCTTCTGTCTCAGAATATAAAGTATAGCACATCCGATTATAAGCACAAGCAGTATTGAAAGAATTATATTTTCCATAATTTTATCCTTGTACGTTCATTCTTGATTTTTTCTTTTTTGCGGCTCTTTCTCTTGCAAGCCTTTCGCCTCTTATGCACAACACCGTAATTATCAGAGCAAAGGCAATAACTGCCGCAAGACCGGGAAAGAACCCTGCACCGGGTGTACCCTGAGAAATCAGCGTGCCCGTCTGATATACAACAAATGCAACGGAAAAGCCCGTCATAAGCTGAAGAGCAAGACCGCCCATAAGCCACTTTGCGCTCTTCATTTCGGAATTCATCGCACCTATTGCGGCAAAGCAAGGAGGCGTAAATAGGTTAAACATAAGATAAGCCAGCGCCGCATATTTTGAAATTGCCA
>JAZOOE010000032.1:0-3270 GCA_045654865.1 Acutalibacteraceae bacterium | reverse complement strand
ATCTGATGCCGAAAAAAATTGCCACTGAGACACAGCTTTCCAGAATTCTCGGAAATACTCCCTTGCAAATAGAATTAGAGCTGATAATGACCGCAAGTCATATTCCCACGCATATTTCCGCTGAGCATCTTCTTGCTTTTTATAAGACTTTTGAAGACGTTAAGGACAGATATTTTGACGGTATGATAATCACCGGTGCTCCCGTTGAGCAGATGCCCTTTGAAGAGGTTGATTATTGGAATGAACTTTGTGAGATAATGGAGTGGAGCAAAACACATGTTCACAGCACCTTCCATATCTGTTGGGGCGCTCAGGCAGGACTTTATTATCATTTCGGTATACAAAAATATGATCTTGATGAAAAAATGTTCGGTGTTTTCGAGCATTCGGTTGATTATAAGCGCTCCATTTTATTCAGGGGCTTTGATGATAATTTTTGGGTGCCTCATTCCCGTCATACAAGTGTTAGAAGGGAAGATATTGAAAGTCATCCCGAATTGAAGGTGCTTGCATCTTCACCTGAAGCAGGAGTATACTGTGCAGTTACAAAAAGAGGAAGACAGGTTTTTGTAATGGGACACTCTGAATACGATCCCTTAACACTTAAGGAGGAGTATGACCGTGATGTTAACAAGGGATTGGATATAAAGGTTCCCGTCAATTATTTTCCTGATGATAATCCCGACAACGAGCCTGTTGTCAGGTGGCGCGCACACGCTAATTTATTATATTGCAATTGGCTTAATTATTTTGTTTATCAGACTACGCCTTATGATCTTAACAAGATTTCCGAGGATAGCCGAGATAATTAAACAATTGTTAATATTTTACTGTTGATATGATAAGAAAAAGCGTATATAATGGCATCTGTGATGTTATAATATGCGCTTTTTTTGAGGTATATATGAAAATTAAACTGCTTTCCGTTTTTTTTGCATTTTGGTTTTTAACAGGATGTACATTTTTACATTTTCAAGAAGCTACAACTGATGAATACAGATATCCTTATGCAACTGATGTGAACGGAGATTTTGTTCCTGTTCACGATAACGTTGAGGAAAGCACTCTGGATCCTTTGCTGTTTTATACAGATGAAAACGGCAGGATGTGTTACTCGGATAATCAGCAGATGCTTCTTACAGGAATTGATGTTTCTGTTTTTCAGGGCGATATAGATTGGAACAGCGTCAAGGCGGATAATATTGATTTTGTTATGCTCAGAGTCGGTTATCGTGGATACGGATCGAAAGGCATAATGGAGATAGACGATATGTTCTTCGAGCATTACAACGGTGCAGTTGCAGCCGGATTGGCGATTGGGGTTTATTTCTATTCTCAGGCAACAAATTCTGCTGAGGCCATTGAAGAAGCTCTGCTTGTTCTCGATACCATTAAAGGTCTCAATATTACGTTTCCCGTTGCCTACGATTGGGAATATGTTGATAATGCTGAAGCGAGAACTGCCCATATGACCGGCGCGCAGATTACGGAATGCGCCTATGCCTTTTGTTCGACTGTGTCTGCTGCGGGATACACGCCGATAATCTATTTTAATTGTGAGATCGGATATTTTGAATATGATCTTGAAAAGCTGGCAGAATACGATTTCTGGTTGGCTGAATACGGCAGCTATCCGTCATTTTTGTATGATTATAAAATGTGGCAATACACTGCTGACGGCAGTGTAAGCGGTGTAAACGGAGTTGTCGACATTAACGTATGTACTGTAAATTATGCCGACAGGATAGTTGAATACGGATAAAAAACTTCTTTCGGGAAGTTTTTTTTCTTTATACAGATTTAATTAAAAATTATCTTGAAATTAGTAATTGTTTTGATATAATTATAATGTCAAATTGCAAATTTCGATTATTTATTGAAAGGATGAGTTTTGTGGCTGACTACAAAATTGAACTTACTCCTGAACAGCTTGCCCTTCTTAACGGTGAGCAGGGAGAAACAATGGCAAAAATTATGAAGACCTTGGTTATGTACGGTGAAACCTTCGGTGCAACCAAGATGGTTCCCGTAACAGGAAAGAAAGGACATCTTGTTACAAGCTTCGGTATCAAGGTAATGAAGCCTGTTTACGAGCTTATGGACAGACTTATCAGTGACGGTGTCGTAGCAGGACAGCAGTTTTCCGTTGACCCCAGACCTCTGGATAAGAAGGTTCCCGCAAGCTTCCTTGAGAATCTTATCTTCAACAAGTTTATGTATTCTGCTCAGGAAATGTATGACGGACAGCTTCAGAAGATGGGCCTTGTAAGTGATTCTGCTTATACTTGTACATGTTATCTTGATGAAGTCGGCAATACCCCCAAAAAGGGTGATATTCTTTCATGGGCAGAATCGAGTGCAGTTGTTTATGCAAACTCCGTTCTCGGTGCTCGTTGTAACAGAAACTCCGGCATTATTGATCTTTTCGGTTCTATTGTCGGTTACGTTCCTTATTTCGGTCTGCTTACTGATGAGGGAAGAAAGGCTACTTGGATTATTGAGGTTAAAACCGACAAAATTCCCGAGGCTCAGGTTCTCGGTTCTGCAATCGGTATGAAGGTTATGGAGGACGTTCCTTATGTTAAGGGCCTCGATAAGTGGATCGGCAACGAGCTTAATGACGATGCAAAGGCATATCTTAAGGATTTCGGTGCAGCTACAGCATCAAACGGTGCTGTTGGTCTTTATCATATTGACGGTCTTACTCCCGAAGCAGTTGAAATGGGCGAAAGGCTTATTGCTGAAAACGCTCAGGTGTACGTTATTGATGATGCTGAACTGGAGAGAGTTAAGAACAATTATCCTGTAATCTGGAAAGATCCCGATGCAACACCCAAACTTTGCTTTATCGGTTGTCCTCATCTTACTTATTCTCAGCTTATAGACTGGACAGAAAAGGTTGAAGCAGGTCTTAAGGCTGCAGGTAAGAGTAAGGTTGTTATTCCTACGGTATTTACAGCCGCTCCCGCAGTTGTTGAAAAATTCAACAAGACGTCTTATGCAAAGAGACTTGAGAACACAGGTGTAATTCTCAGCTATATTTGTCCTCTTATGTATATGAATAATCCGTTATGCGGCAAAAAGCCCGTTATCACTAACTCAAATAAGCTCAGAACATACACCACCTCTCGTTATTACACAAATTCCGAGATTCTTGATTGTATTACAAAGGGGGTTAAATAAATATGAAAACTTTTAAAGGACGCGTAGTTGTACCCGGAACATGTGAGGCTGAGGCTCTCGTAACAAAGAATGGCTTTAATACTCTTG
>JAZOOE010000031.1:0-1798 GCA_045654865.1 Acutalibacteraceae bacterium | reverse complement strand
ATTTCAGGCGGTGTGGGATCAAGTAGGCACGGAGAGGCGTTTACCGTGGCTTATGACGTTCCCAATGATACTGCATATTCGGAAACCTGTGCCGCAATTGCTCTTTCTATGTTTGCTGACAGAATGAAGGATGCTGAGCTGAATTCTTTGTACGCGGATATTGTTGAAAGGGAAATGTATAACGGTATTATTTCGGGTGTTTCTCTTGACGGAAAATCCTTTTTCTATGTCAATCCGCTTGAAATCAATCTTTCAGACAGAGCAAGACATACGTCAATGACAGAAGCAAGCGACGGACTTCCCATAACAAGGCGTCAGGAGGTTTTCAGCTGCAGCTGCTGTCCTCCCAACGTTACGCGCTTTTTCGCAAGCATCGGAGATAAGATATTCTCCGAAAAAGAGGATAGCGTCGTTGTTCATCAGTATATTCCGTGTGATGCTGAAATAAATGGCATAAAGGTGAGTCTTTCCACCGAATATCCGAAAAACGGAAATATTCGGATTTTCGTACGGGATGCAAAGGGTAAAACACTTTTATGCAGAATTCCCGGTTGGTGTAAGGAGTATAAGATATCAGAGGCTTACGATATTGCTTGCGGATATGCAAAAATTTATGTTTCGTCGGATGATTTTTGTGTTGATCTTGAGTTTTTAATGCGTCCCGTGCTTTACAGTGCCGCTTCGCTTGTAAGAGCTGATGGGGGAAAGCTTGCCGTAATGAGAGGCCCCGTGCTTTACTGCTACGAGGAATGCTATAATCCGGGAATAAAGCATTATTCTCTTCGTATTGATAAGAACTGTTTTGATCCGCAATGTGAGTATGACAGCTTCTTTGATTGCTGTACTCTGACGGCACAGCTGATAAAGATAGCAGAATCCGACATTCTATATTCACCTGTTGATAATGAAAAGGTTCAGAATGTTAAAATTAAGCTGATTCCGTATTTCGGTTTTGCAAACAGAGAGGAATCAGATATGGCTGTCTGGCTTAACAGATATTAATTATTGGTTTTCAGAAAAAAACGGTTGTATAAGCGGAGTGTTCGTAAGGGCGTTCCGCAATTTTTTCGTTGCGAGAGCTGTATGGCTTTCCTCGTTTATTTTGTGCTATACGGATTTATTGTCGAATAAGTTTATGAGCGGGTGAATCAACTCTTAATACGACGGCTTCAAGCAAGTATCGTCTGAAGACAGTAAGATCTGCCTGACGAGGTAGGATAAAGATTGAAAAACATTTAAAACGTTGCATGATATGCTCAGAGGTGATTTTATGTGCTATTTTCTTTACGGTGCCGTTAACGATGGAATAAATGCCGATGATTATAATAAAGTAATAAAAAACACAGGATTCTATTTCAGAATCGGTGATACGACAGCGGTAAATGAATGCGTTGCAGGTTGCGACAGCAGCTACAGAATTACTCGTAATCACTGTGATTGCCATACTGCCGAAGGGCAAAAACATACTCATAAAAATGAATTAAAAGAGCTTAGAGAATTACTGTTAAATTTGCAGAACGTCCGTGGAATCAGATATGTTTTAATAAGCAAGAACTGGGTGAATGAAACCAATAACAAGCAGGAAACAGTTCATATTCAAGATATTGATGTGCTGTGTTTTTTTGCGGATATGGAGGATAACTGTTTATACAGAATAGATCTGTATAAAAAATACTATTGAACCGAGATCAAGGCTCGGTGAACCTATGGAAAATTGAGGATAAAAAATAAGCTCTGTCTGAGACAGAGCTTGTATTTTTTTTATATAATTCCTTGCTCAAGCATTGCCTGCGCAACT
>JAZOOE010000030.1:0-2859 GCA_045654865.1 Acutalibacteraceae bacterium | reverse complement strand
CAAAAATCCTCCCGAGAAAAAATCTTCGACCTGAAATCAAAGATTTTTCAGATGATTTTTGGTTGTTGAGGGTGCCGAAAGGCTGACGCCTTTCAAAGCCGAAACGCCGAAAAGCGCTGAAAGGGCTTGATTTCAGGCATGATTCGGATTACTACCGTCACCCTATGTGCACTCTTTACTTCCTCTGAGTGGTTTATTTCCAATAGCCCTCTATTACGTCCGTTGTGATCTCAAGTCCCTGCTGTGAAAGCACGTTGATGCAGGCGTCATACCATACGGTGTCCTTGTTGGCTCTTGAGAAGCACAGTGAAAGTGTATCCTCCCAGCCGATACACGAGCAGGTTACTGCCAATCCGTAGCTTCTTGTGTCGCCGTTTACGAACTGCAGCTTTTCAACCTGAGAATGAAGCACCTCGGGAAGAGAGCATGCTCCGTAGTTTGTGAATATGGTGGTAACGCCCGCGTGGGTATCCCTTTGCATTTTTCTCATTACGGGCTGTTTTATTATATTGGGAACAATATTTATAACGGGATTGCTTACAAGAGAGCCGTATTTATTGACCTTTTTAATAAGCTCCGAGGGCTTGATCTGAGCTCTCAGCTGTCCTCTTGTGGCATCAAGTATCTCCTCTAAGGTAACGTCACGGCGTCCCTTGGGATCAAAGGTGATAAAGGTCTGCACGGTAAAATTTCTTACGGACATAGTGGGGAAAAATCTTCTGAGATTTACGGGAACGGCAACGGTTATGGGCTCGGTAACGGGGGTGGGGTTGCTTCTTATGATACCGAGCATCAGCGCGGCGGTAAGATATTCCGTAATGGTCATATTATGCTTATGCGCAAGAGTCTTTACGTGAGAGGTACTCATTTCGGCGAACAAAAGCTTGGTGAAGCCATCCTCATATTCCTCGGGGAAGTGAAATGCCTTTGTATCGTCATTTTTTTCCTTTTCACCGTTTTTATCGTAATGAGCCTTAAAAGCATCCTCTATATTCACCGTGGGATCCTCAGAGGTCTTATATTCCCCGGTGTCACCGTTGCAAAGCTCCTGATAACGTGCAAGAAGCGCCTTGAAATATATGATTATGCCCTTTCCATCACCGAGAGAATGTGAGCATTCAATATTTATACGGCTGTCGGAATATGTAAGTCTGAAATCGGGAGTCTTATCCCCTCTCATAGTTATGGGGCGCATTCCTCTTTCGTCCTCGGGGACAATTTCGGGAAGAGTGTCGGTAAGCACAAGACGGTTCCAGAAAAAGCCGTGCTCAAGATAAGCGTATAAAGAGGGATAATAAGGCTTCAGCTGACGGCACGCCTCCTTAAGAGCCGCGGCATCAACGGTATTCTTAAAATATGCACTGTAGCGGAAGGTACGTCCCCATGCCTCAGAGCTGAGAGACGAAAACATTATAGCCGCCGTATCAACCATTAATCTCTTCTTTTTGCTCATATCATTACTCCCGAAAAAATATAATTAACTAATTATACTCTGTTTTTTGGGGGAATTCAACACTTTATTACAAAAGTGATGCAAAACTTATATTCACATTTGACTTGACGGCATTGTCATTTTTTCTTATTATATACTAAGGATAAAAAACTTTTCCCTAAATTCAAGGAGAATAAAAAAATGAAGTATTCTATCATCAGCTTTTTCAGATCTGTCCTTGCTTTCTTCACGGCAATCATCACCTCAATGACGGGGCTTTTCTGTCCCGCAGACACCGACGTCGTTGAGGAAAACAAAATTTTTGCCTATGATGCGGCAAACTCAGATTACACTCTCAGCATTGATCCCGATAACCGCATTCACGATATAAGTGAGCTCCTTTTCGGTATCTTCTTCGAGGATATCAACTTTGCGGCTGACGGCGGTCTTTACGCTGAAAAAATCGCAAACCGCTCCTTTGAGTACACAGAGATTTGTGCAGGCGACGAGCTTTATGCCTGGAGCAGCGTAAACGGCGCTTCGCTTCAAGTCATAAAGGACGATAAGGCAAATTACCTCAATATGAACAACAAAAATTATCTTGTGATGAAAAATGACTCAGCGGCGCCCGCAGGTATTGAAAACCGAGGCTTTCTTGAGGGTATGAGCATAGAGGAGAACGCAGACTATAACGTTTCGTTCTATGCAAAGGCTCCCGCAGGCTATAAGGGCAGCTTTACCGTAAGACTTGCAGTAAACGGCGAGGTCAGTGCAGAGGCTGTCGTAAAGGCAAACGAGGACACATCACAATGGAGCAAATATGAGCTCACCCTCACCTCTCCCGTAAGCGCACATCAGGGCGTTACCCTCCAGCTTCTCATTGACAGCGGCGAGGTTTTCCTTGATATGATCTCCATGTTCCCCGAGGACACCTACAAGGGCAGAGAAAACGGAATGAGAAAGGATCTGGGCGAAATGCTTGAGGAGCTTGAGCCCAAGTTCCTGCGCTTCCCCGGCGGCTGTATAATAGAGGGCTACGATATGGAAAATGCCTATGACTGGAAGGATTCAATAGGCGTTGACGAAAACCGTGATCCGCTTTTCTGGGGCGGCACCTACGGTGACGTAGCCGCAAGACTTCAGAGCACGAACCTCTGGACGGATCTCGCGGCAACCGAGGATAAATATCCCTCCTTTATGACGTACGGACTTGGCTTCTATGAATATTTCCTGCTTGCTGAGGACATCGGTGCAATAGGCGTTCCCGTTATCAACTGCGGACTTTACTGTCAGATGAGAGGCAGACCTGCCGTTGCAACGGATTCTCCCGAATTTCAGAGCTATATAGACGATATGCTTGACCTCGTGGAATTCTGCCGCGGTGACGAGAACACCGTATGGGGTAAGGTCAGATGCGAAATGGGGCA
>JAZOOE010000029.1:0-4406 GCA_045654865.1 Acutalibacteraceae bacterium | reverse complement strand
GCTTTCTTCTTTCAAGAAGCTCTGCATACATCTGTTCCTTCTTCTTACCGTGGAGGTCATAGAAGAGCATGGGGATGATACCGAGGGTTCCCGTTATGGCGGGAACGATGGTGAACATAGCAAACAAATAGAATTTAACGTAATCGGGCTGCTCCTTGCCTGAGGTGTACGCATCCTGATCGTAGTTGACCATCTTTTTAAGAGCCGTGGTAACGACACCGCTGACGGAGGCTGATACCTTTGCGGCAAGTCCCTTTGCAACGGAGGTCATAGCCTCTGTTCTGTAGCCGTTCTTCCATTCACAATAGTCCATGGATTCGTTGTAAAGCTCCGTTCCGATAACGGACATAAGTCCGTAGAAGAGCGTCCAGATAAGCTCCCAGATAGCCATAGCAAAGAACATGGGAAGCTTGTTTCTGTAAAGTCCGCCCTTGAACGTTTTGGGATTGAAGCCGATACAGCCGAACAGGAACACGAAGATGTGTAAGAAGTGGCTGATATTGCGGCTTACGATATAGAGAAGACGGGAGGAGAACTTTCTTCTGAACCAGGGCACGAAGGAATAGGATATGGGTGACAAGGGTGCGGCGGGAAGACCTGCAACAAGTGTCATTGAAGCAAAGTGCAAAACGTCGATGTAATAATCCTGCTTGCTGCCCGAGATTCCGAAATTTGCAAGGAAGTCGGAAACGGTGAGCAAAAGCATAGGCTTATTATTTGCAATTGAGCGGAGCGAATCCCTGATGCTGGGAGTCTTGACGGACTGCATAATTCGTTCCTTGGAGTTCATAAAGAACCAGAAGGACATCGCAGATGAAATGATGGTGGTTGCGGCACCCATTCCCACAAAGGCACCCGTAAGCTGACTTTCATGGGACATTCCGTTTTTGAAAACCTTATTATCTATAAGGTCAAGCAGAATCGTCATACCGTGCTCGGGAAGCTTCTCTCCGAAAAAGCCCGAGGCAAAGTTGGCAACGGTAATAAGCCTTGTACGGTCAACGGGATGCGGCGTTATGGTGGCAAGCATACCCGTTCTTGCAATACTCTGGAAGGTGCCCACACCCTCGCGGACAATTTCCAGCATAAGATAGAAAATAAACTTGCTTGCACTCATAGCGGGCTTGCCGGCAAAAAGCAAAGGCATAAACCAATAAAGAAGCGTTGCAAAGCATCCGGGAAATGCAAGCGCAAGAAGATATGGTCTAAATTTTCCCCAGCGGGTTCTTGTTTTTTCAACAATTGCCGCAGTAAAAACGTCGTTTACCATATCCCATATACTGTTTACGGTTTTAACTATCGTCTGATATCCAAGATCTATTTTTACGATATTCGTAATGAATCTTGTGCTGTAGGTGTTGATATTAAGGCTCTGTGCGGCATCCCATAAAACAAAGCCCATGGTTTCCTTACCGCCCACGTAGCGTCTGTTTTCATACACGTATCCGGCATTTTCAGACATCAATTCAGCGGTGCTTTTGTTTTCCTCAGCCAAAGAAGCGCCTCCTTTTCGCGTATATATAATTTATATTATCATATTGCTTTTTGTTTTACAATATAAAACCTGAAATTTACCGCCGGGGGAAAAGCAAAAAAAGAGACTGTAAAAAGCCGCAGGCTCTTTACAATCTCCGAAAATCATTTTTTATTTGTTTACTCTGCTTGCCTTAAGTCTTTCCTCAAGCTCGGCAATAGCCTCTGTATCACCGTCGGAGGCTGCGATGGATGCCTGCTTTCTTCTTTCAAGAAGCTCTGCATACATCTGTTCCTTCTTCTTACCGTGGAGGTCATAGAAGAGCATGGGGATGATACCGAATGAGCCTGTAAGGAAGGGAATAATGGTAAACATAGCGAAGAGATAGAACTTAACGTAGTCGGGCTGCTCCTTACCTGAGGTATAAGCATCCTGATCATAGTTAACCAGCTTCTTAAGAGCAGTTGTAACAACACCGCTGACTGCCTGAGAAACCTTTGCAGCAAGGCCCTTTGCAACGGAGGTCATAGCCTCTGTTCTGTAGCCGTTCTTCCATTCGCAGTAGTCCATGGATTCGTTGTAAAGCTCTGTTCCGATAACAGACTTCAGACCGTAGAAGAGAGTCCAGATAAGCTCCCATGTTGCCATAGCAAAAAGCATAGCCCACTTATTTCTGTAAAGACCGCCCTTGAAGGTCTTGGGGTTGAAGCCGATGCATCCGAAGAGGAATACGAAAACGTAGAGAATACCGCCGATCTGGTTGCTGACAATGTAAAGAAGACGTGAAGAGAATCTTCTTCTGAACCAGGGAACGAAGGAGAAGGATACGGGTGACAGAGGTGCTGCGGGGATACCTGCAAGCATTGTCATTGAAGCAAAGTGAAGAACGTCTATGTAATAGTCCGACTTACTGCCCGATATACCGAAGCCGCCGAGGAAGTCTGACAGCGTCATAAGAAGCACGGGCTTGTTGTTGATGATCGACTTTACGGATTCCTTGATGCTGGGAGTCTGAACGGACTGCATGATTCTTTCCTTTGAATTCATAAAGAACCAGAAGGACATACCCGATGAAACGAGAGTGGTAAATGCGCCCATTCCGACGAAAGCCATAAGGTACTGTGCTTCCTTACCGTTCTTGCCTGCCTTGAAAACGTTGTTATCAATAAGGTCAAGGATAACGGTCATTATCTGCTCAGGCAGCTTTTCACCGAAGGTACCCGAAGCAAAGTTTGCAATCGTGATAAGTCTCGTTCTGTCAACCGGGTGCGGCGTTATGGTCGCCAGCATACCCGTTCTTGCGATGCCCTGGAAGGTGCCTACGCCCTCACGGAGAATTTCAAGAAGAATGTAGAATATAAACTTTCCTATCGACATTGAGGTTGTGCCCGCAAAAAGAATGGGCATAAACCAATAAAGCAGTGTTGCCATACAGCCGGGAACGGCAAGACCGAGAAGATAAGGTCTGAATTTACCCCAACGGGTTCTTGTCTTTTCTACGATTGCAGCCATAAAGATATCGTTTACAATATCCCATACGCTGTTGATAGCCTTCTGAATAGTCTGATAGCCAAGGTCTATCTTTACAATGTTGGTTATGAATCGTGTGGTATAAGTGTTGATATTAAGACTCTGCGCCGCATCCCAGAGAACGAAGCCTACGGTTTCCTTTGTGCCGACGTAACGTCTGTTTTCATAAACGTACTGCAGCTGCTCCTCCGAATACTGCGGAACTGTATTCTTTTCTTCTGCCACCGATATTCCCCCTATCTGAAAAAATTTGTGTTCATAATATAATAACATAAGAACTCTGCCTTTGCAATAAGCAGAAATCCAAAAGGATATTTTAGTGAAAAACAGACAAATGCCCACAGGCTTTTTTGTCGAATAAAAACAAAGAAAAAAGTGTTGACAAACCGTGATTACTCTGTTATAATGCATTAGTAAATAAAGCAGACCGATTTGTCTCACCTTGCGAATTCCGTTTTTCAAGGTCACAACAATTTAAGCAATAAAAGCGGCGTAAACTGCCCTTATGCATAAAATTTGTGCGGACAATTTCGGTTGTCCGCTTTTATTTTTCTACATTATTTAGGAGGTGCTTATTTATAGCTACTAAGGAACTTCAGATCAACGAGGAAATCAAGGATAAGGAAGTCCGAGTAATAACGGATGACGGTGAACAGCTGGGCATTATGTCCGCAGCAGACGCTCTCAAGGCTGCTACCTACAGAAGTCTTGACCTTGTAAAAATCGCTCCTCAGGCAACACCGCCCGTGTGTAAGATCATGGATTACGGTAAGTACAGATTTGATCAGCAAAAGCGTGAAAAGGATGCCAAGAAAAATCAGAAGGTCGTTGAAATCAAGGAAATTCAGCTTACCCTCAACATTGACACCCACGATATTGAAACAAAGGTAAAGCATGCTATCCGTTTCCTTAAGGCAGGCAACAAGGTAAAGGTTTCACTTCGTTTCCGCGGAAGAGAAATGGTTCACCCCGAAAGAGGTCTCGAAATTATGCAATCCTTTGCAGAGTCCTGTCAGGAATTCGGCAATATCGAAAAGCCCGCAAAGCTGGAAAACAGAACAATGCTTATGTTCCTTGCTGCTAAATCAGCAAAATAAGCCATCCGAAAAAAAATTATCAGGAGGAAAAAACAATGCCTAAAATCAAAACAAACTCCGGCGCAAAGAAGCGTTTTAAGCTTTCTAAGAACGGCAAGCCCATCCGCGGCCATGCTTACAAATCACACATCCTTAACAAGAAATCAACGAAGAGAAAGAGAAATCTTCGTAAGACTGCTGTTGCTGACAAGACCAATGTTAAGCAGATCAAGCGTCTTATTCCTTACAAATAAGAAGAAGATTTAACGGAGGTAATTAACAATGGCACGTATTAAAGGCGCATTAATGACTCGTAAGAGAAGAAA
>JAZOOE010000028.1:0-15088 GCA_045654865.1 Acutalibacteraceae bacterium | reverse complement strand
CGCCGCCGTCAACGTTACTGCTTGAGAATACCTCGGGGAAATATCCGTCCTCAAGCATAGTTTCAATACAGCCTGCAACAACGGCGTGAAGAATTGCGGCACCGATGCTGGTTGAGGTAGGACAGGCATTTCTTGAAAGCTCGGGAAAATAAACGGATGCATCACCCAGCTGTCCCATATTATCAAGCACAATATCTGCAATTTCAAATAATCTCTTACCGCTCTTATGGCGAGAGGGACTTGCCTTTGAGTGGGCAATGCTTGTAAGAGCAATTACTGCCATTCCCCTTTCCTTAGCAAGCAATGCCATATCAACGGGAATACCGTTTCTTCCCGAATTTGAAGCAATAACTATAGTATCACCGGGCTTCATGGAATAAGAATTAAACAGAATCTCCGCATACCCCTCAAGTCTCTCTATCTCGGTGCTCTTGGATGCGGATTCGTGAAGCATAAGAGCTGTTTCAAGCACCGGCTGAAGCTTTACAAGTCCGCCTGCTCTGTAAAAAAGCTCTTCTGCAAGCATATGTGAATGTCCCGTACCGAAAAGGAAAATATTCCCGTCTTTTTCCAGCGTTTCAGCAAATGCTTTGGCGCATTTTTCAATTGCAGGAGCCTGAATCTCCATTACCTGAGCAAGAATTTTCTGAAGATTATCAAGATATTCAAGATGCTTTTTCATTTTTATATCTCCTTAAAGCTTATTTGATTTTTTTACCGTAAATAAGAGTGTCACCGCTTTTTTCAATAAGAGAAAAGCCGTATTTATCATAAAATGCCGCAGCCTTTTCGTTTTTTTCAGACATACTGAGCATTATTCCGCTAACACCGATATCTTTAAGATGCTCAAAAAGAGCATCAAGAAGCCTGTGCCCTATTCCCATTCGCTGATATTCACTCAGAATATCAATATGAAGATGAGCGGGATATTCATCCTTGTACTTTTCTATAGGGACTACGGATTCTCTTGCATAATATCTGCCTGAGGTATGACTTTCAGCTATTCTCGTAAAATATTCTCTGCTGAATACCTCAAGGAAGCTGTCAGCATTTTCGGCACATAAAACATAGCCTATCGCATTATCGTTTTCATCCGCCGCAACGAAGCAGTTATGGGGCTCGGTTTCAATATAATAGTCGCAATAGGTTGACAAAATAAAGTTCTTTGTGTCATCCGAAAAATTTTCAAAGCCGTCACAGTAAAGGCATACGTAGCGTAGTGCCTCTGCGTCCTTTGGCTCGTATTTTCTTATTTGCACTTTTTTCTCCTCCGTATTGTTTTAAACAAAATAATTATACCACACATATCCTTTATTTTAAAGCAAAAAAAGAAGCAGTGAAAAACGAAAAATTTTCACTGCTCCTTTTGATCTGCCTTGCATATCAATGCTTGTATGTATTTTGTCTTCCTGTTACGGCTGCAGAGAAGACTCTGCCTGTTTTTGTCATAAATCTCTGCACAAGCCCTCTGAATTTTACTCCCGAAGCAATTTTTGCCCCCTTTTCATTGCCGCTTTTCTTTATTTCGGCAATACGTGAAAGGGTAAACATATTGTACCAGCGTTCAACACGTGTGGTGTAGCGGGAGGTGTCCTTTTCATCAACCTCAATTATTCTGTAGCCGTACTGAGAGGAAAAGCGATCAGACTGACTTCTCGTGCTCAGCGAATTTACGATATCGATTCCCTTATGCTTTACACCGAAGGCATTTGTGTGGTCGTGACCGGAAAATACGGCAAGCACGTCTCCCTTTTCAACCATTGCATCAAACTGTCCGAAGTTTTCACCACCTGAGCAGGGTGTTTCGTTAAGAGTTCCGAAGTTCACACCATCAGGAGAAAACATATAATATTCATCCTTGTTGATTATATGCTTAAAGGAATAAAGCCTCTTTTTGTCTGCCTTTTTCAGAGCATCATAGACCTCGGGCACGATAATATGCTGAAAGCCGAGTGAATAAACTGTATTACCGTTATTATTCTCTCTTATTTCATCCGAGCTTTTTTTGTACCACAAAACGTCCTCAAGGCTCATACAGCCGTAATTTCCGTCCTTGTCATAGTCACCCGAATCGAAAACCCACAGATTGAAATTAACCGTCGAGCCGTCCGAGGATAACACGGGAACATTATAGGTGCCGGAAGAGAAGGGTTTTTTGCCCTGTGCATCTGCTACGTGACAGTCAAAGGAACTGTAGAAAAGCATCAGCTCGCTTCTTGAAAGAGGACCTCTTTCCGAATCGTGATTACCGAAGGTCACTGCAACGGGAACGGAGTGTCTTGTAAAAATATCAAGGAATCTGCGTATATAGCTCTTCGTCTTTTCAGGATCATCGTAATTAAGCACGTTATCTCCCGTAACAACCGCTATATCGGGAAGCTCTCTTGCGCATGCCTCGTCAATGAGAAAAAGAGAAGCATCTATATTATCATCCTCTATATGAGTATCGGTAATATGCATTATTTTAAGCTTACCGTCTTTATTGAATTTTATTATATCTTTTTTCATATCAATTCACCGAATCAAGGGAATTCACACACGGATGAACAGCAAAGTGTCTCATCGCTTTTGCAGAATGTCTTTTCCCTGTTAAAATGAGCTGCAAAAAAACCTCGTTTTTTTACAGCTCTTGTTTTATTATCAGAACTTTATCTTTTTGAGATTATCCATCGAGGATACTGCTTCGCCGTTTTCGATCTTCTTGATAAATTCATAGATCTGATCGTTAACGGGAGTGGGAACACCGTACTGCTTGCCCTGCTTTACAATGTAACCGTTGAAGATATCGATTTCAGTCTTTTCACCTCTGTCAAGAGACTGTAAGGTTGAAGGACGTACGTCACCGAACTTTTTGCCGACGATTGTTACAAGCAGCTTGGCAATTGAATTGAACCAATTTGCGTTTGAAATAAGAAGAAGATTATAATTGAGAACCGTTGCATAGGGAGGCACCTTAAGTCCCATTTTCTTTGAAACGTAGGTAGCTTCTCTTGCGATTTCAAGGAAGATGGACTTTGCGGCATCAGCTGTAAGCATAACTCCGACACACTCACCTGTAAGTGCGGCAATTGAATTTATGCAGGAATTTATTATGAGCTTTGAATAAAGCTGAGCATCAATATTGTCGACAACCTTTGTGGGAAGAAGAGCCTTGTAGATCTCACCGAGCTTTGTGATCTTATCATCAATCACACCGTTTACTCGACCGATTTTAAGCTCACCGCCTGAGGTAACATTAACGTCACCGTTGGGAAGCATTGTTGCACCGAAGCCGATCATACAGCCTGCAGCCTTATCCGTGCCTACGACATCGGAAAGAATCTTTGTGCAGATACCGTTCTGCATTGACATAAAAATACCGTCAGCCTTTACGTGGGGAAGCATTTTCTCTGCAACTGCGGCAAGTGCGAAATATTTTGTTGCAATAATACAAACATCATAAACTGAAGTAAGCTCATCAATACTTTCATAAACAGTGAATTTCTGTGTATGGTTTCCGAGAGCACCTGTAAGAGTAATTCCCTCATTACGTATTTTTTCTGCTCTTTCGTGGTTTGCTTCAACGATTTCAATATCGTGTCCCTTTTCCTTGAGCATTGTTGCGGTTGTTCCGCCTATAGAGCCTGCGCCGACAAGAATAATCTTCATTGTAAATTCCTCCGTTTGAATATTAATTTAATAATAAAATAAAAAAGAACACAAGTCAATATTTTTGAGTTTTTTCCCACATTATAAGTTTTTTTGTATTATTGATTAATACCCTTATATATGTTACAATTTAGAAAAAGCGCAAGGAGAGAAAATTATGATCAGATCTTTTTCAGGAAAAGCCCCCGTTATTGACGAAAAGGCATTTATTGCTGAAAACGCAACCGTTATCGGAGACGTCACCATCGGCGAAGGCAGCTCCGTATGGTACAGTGCCGTTCTCAGAGGCGATATGTGCAGCATTACAATAGGAAAAAATTCAAACATTCAGGATAACGCTACGGTTCACGTAGGTATGAAGGATCCCGCAGTTATCGGTAACAGTGTTACGGTGGGCCACAATGCTCTTGTTCACGGTGCGACAATCGGTGATAACGTGCTTGTAGGAATGGGAAGCGTTGTGCTTGACGGTGCGGTTATCGGTGAAAATTCCATTGTTGCGGCAGGTGCCGTGGTTACAGCAAAAACCGTTGTCCCCCCCAACTCACTTGTTGCCGGCGTCCCCGCAGCCGTTATCAAAGAGGTTTCTCCTCAGCAGATAATGGGTAACAAGATGAATGCCATGGGCTATACCACCCTTGCAAGTAAATATAAAAAAGAAGAAGAATAAAATATATCGTAAAAATACGAACGGTACGGACTCAGCTGTAAAAGTCCGTACCGTTTATTTTTTATTTTAATCAGAAATTTTCCTTAAGATATAAATATGCCTTAAGAATTGCTGTCTGAGTTTTTCCGTCGGGAATATTACCGTTCATTATTTCCTTAACAACGTCCTCCAGTGGCATTTTTTCCACACCGACAAATTCATCATCGTCAAGCTTCTGCTCACCTTGTATAAGACCAAAAGCAAGATACATATGAATTATTTCATCTGAATAGGCGCAGGTAGGATAAAATTCGCCGAGATACACCATTTTTTCTGCTTCATAACCCGTTTCCTCTTTGAGCTCTCTGAGAGCCGCATCAAGATGAGGCTCCTGCTTTGAATCAAGCTTTCCTGCGGGAATTTCCGTAAGAACTGCACCGAAGGGATATCTGAACTGCTTTTCGATAATTACATTACCGTCATTATCAACGGGAACCACACAGGCAGCACCCACGTGCTTAATATATTCTCTTGTTGAGGTGTTTCCGTTGGGCAGCATTACCTTATCACGGTATACGTCAAGAAGACGTCCTTTGAAAACAGACTCAGAGCTGATTTGCTTTTCTGTAAGATTATCCATTATTTTTTCTCCTTATAAGCTTTGCTGCGGCGGCTCCGACACCTGTAAGAGCGGCGGCGGTGCCTGCTCCGATAAGGAGAGCAATTTTTTTCTCCTCACATTCATCCGCATCCCAGAGATGGGCGGCTTTACTGAGAAGACCTGTTCCGCAAAGCTCCCAATAGGTAATAAAATACGTTTTGAAGTTTCCGGGATCTTTTTCATCTATTTCAAAAACTCGCACGCCTCTTAAATGATTGCCGTAGCATCTGAAGGAGGCACAGGAGGACTGAATGACTCTGATGCCGTCGTGCTCACCGATAAAGTTATTGAGGTGATCGTGGGCATAAACAACAGCCTTAACGTCTCCCATTTCCTGTAAGGCTTCAAGCTGTCCGTAGTTCTCGTGAAGCACGCACATCTGCTCACCGAGGTGCCCGTGGGCCCTTTCGGGATCAAGCTTTACATATTTTTTGAGCTCGCCCTTTTCATAGAAAGGAATTGCAAGAGGATCGTTTTTATCACATTCAATCTGAAGTGATGCACTTTCAGGCATGGGAATATGCTGAAACATCAGAGAAGGAAGAGGCTCTCCGCCGTTTTCCTCGCGAAGCTCGGCGCTGACTCTCTTATACCACGCAATTGTTTCGGGAAGCACAGCTTCATAGCAGAGCTTTGTTTCCTTATTTTCTCCCGCACAGTCAAGAAGCCAGAGGTTAAAAAGCTTTTTCTTGCCGTCCTGAGAATATATTGGCATATTGAAGGTATCAACGTCAACAGACTTGTCGGGATTATCAAGACCTACACACATGGAATATGACTTATATATGTCTGCCTGCTCATCCTTTGTTATGCGGTTTACGTCGTCGTGATTACCGTAAATCATTGTAAAAGGAATTTTTCTTTCCTCAAGAGGCTCACAAATATAAGATATTGCCTTTTTCATTCTCTTATATTCGCCCTCCTTATCGTGGATGACCACACGGGTTCCGAAGCGGGCATCCTTCAGGTGATTTCCGAGAATATTGTCACCTGCAAAAACAACAAGGTCGGGATTTACGGTATCATAAGCCTTATCAAGCATTCTCAGCATCGTATGACGAACGAAATGAAGATCCTGAGCATCCGCAACCTGCATAATTACAAATTTTCCGTTTTTATTGAATTTAAGAGCGTTTTGCATTATTCTGTACCTCCATACAGCAATCCACAACAAGAATACTCGCAAGTGCGATAAGCTCGTCCCGGGGGCTGTTGATATTTATGTTGTAGGTGTCGCCCCACGAAAGCCATTCCTTTGAAAGACGGGCAATTTCATATCCGTCACGCTCAACGGAATATTCGTGAGCAAAAAAATCTCCGTGAATTTTTATATTCCAATCGGGTATGGAATATTCATGCTTGAAGAATGCGATATTTTTGACAATTTCAACGGGTGTACCGCCAAGAACCGATATTTCGTATTTAGGCAAAAACGTCACAAGCCTCTGTCTTATATAAATTACCTCAGAGCCGTTGTTATCTTTTATATGAAGCTTTTTTCCGAGAGAAAAGAGCTCACCCTCTGCTACGTATTTTACACAGCCGTCGCTGTCAAAAACATTAAACTTATCCTTAAAAGAAAAAACCTTCTGCTTGATATAAAGATTCATAACAGCTCCCCTTTTCGTTTAATATTTACAAGCCTTACAAGAGGTGATTATTTATCCTGTCCTGCGGATTCTATCATTTTTTTTGCAGATTCAAGATGCACGTCAGAAGCATCGTTACCGTAGGTCATTCTGACAAGCTCATAAGGACGCTCATCCTCTGTAAGCTCTGTTATTCTCGTAAATGTCTTTCCGTCAAGAATCTCCTTGCGGATAAGCTTATGACTGTCTGCAAATGCCGCTATCTGTGCAAGATGGGTAATACAAAGAATCTGTGAATTCCTTGAAACACCTGAAAGCTTTATTGCGATGCGTCTTGCGGCAGAGCCGCTGACACCCGTATCTATTTCATCGAAAATTAGAGTATCCGCTCCGCCGTCCTTTTCAAGAACAGTCTTCATGGCAAGCATTATTCTTGAAAGCTCGCCGCCCGATGCCACCTTACTCAAAGGCTTCGGCTCTTCTCCGGGATTTGCGGAAATCAGGAACTCCACGCTGTCCGCTCCGTTTTCATAAAGCTGTGTGTCCTTTATATCTGCCGCAAATACACAGGAGGGCATATCAAGGAAGCTCAGCTCATATTTTATTGCCGATGACATTTGCTTTGCCGCATTTTTTCTTTTCTGAGAAATTACGGCGGCCTTTTCACGGCACTCGGCAAGAATGCAGTCATAAATTACGGTCAATTCAGCTATTCTCTGATCGGAAAAGCTTATGGAATCAAGCTCCTTTCTCACCTTTTCAAGAAAAGAGAGCATATCCTCCTCTGTATCACCGTATTTCTTTGAAAGTCTGTAAAGCACGTCAAGGCGTGCTTCTATTTCGTCTATATTTCCGTCTATATTATCAAGCTGTCTTAATACGTCGTCAAGAAGTCCTGCACAATCCTCTACAACGGCATTGGCATCGGAAAGCTTTTCGCCCAGAGCATCCAAGCCCTTTGCAAGTGATTCAACAGAGCTTATTCCTGATACAGCAGAAGCTATAAGCCTTACTGCTCCGTCAGTTTCTGCATCCCCCTCAAGAGCAAAATATGCCGCACGCAGAGCATCGGTAAGCTTCTTTGAATTGTTGAGGATGTTCTTTTTCTTAGTAAGCGCCGCTTTTTCGCCCACGCTTATTCCTGCATTTTCCAGTTCCTTTATCTGATAAGACAGCATATCCGTCTGTCTTTCCTTATATGCCTCATCCATACTGAGGCTGTTTATTTCACTTCTGATCTCATTGAGTCTGTTGAAGCTTTCACGGTAATCCTCAACAAGCGGCAACACTCCGCCGAAGCGATCAAGAAACTCTATATGTCTTTCGCTGTCAAGCAAAAACTGAGAATCCCTCTGTCCGTGAATATTTATAAGGCTTGAGCCGATATTTCTGAGCATTGAAACGGTAACTGCCGCACCGTTTATCCGGCATACGTTCTTCCCGTCCTTTGAAAGACGTCTTTGCAAAAGAAGAGTACCGTCTGCTTCAACGGGCAAGCCGTTTTCGGCAAGCTTATTTTTCACGTTATCGGAAATACCGTCAAAAAATGCACTTACCTCCGCAAAGCTTTCACCTGTTCTGATAAGCTCGCGTGAGGTCTTCTCGCCTGTTACTGCATTTATTGAATCAATAAGTATGGATTTACCCGCACCCGTTTCACCGGTAAGAATATTAAGCCCCTCCGAAAACTCAACGGTTGCCTTCTCAATAATTGCGATATTTTCTATATTGACAGATCTCAGCATAATTATAATCCAAGCAGCGTATCAAGCTTTTTCTTTATTTTAACTGCAATATCCTCATTATAGCAAAGCACGAAGATAGTATCGTCGCCTGCAAGAGTTCCCGCAACGCCCTGAAGTCCCATGGAATCAAGAGCCGCACAAGCTGCCTGAGCTGTGCCGACGTGACATTTGAGAACAACGGTATTCATAGCAATATCGGTACAAATAGCGGAGCCAATGAGAATTGACATATACTTGCCGCTGTTCTCCTCGGGAGCGCTTGTAGGCAAACAATATTTATATTCTCCTGTAGAGGCGGGATGCTTGACTATATGCATTTCCTTTATATCGCGGGAAACAGTAGCCTGAGTTACGTTTACTCCCGCCGCAAGAAGCATTGAAAGCAGCTCCTCCTGAGTGCTTATTACATTTTCCTCAATAAGCTTTGCAATTATTGCCTGTCTGTTTTTTTTCATTTTTTATTTCTCCTTTTAAGAGTAAATGGAAATTCCTATCTTTCAAGTTTTTTATTCAGAACATCTATGAAATTATCCGTCTTTATTGCCGCAAAGCATGCGGAAATATCTGATTTCTTTATTTTTACGATACAATCCTTATCAATAAGCATTCCCTCTGCGCCGTCACAGGACAGCACCGCAGTTTCGGCGGTTGAGCCCAATGCCTTGACAGACACCTCAAACTCTGCATTACCGGAAAAAATATAAGGTCTTACCGCAATGGAATGAGGACACACTGGAGTTAAAAGCACAGCATCGATGGTTGGCTCCACTATGGGTCCGCCCGCTGACATTGAATATGCGGTTGAGCCCGTAGGAGTGGCAAATATTGCACCGTCTGCAATATAATCCGCAATATCTCTGCCGCCGGTTTTCACGTTAAGATTTACAAGGCGGAGATTGGCACCTCTCGAAAAAGCGGCATCATTAAGACATATATCCGAATATATCAGCTCGCCGTTTTTTATAACGCTTACCTCCAGCATCATACGCTGCTGCAGGGTATATTTACCGCTTTTCAGGCAGGATAAACGCTCTGTTTCATCGGCATCAAGACCGCAAAGATAAGCAAGCCTTCCCGCATTCACACCGAGAATCTTCTTATTCTCAACAGCGGCAAGCTTTGCGGCACGAAGCATTGAGCCGTCACCTCCTACGGAAATGACCATATCCGATTCTTTTACAAAGCTCAGGGGGTTGCAGAAGAAGCTGTCACTGAGCTCAGGAAAATCACCACGAAGCTCATCAGAAAAGCAATATTCAATATCGTTTTTTTCAAGCTCCTGACATATATTCAGTGTTACTTCCCTCGCCTTTTCTCGTGTAAGGTTCGGTATAACAGCTATTTTCATATATTCCTCCCGACTGACAAAGGCAAATGCCAGTGTCGATATACGATGTTAATATATTACGAATCAAGCTCATTATGAGAAGCATTGACAACATCCTCGGGGAAAACAGCTGCATCTTCCCCTGCTTCCTTTGATATGTAAAGAAGATACTCAATATTCCCTTCGGGCCCCTTTATGGGTGAAAAATCGAGTCCCCTTACGGTAAAACCGATCTCTCTTGCAAAATCCACGATCTTCTCAACAACCTCTATATGAGTACTCTTTTCTCTGACGACACCCTTTTTTCCGACCTTTTCTCTGCCTGCCTCAAACTGCGGCTTTATAAGAGCAACACATTCACCCTTTTCACCCAGCAGCTCATAGACCTTCGGAAGCACAAGGCACAAGGAAATGAAAGAAACGTCAATTGAAGCAAAATCAGCTTCATCAGGGATTTCTTCTCTTGTTACGTATCTTACGTTGGTGCGCTCAAGATTTATAACTCTATCATCGTTACGAAGCTTCCAATGCAGCTGACCGTAGCCCACGTCAACGCTGTAGACCTTGATGGCACCTCGTTGCAGCATACAATCCGTAAAGCCTCCGGTGGATGCACCTATATCCATACAAATCTTGCCGTCAAGAGTAAGAGGAAAAACCTCCATAGCCTTTTTGAGCTTATGACCGCCGCGGCTTACGAATTCCATACCGCCGCGCACCTCAACGCTGTCGATCTGCTTGACCACGTCACCCGCCTTAAGAGCTTTCTGGCCGTTTATATAAACTATTCCCGCCATAATAGCGGCCTTTGCCTTTTCACGGCTTTCAAAATAACCGTTTTCCGTGAGAAAGGCATCGAGTCTTTTTTTATCTGCCATTTGTTTAATATTCCTCCGAAATAACCCCGAACATACCGTCAGCATCAAGCTTGTAATGAGCAAGCAAGCCCTTTACCGTATTCTGAGCGGGGAATTCTCCCTCTACACCGATATTCCGGTAAGTGCCCGTGTAATCATTTTTGAAAAGCTTGTCACCGAAAGTTTCTCCGATTCCGCCGAAGCGCTGTCCCTCTTCAAAGAAAAACACCTTTTCGCATCCGAGAACCGCCTTGACGGCATCGTTGCTCACGGGCTTTATCGTATTGAGCTTTACAACTAAAATATCCTTATCCAACTGTTTTTTTAGCATTTCTCGCGCTTCGCACGCCGCACCGAAGCATCGTCCGTAGGTTACAAGTGCCGTATCTGAGCTTTTGTCACCGTAAAGATCAAAATCAGCATCACTGCCGCAAAAATCCGCGGGAATTCTGACGTCGACACCTCTCGGATATCTTACCGCAACGGGACCGTCGCATGCATAAAGCGCCTTATGAAGGGAATTTTCGAGATCCCTGAAGGTTGACGGTGAAAACACCGTAATATCGGGAATCGTATTAAGAAAAGCGGCATCAAAAACACCATGATGCGATTCACCGTCTGCGCCTACAAAGCCGGCACGATCAATTGCAAACACAATTTTAAGTCCCTGCATGGCGCAATCGTGAATTATCTGATCATAGGCTCTTTGCAAAAACGTGGAATACACGGCAAAAACGGGAAGCATACCGCCTCTTGCAAGACCTGCCGCAAAGGTTACTGCGTGCTGTTCTGCAATTCCCACGTCAAAAAATCTGTTTTTATATGAATTTCTGAAGCTTTCAAGTCCGCAACCAAGACTCATAGCGGCAGTAACAGCACATATACGTCCGTCCTCACCCGCTTTATTGCAAAGCACCTCACCGAATGCATCGGAAAAGCTTTTCTCTGAAAAAACAGGCTCTCCCGAATCGAGATTAAAGGCTGAGATGCCGTGAAAGGCATCGGGTGACTGCTCCGCATATTTATAGCCCTTGCCCTTTGTTGTGTTTATATGAAGCACCACAGGATAATCCGCTTCCTTTGCACCCTCAAGTGCAGACACAAGCATCGGTATATTATGTCCGTCGACAGGCCCCATATATCGGAAGCCCAGATCCTCGAACATAGTTGAATTATATATTAAATTTTTAACAAACGTTTTTGTATTATAAATGCCTCTTACAAGGGAGCCACCCACAACGGGAATACCGTTGAGCACCTTTTCCGTCTCGGATTTGAATCTGACGTATCTCGGTGTAGCCTTGATCTGAGCCAGATACCTTGCGAATGAGCCGACGTTGGGAGAAATTGACATTTCATTATCATTAAGCACAACAATAAGTCTTGTTCCGCTGCCCGCTCTGCCCGCATTATTGAGAGCCTCGTAAACCATACCGCCCGTAAAAGCTCCGTCACCCACAACGGCTATAACGTAATTCTGCTTTCCGTTAAGCTTATTTGCGGCGGCAATACCGTATGCAGCAGAAAGCGCTACGCTTGAATGTCCTCCGGAGAGAATATCATGCTCACTTTCACTTCTTCTTGTAAAGCCCGAAATTCCGTCAGGCTGTCTCAGAGTAGAAAATTTTTCTCTTCGTCCCGTAAACAGCTTATGAGTATAGCATTGATGGGAAACGTCCCAGATTATTTTATCCTCGGGGGAATCGAACACCTTATGAAGAGCAATAGTAAGCTCAACGACACCAAGATTTGAGGCAAGATGTCCGCCCGTCTCGGATACCGTGGAAATAAGCTCCTTACGAACCTCCGCCGCGAGAACGTCAAGCTCCTCCTCGGAAAGCTTCTTTACATCCTCGGGACTGTTTATATTCGGGAGATATTTTCCCTGCATATTTTTCACCTTGATTCGGTTTTAGTTTTTTCTGAAAAGCAATTGCTCGGCAATTTGCCTGATCTCCTCTGCTGCGCTTCCGAAATGAGCAAGCGCAGCAAGAGCATTTTTTGTGTGTATGGCGGCAAGCTCCCTTGCTTTTTCGATACCGTAAAGGGAAACGTAGGTTACCTTGCCGTTCTTCACGTCGCTGGAATCCTCTTCGTCCTCTGCCTCGAGAACGTCATCGGTTATCTGGAATGCAAGCCCCAGCTCTCTTGCAAAATCTCTTGCATAGGATATTTCTCCGTCATCGGCACCTGCGGCAATAAGACCGAGAGCACATGCACTTTCAATGAGGGCCGCTGTTTTAAGAGTATCCATTTCCATAAGAACCTGCAGATTTGCAGGAGTGTTTTCATATTTAAGATCGATATACTGACCGCCTATCATACCCTTCATTCCGGCAAGCTGAGACAGCTCCTTTACCGCTCTTACCGCCTGATTGTCATCAATATCCCCGCAGGAAGCTGCCGAGGCAATAAGATAAAATGCATGCGTAAGAAGTGCGTCACCTGCAAGAAGAGCATTAGCCTCACCGAATTTTATATGCGAAGCGGGCTTTCCTCTTCTCATATCATCATTATCCATACACGGAAGATCATCGTGAATAAGAGAATAGGTATGAATAAACTCCACTGCCACGGCAAGCTTCAATGCCTTTGATGCATCTATCCCTGCGGCGTGACAAAACTCAAGACACAAAAGAGGTCTGATTCTTTTTCCTCCGCCTTCAAGAGAATACATCAGCATATCCGCAATAGGTGCGGTTTCACAAGAAAGCTCGGGCAGAGATTTCTTTATCTCTTCCTCTATCATCGAAATAAAAATGTTTACGTTACTCATACTCAATCCTCGTTTATATCCTCAAGAGCCGTAATTTTCTGCTCTGCATTTTTTAGTTCCTTATTGCAAAAGGCCGCAAGACCGGCTCCCTCTTCAAACAATTCAACGCTTTCATTGAGAGGAAGTCCTCCGTTTTCAAGCAGCTTTACAATTTCCTGCAAGCGCTTTACTGCAATTTCATAAGTCATATCACTCATTGTTTACAGCTCTCCTTTCAGTATCAAGCACAAGACAATCAACAACGCCGTCTGACATCGTAATCTGAAGCTTATCATCCTTTTTTATCTTTTCTACACTTTCGGTAATTTCACCGTCAATGCTGACAAGTGAATAGCCTCTGAGAAGCACGCTCAGAGGATTAAGCCGTTCAAGAGCGGCTACCGTCCGTGTAAATTCATTTTTTTCTTTAAAAATCACCTTATCCGCCGCCGACCTCATTCTGAGCGACAGTCTGCCCAGTATGTCATATTCCGATGCAAAAAATTTACCCGCGTCCGAAAAGGATCTTTGCTCAAGAATCAAAGCAAGTCTTTTTCTTTCATTCTGAACATATTTTTTAACGGCACCGTAAAGCCTGTCGGTCAGAGATGCCGTATTCATCATAAGCGAATTAATATCGGGAACCGCAAGCTCTGCTGCCGCCGAGGGAGTAGGTGCTCTTTTGTCGCTGACAAAATCACATATTGTAAAATCTGTTTCGTGACCTACCGCAGAAATTACCGGTATGCTGCAATTGTATATTGCATACGCCAGCCGCTCATCGTTAAAGCACCACAGATCCTCCGTGCTTCCGCCGCCTCTGCCGATTATGATCACGTCGGCACATTTTTTTCTTGAAAATTCATCTAATGCATCGATCATTTCAGCCGCGGCGTTTGCTCCCTGCACGGAAACACCCTTGAATATAACCTGAGCAAGCGGGAAACGGCGTTCGAGAACGTTAAAGATATCCCGTACGGCGGCACCCGTGGGAGAGGTTATGACACCGACTCTTCGGGGAAACTCAGGCAAGGGACGCTTTTTGTCCTCATCAAACAGGCCTTGTGCGGCAAGCTTCTTTTTAAGCTGCTCAAAGGCAACGGCAAGAGCTCCCGCTCCGTCGGGGATCATATCCTCAACGTATATCTGATATACTCCGTCTCTCTCAAAAACGGAAACACGACCGTTGACTATCACCTTCATTCCGTTTTCCGGAGAAAAGCGCAGTCTTGAAGCCTGACGGGCAAACATAACAGCCTTTATTGCCGCAGAATCATCCTTCAGCGAAAAATAAAGGTGTCCCGTTTTATAGTGATTGGAAAAGTTTGATATTTCACCCGATATGAATATCGATTGCATACCGAGATCCGAATCAAACAAGGATTTTATATAACGGTTTGCTTGTGAAACCGTAAAAGTAGGTATATTCATCATAATTTACATTGATGCAAGCACTGCAAGTCCCGCCGCATTATCTGATGAGAAGCCATCTGCAGCAAACACTGCGCCGAACTCCTCCTTCAAGCGTTTTCTTATAAGAGTATTTGACATAACGCCGCCCGAATATACTACGGGAAGCCCCGGATACTTTTCGAGGGCTGACACAGTCAGCTCAAAAATCACCTGAGAAATATAATCTATGCAGTATTTTGCAATATCGCAGGAGGGTTCTCCCTCCGCCGCCATTTTTTCACATTTATTCTGAAGTCCCGATATTGAGCAATTGCCGTCACGCATAAAGGGCTTAATTTTGTATTCCCTGTTGCTTTCAAGGCTTAGTCTGTCAAGCTCGGGCCCTGCGGGAAACGGAAGCCCCAGAAGATTTCCCGTTCTGTCGATTGCCTGACCTGCCTTCAG
>JAZOOE010000027.1:0-15904 GCA_045654865.1 Acutalibacteraceae bacterium | reverse complement strand
AGACTTTCCCCATGTAAAGGGACCGTGTGAGCGAACAAGCACGGCAGGAACAGCATTTTCATCAATGTTGTTGTCACGAAAATGAGCGACAATAACGTCTCCCGTGCTCTTTTCATACTCACCGTTCACCTCATCAGAGGTAAGCTCTCTTGCACAAGGCACCTCACCAAAGCAGAAATCTGCGTGAGTAGTACCGAGAGCAGGAACACAAATTCCCGCCTGTGCAAAGCTTACAGCATTGATCGAGTGCGAATGAACAACACCGCCGATATTGCGGAAATGTCTGTATAAAACTGCGTGAGTGGCTGTGTCAGAGGATGGATTGTACTCACCTTCTACCTTATTACCGTCAAAATCGACAATAACCATCATTTCAGGTGTAAGCTCCTCATATTCCACACCGGAGGGCTTAATGGCAAATACCTTCAATTCCCTGTCACACTCAGAGGCATTACCCCATGTAAAAGGAGCAATACCAAGTTTATATAACATCATATTTGCCTTATAGGCTTTTTCTTTTATTTCACTATACATATTATTTCAGCTTTCTGATAAGGTTATTAAGTTCAAGCTCTTTTACGAATGAATTAATCTCGGTATCTTTGTTTATATAAACAAATTCAATATCAAGAATATTTGCAAAATCACGCATCATTTCGGCTGTAACATCATAGCTGAGCACTGAATGATGAGCAGCGCCTGCATAAATCCATGCCTCTGCGGAGGTTTTAAGACATGGTGCAGGCTTCCAAAGCACAGCAGATACGGGAAGATTTGGCGTATCATTTACCTGCTCCACACATTCAACATCATTCACGATCATTCTGAGGCCATCTCCCATATCAACAAGAGAGACGACAATTGCATTTCCGGGCTTTGACTTAAACACCAGACGTGCAGGATCCTCTCTGCCGCCGATTCCGAGGGGGAAAACCTTGATTTCAGGCTTTGTCTGAGCTATTGTAGGACAGACCTCAAGCATATGAGCGCCCATAATCATTTCGTTACCGGGCTCAAAGTGATATGTATAATCCTCCATAAAAGCTGTACCGCCCGTCATATCGGAGGTCATTGCTTTAAGTATTCTTGTCATAGCGGCTACCTTCCAGTCGCCCTCAGCACCGAAGCCGTAGCCCTTTGCCATTAGATCCTGAGAAGCAAGACCGGGAAGCTGACGAAGTCCCTGAAGATCTTCAAAGTTTGTGTGGAAAGCCGTGAAACCTCTTTCATCCATAAATTTCTTTATGGCAATCTCTTCCATTGCCTGATATCTTACTGCATCAACATTATCTGTAGCGAGAGTATAATTTTCCTCATATTCCTTCATCAGTGCATCTATTTCGGCTTCAGTTACTTTTTCAAGCTCAGCGATAATATCCCCTACGCCATAGTGCTCAATTTCCCAACCGAGCTTCATCTGCGCCTCTACCTTGTCACCGTCTGTAACAGCAACACTTCTCATATTATCACTGATTCTTAAAACTCTTGTTCTTCTGCTTTCAAAAACACCGACTGCGGCACGCATCCATGATGCAATTTCCTTACGGAACTCTTCATTTTCCCAATGACCTGCAATAACCTTACGCTTAGCATTCATACGAGTACCGATATAACCGTGCTCACGGTCGCCGTGGGCACTCTGATTGAGATTCATAAAATCCATATCAATTGTTTCCCAAGGGATATCACGGTTAAACTGAGTATTAAGATGCAGATAGGGCTTCATCATTTTTGAAATACCCGAAATCCACATTTTTGAAGGAGAGAAGGTGTGCATCCAGGTAATAATACCCGCACACATTGGATCATTATTTGCTTTAATTACAGCCTCTTCTATCGCTTTTGATGTCGTAACACAAGGAAGAACGGTAACGGTGCAAGGAATTAGCGGATCTGAATTGAAGCCATCTGCCATAATTTCAGCATGAGCATCTACTTCCATTAACGTCTCGTCACCATAAAGATGCTGTGAACCAACAAGAAAATAAAACTTATAATTTTTCATATCAAGTACCTCTTATACGGACTTTTTGATTTCCTTGAGACGCTTCATAACGTCATTTGCGCCTCTGCCGAAATAATCGTGAAGTATCTTATATTCAGCATAGAGTTTATCATAAACAGCAACAGCATCGGGATTGGGCGTATACTTTGTATCAAGAACCTTTCCAAGCTTAGAAGCTGCAGAGAATACGTCATCATATCCGCCGTTTTCCTTACCTGCGGCAACACTGCCGAAGATAGCAGAACCGAGAGCGCCGCCCTGGTCGCTGCCTGCAATCTTAATGGGAAGATTGAGAATATCAGAATAAATCTGCATTGTCATAGGATCCTTCTTTGCAATCCCGCCGGCTGCATAAAATTCATTTACCTCAACTCCGTATTCACGGAAGGTTTCAATTATCATACGAGTGCCGTATGCCGTAGCCTCTATAAGCGCACGGTAGATTTCCTCAGGCTTTGTAAGAAGCGTCATACCGAGAATCATACCCGTAAGGTCAACGTCAACAAGGCAGGAGCGATTTCCGTTCCACCAGTCGAGAGCAACGAGACCGCTTTCTCCGGGCTTATACTTTTCCGCTTTTTCTCTGAGATATTTATGTATATTCATTCCCTTTGCTTTTGCATCGTCATAATAAGATGCGGGAAGACAATTTTCAATAAACCATTGAAAATGATCGCCAACACAGCTCTGTCCTGCTTCATATCCGAAAAATCCGGGAAGAATGCCATCTTCAACAACACCGCACATACCCTTTACCTGTTTCTCTTCGTTACCAAGGAGCATGTGACAGGTGGACGTACCCATAATAGCAAGCATTTTGCCTGCCTCTGCAATACCGGCAGCGGGCACAAAAACATGAGCGTCAATAATTGCCGTTGCGATTGCAGTTCCTGCATTAAGTCCAAGCTTTTCAGCCATAGCCTCAGTCAGTTCACCTGCCTTTGAGCCCATGGGAGAAATATCAGTTGAAAGCTTATCTTCTATAACGTTTTCAAGTCTGGAATCAAGAGCCTTAAAGAAATCCTTTGAGGGATAGCCTGTTCTCTTGTTCCACATCTCTTTATATCCGGCACAGCAGGAATTTCTGTTTTCCTTTCCGCAAAGCTGCCATACAACCCAGTCAGCCGCTTCAATGAATGTGTCTGCAGCATCATAAATCTCAGGAGCCTCGTCAAGAACTTGCCAGATTTTGGGGATGGCCCACTCAGAGGATATTTTACCACCGTAATTCTTAAGCCATGGCTCATTTCTTTCTTCCGCAACAGCATTAAGCTTATTTGCAAGATGCTGAGCAGCGTGATGCTTCCAGAGCTTAACGTAAGCGTGAGGCTCATCCTTATATTCATCAAGGAAGCAAAGAGGTGTTCCGTCTTTCTTAGCGGGAAGAATTGTGCAAGCGGTAAAGTCAAGACCGATACCAACAACGTCATCCTTAGATACTCCGCTTTCCTTGAGAACTGCGGGAATAGTATTATAAAGAACATCAAGATAGTCCTGAGGATGCTGTAATGCCCAGTCAAAGCCTAATCTCTTTCCTGAAGGCAAGCTCTCAGACATTACGGAATGAGGATATTCGAATACAGCCGAAGAAAGCTCCTCTCCCGTTTCATTATTTACAATAAGTGCTCTTCCTGACAGCGTTCCGTAATCAACGCCGATAGAATATTTTGCCATTTTATGTTTCCTCTCTTTCATATTACTTTATTTCGGGATTCTTTGCTTTTACGTAAATTGTGTTATATATATGATATATTACAAAACCCGGATTTGCACCCAAGGGCTTTTTCAGATTTCTGACCTTGGTATAGTCAACCTCAACCATACCTCCGTCCCTGACAGATGAAAAATAAGCAGCTGTTTCAGCGGCAAATTCCATATCACGAGGCTCAGGCTCTTTACCCTCAAGGGACAAAATAACGTGTGAGCCGGGTGCTTTTTGCGCATGAAACCAGAAGTCATTATTTGAAGCTTTTTTTAAAGAAAGATTATCATTCTGAATGTTATTTCTGCCAACGTAAACCTTAAAGCCGCCGGGAGAGATAAATTCAAGGAACGGAAGCGGAGCATTCTTTTTGTTTTTAGTACCGGTTTTACTTTTCAGAAATCCCGCAGTTGAAAGCTCCGTGCGTATTTCAGCAAGCTCACGCTCGGTTGAAGCGCGGGAAAGCTCATCCTGAACGGACAAAAGATACTGAAGATCCTCAGAGCCTTTCCGAATCAGCTCGGTAAGCATCTTTTTTGCGGTCTGAGCCTTTCTGTATTCCTTATAATATCTCTGCGAATTCTGAGACGGCGTCAGATGCGGCTGAACCGGTATGGCAACAAGTTTATAATCATCATAATAATTCGGTAAATTATACACACTACTGCCCTTTTCAAGCGAATATAAATTAGCATTTATAAGCTCCGCATAAATCCGCTTTGTTTCCATATCCTCGCAGGAGATTAATTCCTCTCTCTGCAAATTCAGCTTCTTAGTCGTTCTTTCAACAAGTGATGCAACAGTTTTAAAAAGATCCTCGGCCTTTGACTTTGCTCTTTGCAGTCTTTCACGCTCAAAATAGAATAAATCAAGTATCGAAGACAGCTCATCCTTATAATTTATTCTTGCACTGTTGTCATAAAGCGTCAGTGGCATATAGGAGAAATCAAGAAATTCTCCGTTTTCATCAGTAAGAAAGCAGGGCTTTACCTTGTTCTCGTTAACAGTCTCAGCCAAACAGGCAAACTCGTGCACGAGTCTCTGCCTCATAGCATCAGTCATACTGCCGACATCACAATCCGAAAGAGTAACCCTGTAGGCTATTTCCTTTGAAATCAAAGGCGAAATTCCCGCAAGCACGCTCATTATTGCAGACGACAGCTTTTTTTCTCTGCACATAAGAACATTATCTGCTATCTGCTCAGCCGTATTTTGCGTAACAGATAGCTTATTTTGCGGCGGAGGAAACTTATATTCCCTTTGGGGAAGTATCTCTCTGAAGGACGATTTTGAAGAATCGATCCTTTTAAGAGCATCTATTATAATTGAATTTTCATCAAGCAGAATGCAATTGGAATATTGAGCCATAATTTCCACAACAAGCGTACGGCGTACTCTGTCACCGATTTCATTTGTTGCATCAAGCTCAATCATCAATATTCTGTCAAAGCCTATCTGCTTTACGTCTGTTATTACGGCTCCTGACAGCTGTTTTCTCAGAAGCATACAAAGCATAGGCGGAGTCATGGGATTCTCCGGTGTAAAGTCAGTGAAATTAATTCGTGGAGAATTACCCGCAACCGAAATAAACAGTTTTTTTGTCTGTGTTCTTGTTCTCAGCGTCAGAACAAGCTCATATTTTGTCGGCAGATAAATTCTGTCAACCTTTGCGCCGATAGCAAAATCAGCAATTTCATTTTTCAAAAAATGAAGAAAAATACCGTCAATTGCCATTTATTACTCCGTTTTAATTATATTTGCTTTATCAGACTCAAAAATCTCAACATCCGAAAGCAAACCTCTTAATTTTTCAGCCAGTGCCTTAACTATCGGAATCTCCGTTTCAAAATGTCCCGCACAAATCAGAGCGATTCCTGAAGCCCCAGCATCAAGAAATTCGTGATACTTTGCTTCACCCGTCAAAAATGCGTTACAACCGAGGCAAGCCGCTTCATCAACAAAATCAGCACCTGCACCGGAGCAAACACCAAGCTTTTTTATCACCTCATCATTATCCGCATATTGAACAGATGCACCAAGTCTGTTTTTCACAAGACCTACGAGCTCACGGACTGACATTTCTCCGTCAGGCTCGGCAATATTCAGGAAACCGTTGCAAACAGGTGCTTGAATTTTTTTATATTTCAAGCCGAGAGCATCGCAAAGAGCATCGTTAACCCCTCCGACTGCCTTATCAAGATTTGTATGCAATGAAATGATACCGATATTATTTTTTGCGGCCTCATATTCGGCATTTCCCGCAATAAAGCGCTTTTTGGCCTTAAAAATAACGGGATGATGAGAAATTAAAAGCTCGCATCCAAGCTGCGAAGCGTATCTTATGTTTTCAAGGGAAGCATCAAGACAGACAAGAATTTTAGACACACAGCTGTCAGCATCACCTACGAGTAATCCGCAGTTATCCCACTCTTCTGCCGTGCAAAACGGATACTCTCTGTCAAGAATGCTCAAGATTTCCGATGTTTTCATTTTATGTCCTCTCTTCGTAATAGCGAAGTATTCCTTCGAGTTTTTTTACCTCAGCTTCATCTCCATTGGAATTGCGAAGAGCCTGTAATTTTTTATCCAGCCGTTTCAGCCTCGCTGAAACATAATCCTTCTGTACGTCATTCTCAGCAGGAAGATAACCGAAATAACAAAAGCCGTCATCAACAGTCTGTGTTTCGCCGCTATATTGAGCACTGATAATACAATAGACCTTTGAACGCTCGGCAACAAAACACTCTTGAGTGATTGTAAATCCATTCTCACACAAAAAATGCCTGACATCCTCGGAATGGGTCATCGGCTGAAGAACAAGGCGAATCCCCTGCCTTTTGATCCATTGAGCCGCAGAAAGGATATCAACCATAAGATTACCGCCCATACCGCAGATCGATATTTCTTCCGCTTCATCGGGAGCAACCGCCTTCAAGCCGTCAGAAATTCTCAGCTGAATTTTATCACCAAGGCTAAAGCTTGTTACTGTTTTTCGGGCATTTTCAAGAGGGCTTAAGCCAATATCACAAGCAAGAACACACTCCGACTTACCTGAAAGCACCAGATAAGTCGGAAGATAAGCGTGGTCAGTTCCGATATCAACGATTTTTTTATGCGGCGAAATCAACTCTGCCGCACATCTTAAACGAGGTCCGGGATCAAACATAGCAGGCTTATTTAGTTAAGAAATAGTTATTGAGCTCTTCAATAAGATCATCAACGTCAACGCCGTGTACCATACAAGCCTGAGCAATTGACTCATTTCTTGCTGATGGGCATCCGAGACAATGCATTCCCATATTGAGGAAAAAGGGAGCTGTACCCTGATCTGCTTCAAGAATTTCACCGATTTTTGTTGTTTTTGTTACTACCATTTTAGTTTCTCCTTTAATTGAATATTTTATTTAATTCTCAGAATAGTTATAGACAACCTGAGTATTTGACTGAGCAATAATGTATTTCGGTCTGCTCTTGGATTCCGTGTATACGCGGGAAAGATATTCGCCGAGTATTCCGAGGCTGAGACAAATAAGAGCGCCTGTGAAAAACATTCCTGTAAGGACATAAGGAACAATACCGACATAAAGCGGTTCGATAACGTTTCTTATAATTCCGTATATAAGACTTACGGCACAAAGCACAAAGCAAAGAACCGAAAATAAAAAGCTTATTCTTAAGGGAACAGAGGTAAATCCAAGAATTCCGTCAATCGCATACTTGGCAAGCTTGGTGATTGACCATTTCGTTTCGCCTGCGGCTCTTTCCCTGTTAGTATGTCCGATCCACTTTACGTTAAATCCTACCCAGGAAAAAATACCCTTGGAAAATCTGATGTTTTCGGGTAATGAAATGATAGCCTTAACAACATCCCTTCTCATAATTCTGAAATCCTGTGCAGATTCAGTAATTTTGGTATCGCTGAACTTATTGATAACCTTATAGAAGGACTCTGAAAGCATACTTTTGAATTTTGCTTCACCCTCTCGATCCTCTCTGTTGGCTGCCGCAACGTCATATCCCTCTTTGTCCACGTATTGAAGCATAAGAGGTATCAAATCGGGAGAATGCTGCAAATCAGCATCAAGAATTCCGATATAATCTGCCTTAACTGCATACTCCATACCTGCAAGCATAGCAGCCTCCTTACCGAAATTTCTTGAAAATGAAATAAATTTCACATTGCTGTCAAGAGCGGCAAAATTCTTAAGGATCTTCAGAGTATCATCCTTACTGCCGTCATCAACAAATACAAGCTCAGCTGAATACTCATCTTTCAACTGCTCAAGAACCTTGCTTGTTTCGTCGTAAAACATATGCAACACATCTGCTTCATTAAAGCAAGGCACGATCAAAGCTAAAGTTTTCATTTTTTCACCTGTCTATACTAAATTTAATTTTTAACAATCGTCAATTTCATCGGAAAGCACGGCTTCTGCGCATTTGATACCGTCAACGGCAGCAGAAACAATACCTCCCGCATATCCTGCCCCTTCTCCGCAAGGGAAAATTCCCTTGATGCTTGCTTGTCTGAAATCATCGCGAACAATTCTCACCGGCGATGAGCTTCTGCTTTCCGGAGCAGTAAGCACCGCATCAGCCACTGCAAAACCGGGCAGTTTTTTATCAAATGCATTGATTGCAAGAGCAATCGAATCCGTAATTTCCTTCGGGAGAACCTTTCTTATATCAGTAGGGGTAACACCCGTAGGACAAGTAGGCACTATACTGCCTAATTTCTTTGAAGGGCGATCCTTCAAAAAGTCCCCGACAGTTTGAGACGGCGCGGTATAATCGCTTCCGCCCCGATCAAAAGCCGCGCGCTCAATGCCGCGCTGAAACTCTATTCCGGCAAGAGGATGAGAAGAAGCAAAATGCTGAGGCTCGACACCTACGAGAATAGCCGAATTTGCATTTGACCCATCTCTTGCATATTCACTCATCCCGTTTACTACCACCATATTCTCCTCTGAGGATGCACACACTACTGTACCGCCGGGACACATACAAAAGGTGTAGGCACCTCTTTCGTGTAAGCTATGGTTTGCAAATTTATAATTCGCCGCCCCGAGCAAGGGATTGTTCCACTGATTTCCGAAAAGTCCCTTGTTTATGGTCTCCTGTAAATGCTCAATTCTGACTCCGACCGAAAATGCCTTCTGCTCCATATTGATTCCGTGATCATAAAGCATTTTCACCGTGTCTCTTGCAGAATGACCGATACACAGAATGAGGCAGTCTGTTTCAATGTCAAAAAGTTTGCCGTTTTCATCCGAATACTGAAGTCCGTGAACGTGTCCGTTTGCTTTGTAAATGTCCGTCATACAGCAGCCGAAGTGTATTTCTCCGCCGAGGCGTATTATTTCCTTTCGGATATTTTTAACAACGTCAACAAGCTTGTCCGTACCGATATGAGGATGTGAGGAATACAGAATCTGCTGAGGCGCACCGAATCTGCAAAGCGACTCAAGAACAAATCTGCATCTGCTGTCCTTAATTCCGGTGGTCAGCTTACCGTCGGAAAATGTACCGGCTCCGCCCTCGCCGAACTGAACATTGGAGGAGGTATTTAAGCGCTTTGTCTGCCAGAAGCCGTAAACGTCCCGCGTTCTGGTGTCGACGTCATTTCCTCTTTCAAGCACAATGGGCTTCAAGCCTGCTTCGGCAAGAATGAGTCCTGCAAACATACCTGCAGGTCCGAATCCTACAATTACGGGCCTTAACTGAGATCTCCTGTTATTCTGAGGCATTACGTAATTGTACTTTTCTGTTTTCTGAACCTTGTTCTGAGGAAATCTCATCAATATGCTTTCCTCGTCACCGTCAATCTCCAGATTGACGGAATAAATCATTTTAATGTTGTTCCTTTGTCGGGAATCTATAGATTCTCTCGCAATCTCAAAGGATTTTACAAATTCCGCTGAAATACCGACGGCTTCAGCCGCAAGCCTCTTTACCTCAACGTGGGAGCAGCCAATCGGAGCTGATATTTCGTTTATTCTGAGCATTTTAACAACTCCTTAGCTGCATTTTTTCCTGCAATAAAGCCCGAGGACCATGCCCACTGCAGATTATAGCCGCCACAATCGCCGTGAACGTTCACAAGCTCTCCGCACACAAACACATTTTTCAGCGTCTTCAGTTCAAGTGAATTCTCATTGATTTCACCTGCGGAAATCCCGCCTGCCGTTACCTGTGCATCAGCAAAGCTTTTAACGGCGACAACTCTGTATTTCTTAGACTTTACTGTCGTAACAATTTTATCAATTACACCTTCGTGAATTCTTCCTATCGGCTTCAGCGGATTAAGCGAACAATCAGCAATAAGCTGTGATCCGAGCTTTTTCGGAATAATTCCCGCTAAAAGCATTTCCGCAGGCATATCGGGATTCATTACGGCAAACTCCGTCAACGCAGACTTAAGTTCTCGACTTCCAAGCTCAGGACAAGAATCCACAACAGCAATAACGTCACTGTTTGCCACGTCCAAAGCAGCAGCCACCGAAGCAGAAACCTGCATACTCGGAATTCCCGATAATCCGTACTCTGTATATTGTATTTCACCTGTATCACAGGCAAGCTCTCTGCCGTTGCATCTGATACTTATAGTTCCTTGTGCTCTGACTCCCTTGAGTCCCTTGTTAAAACGATCGCAAACCAAAGGAACAAGTGCGGGATACAGCGGCGTGGCTTTGATTCCCAAGGACTCAAGAAGCCTGAAGCCGCTTCCGTTACTTCCGTGAACAGGAGCCGCCTTGCCACCCGTCGCGATTATACAGACATCTGCCCGATAACTACCGTTCAGCAAATATCCGTATTGCAAAGGCTCAATTGTGTCAACAGGCGTATCCGTCTGAATCGTAATACCGAGTCTTTGAACCTCATAGCGCAAGGCGTCAAGCACCGCAGATGCCTGAAAGGACATCGGATATATTCTTCCTGACACATCAGCCTTGGCTAATACTCCTATCGAGCGAAAGAACTCAACGGTTTGTGAATTATCAAATTTTTCATAAATCGACAAGGCAAGCTTCGGCTCTCCGTAAAAATTATCGGCGGTAACGCTCTTATTAGAAAAATTACATCTGCCGTTACCGGTTACAAGAAGCTTTTTGCCTACCCTTGCATTAGCCTCATATATCACTATATCCGCGGCTGATTTTTGTCGCTTTACCTCATCAGCCGCGGCGATTGCCGCTATCAAGCCTGATGCTCCGCCGCCTATTACTGCTATTGTTTTGCGATATTCACGTGTTTTTTTCATTATCAGTTGTCTTCCATAGAATCGTTTATAGCCTGTAACATAAGCTCTTTTTTTCCTTTGGCGTCAGCAAGACGATACAAAGCAACAAACTGTCTCTCTTCCTTTGTAAGCTCAGTAATATTCTTTTCTCTTACCGCTTTAAGCAACGCAAGATCGCCCTCGGGAGCTCTCAGATTAGACTTCCCGGTTGACATTCCCATCAGCCACTGTGCCTCAACCTTAAAAATCGCGGAAAGCTTGAACAGGTTTTCTACCGACGGACTGGAAACCCCGAGCTCATAATAGGCATAAGCAGATCTGTCAATATTAAGCAAATCAGCAACCTGCTGCTGTGTCAGCTTACATTCTTTTCTGCACGCTTTAAGTCTGTTTCTGTCTAACAATATAAACACTCCAAAAAAAATTTCCGGACAAAAAAATATCCGGAAAAATTATAACATTATAAAAAAATAATTGCAAGTATAATATATTATATATTATTCGATTCCCAGCAACCAGTTAACACTGACACCGAGAACCCGTGCAATAACCACAAGCTCATAATCAAAAACGCTTCTGATCTGGCCCTCAAGCTTTGATAAGCCCGATGCATTTATATCCATTCCCTCAACCTGAATCTTGGCAAGAAAATCCTTTTGCTTTATGCCGAGTTCTTTTCTTTTTTGCTCAATTCTTGCTCCGACTATATTTTTATCGCCGAGCTTTTGCTTTCTCATTCTCATAACATCACTCCATTAAGCGTATCTTACCACAAATTTCTCCGATCATCAACATAAAATTGAGTTAACCCGAATTTTTATCAAAAACACAAAAAACCTTGCTAAATATATGTAATTGTCACAATTGCTTTGAGAATAAAAATGTGTTAAAATTAAAAAAAATGCGGAGTAATGAAAGATATGGCAAATTCTAAATGTGATTTACTTTTTGACTTCTATGAAATTTTGCAGGCCAACGGTTTTTTAGAAAATGAAATTGATGAAACTACTGCATGGTTTGATATGTTTTTCCGTCCGTCCAACGACATCGGCGGATTTTGTATAATGTCAGGGGTCAAGCAACTTACCGACTATATTAACAGACTTTCCTTCTCAGAGGAGGATCTTGGCTTCTTCAAAGAAATGGGAATGAATGATAACTTTATCGATTATCTCAGAAATTTCAGATTTTCCTGTGATATTTGGGCAATCCCCGAGGGCACTCCTGTTTTTGCAAACGAGCCTATAATAAAGGTGCGCGGCCCGGTCATCCAGGCACAGCTGCTGGAAACTATCATCCTGCTTTCCGTTACACATCAATCACTGATTGCAACAAAGGCGAACAGAATCACCCGTGCCGCAGGCGGCAGAGCAATAATCGAATTCGGTTCTCGTAATGCGCACGGTATCGGAGCCGCTCTCAATTCAGCGCGCAGTGCATACATCGGCGGTTGCGGTGCAACAACAAACGTCGCCGCATCCAAGCAATTCAGCATTCCGCTTTTCGGTTCAATGAGCCATACGTGGATTCAGATGTTTGACAGTGAATACGAGGCATTTGAAACCTATGCAAAGCAGTACTCCGATGATTGCATTCTGCTTATAGACACATACGACACGATGGATAAAGGACTTCCGAATGCAATAAAGATCTTTGATGAAATTCTGACACCTATGGGCAAGCGTCCTAAGGGTGTCCGAATAGACAGCGGCGACCTTGCTTATTTATCGAAAAAAATCAGAAGAGTTCTCAATGAATCGGGATATCCCGATTGTGATATATATGCATCAAATTCCCTTGATGAATATATAATCAGAGACATGCTTCAGAACGGTGCCCGTATTGACAGCTTTCTTGTCAGCGAAAAGCTATTTTCTTCTTCCTCAAATCCCGTTACTGCCGGTGTCTATAAGCTTTCAGCAATTGAAAAAAACGGAGAGGTCATCCCCAAGATTCAGATTTCGGAAAACGTTTCAAAAATTACAACGCCCTGCCCAAAGCTTGTGTGGAGACTGTTTGATAATGAAACCGGTAAGGCTATTGCAGACGTACTGACAACAGAACAGGAGGATATATCCGCCTGCAAGGAATATGAACTTTTTGATCCTGATTACACGTGGAAACGAAAAACCGTTACCGACTTTGTAGCCCGACAGCTGCTTGTTCCCCTGTATAAAAATGGCGAGCCCGTCTATAAATTTCCGACAACAGAGGAAACGAGAAGCTATTGCGCCGAGCAAATCGACACGTTATGGGAGGAAGTCGTCCGTTTCGAATATCCTCATAATTACTACGTTGATCTGTCTCAAACGCTCTGGAACAAAAAACAGGAAATGATTGATGAATGCTTTTCAAAATAAATAGCAGAATTTCTAACCGTTGCAAGATTATTTATGAATAATCTTCGACGGTTATTATTCTTTTTTCGGCAATGTTTTCTATGCATAAATAGTTACCCGTAAACGTCACCTGCGACTCACAAGAAACTGAAATAACCCTCTCTAAAACAATCGCATCGCTGTAAAAAGCTTCAGATGAGCGTGAAAAATCAAAAAAAGCTATAAGCCGCGCCTGCTCTTCAGTAAGCGTCAGATCTGTTCTGTGCATTTCAACGGAATTCCGTCTTACTATTCCTAAAGGCAGAACTATATCCGCTGAAGAAAGAAAGCTCCGACATTCCGTAAAGTTATCGACCTTTACAAAAATATTCAACGGAATCAGCAATCCGAACACATAGGCAAGGTATTTATCTTTACATTGCTTCACTGTATATACACTTAAATTTTTGGGGGCAGAAGAATTTATCACACTTCTGGTTCGCGCCCATATATCAGCCTCAGAATCAAACAGACTCATATTTCCCTTTTCATCTGTATTAATCCCATTTACCAGCACATCTCCTTTTACCACAGCCGTTCCGGGCAAAAGCTTCCCGTTCCCCGTAAATATGTCAGCTCTGATTATCTCTCCGTCCTTTGCCGCAACTATATCCGCGCAAACATTATTTTCTTTAATTTCAGGAAGCTCACGCTCTATCATAGCAACAAACACTCTGCTTCCGACTATATTTATTTCTATCCAGCTCAATTCCTCAAGCTTATTGTGCATATAAAACTCTGCGTCCTTTCCCTGAATATTTCCTACGAATGCCCCCTTTTCAATTCCTAGCTCCTGAAGCAACGCCGATATTGTCTCTTCTTTAATCCGAATCCCCTCTGATACATCAACACTCCATACTGTTGAACTGAGAAAAGAAAAGGTAACACAGAATACCAGCAATCCCACGGGTATCCCAAAACGCTTTCTGTATCTGAAAAAGATCCATGGAAGCCCCTTTCTGTAATCTATCGAAATATTCATTCCGCTGTTGCGTGCAGCATCAAATATAGTCTTTTTATCAGAATACCGTATTTCGGCACGCAAAAATCCGTCAAAGTTATGCACGTTAAACAGCTCAATGCTTTTATCCCGACAATACTTCAAAAACAGCTCCGAAAAGCCGTCTCTGACAGTAAAACCGATACGTCCCGCAAAAAATGCTGAAAAATAATCCCAGATCATAAATTCTCCTTTTTACTTTTTGTAAAATTTATGCTTTCAATCTGACCGCAGATAATTGTACTTTTCAAGGAAAACTGTTTAATATATAAATCCTGCCCCTTTACACTTATAATAAACTCTTCAGCCACAAGCAAAATGCAGTCATCGCCATATTCCTTTATATCGTCACAGCCCTTTATCGTCAATTCACCTGATGAATTGAATTCAAGCAAAAATTCCTCTTCAAGCATAAAATCAGGGCTTTGAAAAAATTTTTTGATTTCTTTTATCTTCATATCAAGATTTTCATTTTTCAACTCTTCATCTCCAAAGCTAAGGTTTGTTAAAAAATATGAAAATGCAGTAATAAATAGTACTGAGATACATAGAATCCTAATATGAATCTCACAAAAATCTTTCAAACGTACACTTTTAGATGCATCCTCTTTACGGCATCGGTAGCCTGCATAATACTGCTGATAATCAATCAGTCAGAGGTAACTCAAAGCTGCAAGGAAGCTATTAATATCTGTCTGAATACAATTATTCCTATTCTGTTACCCATTCAGATACTTACATACTTTATTTTATATACAGGCATTCCCTTGCCCTTAAAAGAAAAAATCAACAAACCAATGTCATATCTTTTCGGGATGTCAGGAAACTGCGCGGACGGTATACTGCTGGGAATGACGGGAGGATATAATGCAGCAATAAAATCTGCCGTTGCTTTGTATGAAAGAAAAATTATTTCATCACAAGAAGCAGGCAGACTTACCCTTTTGTTTTCCAACCCCGGAATTTCCTTTTGCATAATGATTTTCGGTTTTTCGGTGTACAATTCATTATTGCTCGGGCTGATTGTTTTTATTATCAGTAATTTAATCAACTGCTTAATTGCTTTTGCAACAAACAGATTAAATCCTGCTGTCACACCGACGGAAATTATCAGGGATTCACAAAGCTATTCACTATCGGACAGCTTTGTGCTTTCTGTAAACCGTGCCGGCAAAACCGTAATTTTAATCTGTTTGTGGATATTGGTCTTTGCTGTCATCAAAGCATTGCTTCTGCCGCTCTTGCCAAATGATACTCTGATAGATTTATTTGAGGTATTCGCGGATATTTCCACCGGGATTTTTACAGCAGGACAGAAATACTCCTTACCATTCAGTATCTTCTCTCTTATGAGCGGCGGAATTTGCATTTTTCTTCAACAGCTACAGGACATCAAAAAGCTGAAAATCAACATATTACATTTTTTGTTAATAAGACTTTTAAGTGCAGCCGCAACTACCGCACTATCAACAATGCTCCTGAAGCTGCCGTTCTTTAATAAAGATGTTTATACGCTCGCACCTCAGGTTAAGTTTTTATACTCCACACCGCTTTCCGCATTATCAATTTTACTGCTTCT
>JAZOOE010000026.1:0-14618 GCA_045654865.1 Acutalibacteraceae bacterium | reverse complement strand
GTATGTAGGCGATGAACGCTTCAAAAATAATATTGATAAGCACGCTGACGGTACAGCAGCGTTTATATGTGATTCAATTGAAGTTTATTGCAAGCAATGAGTAAAGAATAATTTCCCCACTTTGCTAACTGCTGGACAGGCAGCAATCAAGGACGGCAGGAATTAAGTTCTGATTACCTGCTGTTTGCAACATTCCTTGTGACAAGCGAAGATGCGAAAGCGTAATGTGTTCTCCATTGTTGTAATTGTTTGTTAATTTCATTGTTGCATAGGCGGTCTATCTAAGCAAGATAAACCTATAAGCTTTGTTATTAGGTTACAGATGGAATAATCTCCATTTATTCTGTTTTTCTAAAAATATATTTTTGTAATGAGACAGGCAATCGTCTTTGTATTTCGGAATAAACTTGTAAATTTTTAAAGTAAATGCCGATTTCGGAATAAACTGTTGATTATCGGAATAAAATATAGTATAATAGCCGTACATTAAATCTGTAAGGAGGCACTTACTATGGTAGAACGCAAAGGTTATTTGGATTTGCTGAAGAAATGGAAAGATGATGAAGTTATTAAAGTTGTAACCGGTATTCGCAGATGCGGTAAGTCTACCTTGCTCAAAATGTATATGGAATTTCTGAAATTGCAAGGTATCAGTGATGACAGAATTATTTTTATCAATTTTGAAGAATTGGAATATGAACACATTTCGGACTATAAAATTCTCTATAATTACATTAAAGAACGCTTACACCCTGCCGAAATGACATATATTTTTCTTGACGAAATACAGCTTGTAGAAGATTTTCAAAAAGCTGTTGACAGTTTGCAGGTAAAAGAAAACACAGATATTTATATTTCCGGTTCTAATGCATATCTGCTTTCCGGTGAGCTTGCAACCCTTCTTTCGGGCAGATATGTAGAAATAAATATGTTGCCGCTTTCTTTTGCAGAATTCTGTGAGTTTAAATCAGGTGAAGATAAGGATTTACTTTTTGCCGAGTATATGAAAAACGGCGGTCTTCCGTATGTTTCCAAGCTGGACAATGATGACGAAAAAATCAATATGTATCTTGAAGGTATCTATAACACCATCATAGTTAAAGATATTGAAGAACGTCAAAAAAGAAAAGAATCCGACCCCAACAAAAGAAAGGTAAACGATATAGCTTTGCTTAAAAATATTTCAAGATTTCTTGCAAGTTCTGTAGGCAGTCCTGTATCTGTAAAGAGCATAACCGATTATGTTACATCAACCGGAAGAAAAATTTCACAAAATACGACAGATGATTATGTAGAAGCACTCGTTGAGCCTTATATATTCTATCCTGTTGAACGATACGATGTTCCCGGCAAGCAGCTTCTTAAGAAAAATCAGAAAATGTATATCGTTGACCTCGGCATACGTCGATATCTTCTTGCAAGACAAAGATATGATTTGGGATTCTCACTGGAAAATATAATTTTTCTTGAACTGTTAAGAAGAGGATACAAAGTAAACATTGGCAAAATCGGCACAACAGAAGTGGATTTTGTGGCTCGTAAGGATGACCGTATTTATTATTTTCAGGTAACAGCTTCAATGGTTGAAGAAACAACTTTTGAAAGAGAAATAACACCCCTGAAAAATATAAATGATAATTATCCCAAAACAATAATAACACTTGACCGATTTACTCTCGGCAACTATGACGGTATTGAGGTTGTCAATGCAATAGATTGGTTGCTGCAGAAATAAAAAGAATTCCACACATTCGACAAAACACAAGCCTCCTTGTAAAATGGTATTACCAAACACAAGGAGGTCTTTTTTATGTTCAATAAGAAAACGAAACTGAAGCTTACGGAATTTGAGATATTTTCCTGTTGAAAGCGATATTTCTTCGGCGTGATGTGTATCTGAGAGCACGCAAAATGGGGATCGTATTATCTCGGATAAACAAAAGAGTTTATTTGTTAATGCCGAAATCATCCGAATATGATTTTCTTTTTCATAGCTTCGAATTCTTCAACACGAATTCTTGTTTTGAAAAGTTATATAAAACAACGAAATATCAATTGCGCTATGTCAAAGATCATTCGATGGGGGAGCTTTAACAGTTGAACCCGGAAAGCTTGTAATTGCCGTATCTTTGATGGCCGTATCCTTAAAAAATTGCTTCAAGCGACCGGTGCGGTCAGCGGAAACGTTATTTTTTCGCTTCATAAAAAATTTCAGGGAACAAAGCCGTCTTTGGACAGTACGATTTGTTCCCTGAAAAATATTCTGAAAATCGGAATTTATAAAGCTTTTCCTCCGGACACTTTTATAACCTGTCCCGTGATCATTCTTGCCTGTTCTCCTGCGAGGAATAAAACCGTTTCGGCAATATCCTCCGGTTGAATTAATTTCCCCATGGGAATTAAGGGTACAACTGCTTTTTCAAATTCCTCATCTATCCATCCTGTTTGTGTCGGACCGGGAGAAATGCAATTGACGGTTATTCCGTATTCCGCCACCTCAAGAGCAATACTGCGGGTAAGTGCTTCTAAGGTTGCTTTGCTTGCTCCGTAGGTGATTTGTCCGGCAAAAACCTGTGATGCATCCGTCGAAATATTGATAATTCTTCCGTAGTCACCGCGATGTCTTATAAACTCTCTTGTCATTAAAAGACTTCCGCGGACGTTGACCGCAAAGGTGTCATCAATCACGTTCTGCGTAATTGTTTCAATTGTGTCACAGCCGGTTTCATCATCCGTTGCCGCATTGTTAAACAGTATATCAACCCGACCATATTTTTCAAGAACGGCAGAATAGATTTCTTTTACGCATTTCTCATCAGAAATATCGCTTTCCAAAATGATATAGTCTGCTCCCATTTCTTTGAGCTTCGCTTCTACCGCATCCGCTGTTCCCGCATTTGCTTCGTAATATCTGTCAACACCGTTTCTGTCCGTTTTGCTTGCATCAAACGGTCTGTTTACCCTTTTGTATATCAGAGCCACTTTTGCTCCTTCGCGAGCAAAGGCAAGCGCTGTTGCGGCACCGATACCCCATGGGTTATTTGCGCCTGTAATAATGGCAATTCTGTTTTTCAGTCCATAGTCAACCATCTGTTTTCCTCCGGCAAAATTCTGTTTGTTCAGCTGATTATACCGTGTCCGTTCCGCGGCATTCAGTATAAGCTGATTATCTGATATATACTCACAGACAATGAATAATTCCGATTTGCGAATACTTGTGAGCATCGGGAAAATTAAGCTGAGCAGAAGGCTTTAAGAGCTTTTTTGCTTTGCAGTCATTTTCAGTCTCACAGGGACGTAAATAACCGCAATCAAGGCAGATGCTGTCAGCATAATGGGCACGGTAATATCTGTTTTTATAAAACGGATTCCGATATTGTCAAAGAAGAAATATATCACAAAGCACATTACGAGGTATGAGGGAAGTGCAATTTCTGCAAATTTTACGGGTGACATATCAAAGGCGTTTGTATTCTTTCCGAGCATATTTTTGCTGATGATTTTAAGCATAAGTATACCGAAAATCACTGATAAAGCAACGGTCAGAATGGTGCCGAGAGGCTCGTCATCCCCGAGTACGCCTGTATTCTGCAGAAGACGCGCAAAGCGGATTCCGATTGCTCTGGCAGGTGCAACTCCCAGAATGAAAACCGTAAGTACAAAATTAAATCCGAAGCTCAGCTTTTTATTCTCGAAAACAGGTGAAATATCGGCTTCGTCAAGCGTATTTCTTCTGACCGTAAGGGCGAGGAATGCCATAATAAACAGACCGATAAAAAAGCCCACGACAAATTCCCAGGTGCCCCATGTTGCAAAGCGTCTGAAGACAGACGAAAACTCAATGCCCTTGAAGAAGCCCGAATCAAAATGGCTTGAAACAAGGGCTGTGGAAACGGTGGTTGTGATTGCAGAAAGGAGGTTCAGAATAAGCGAGCCGAAGCAGGTGTATTTATCCTTGCGGAAAATGAGGGCATAAAGCGAAAGCGCAATAACCGCAAGTGCATCGGAAACGTGCTCTATGCTCATATAGTAATTTTCAAAGAATGCAATACCCTGTGCCCAGCCTCTGTCAAGGAAGTGGCTCATATATGCCGCCATAGGACTTGCATAATCATAGCCGTATTCCCTGAGACCGAGTGCGGCATAGGCTACCTGATCGGGGTTGATAAGCTGAAGAATAAAGTGCGAAATCGTAGCCTTGAAGATAAGGGACGATACCATATACACTGCTATAGCTGTAACATAATGTCTGATTTTATATTCCTTTCCTGAAAAAAGAGAGGTGACAAAGAAAGAAAAAAGGGGAATAAGCGTAAATGCCATAAGGAAAATTATGACCGCACCGCTTATATGATCAATGGGGGCGTAAACGTCGCCGCGCTGTCCGATGAGTATGACCTCAAGACCGCCGAGCATTTCACCTGAATACGGCAAATCACTCCACACAACACCTGCCAGCTGTTCAATAACAGTTGCATAGCCTGTGACGCTCAGTCCCAGCATAAGCGCACCCAAGGGGATCATTTCGTATTTCATACCCTTGCGATTACCGTAAAAATGATAAATAAGAAGCAAAAGCACGAGTCCCACGCTGTAAAGTCCCCAGGATGAGCCAAAGCCGCCGTCACCTCTGCATCGCCACATAAAGCCGCCCATTACGGCTCCGAGAATAACCGAAATAATTTTTGTTCCCGTATCGGATTTTGTTTTCATAAACCAAAGCTCCTTTTCTTGATATTGGAAATTGACGGTTTTTCATCCCCGTATTGTCATATCTGCACGTCGTTGAAGCGGCGGCTCCCGTGCTGAATTGCCGTGCAGGAAAGCCGATAAATTTATACGGGTTTGCCTTTTGTTCTTTGATAAGCTGCTTTTTTTGAAATTATAACATATATTCTTAAACAGCACAACTGACGATGAAAAATTGCAGAATTAAATTTCCTTTTTTCCGACAGTACAAAGAAAGCTGTCAGGGGGACTGGGTGAGAAGCAGAATAAAAGCAAAATCCCCATCGTGAAAGATCGGGGTTGCTGAAACGTGACTAAAGCGTGAGTCGGACGGAGCCGTGCTCACGCTTTAGTCATATCAGACGTCAACGTAACGGAATATATAATCAGCCGAAGATAAAACGGCTGTATATAAAGAAAAAATTATTGACAGTATTAATGCATGTTGTATAATAATCAGATGGGGAAGGTGAGAGAATGAACAAAAGAACGTCAATGCTTGAGGGCAGACCGCTGAGGAGCATAATACTTTTTGCGTTGCCGATTATGGCTTCTTCTTTGCTGCAATTCAATTATTCGCTTGTGGATAACATTATAGTGGGAAGATACGTCAGCGATGAGGCGTTGGCGGCGGTAGGCTGTGTGGGGCCTATAAATTCCTTTATTATCGGTGCCGCATTGGGACTCACAACGGGCTTTACCATACCCGTTGCTCACGCTTTCGGTGAGGGAAATAAAAAAAAGCTCTGCCATTGGGCGGGAAGCAGTATTATCACAGCCTTTTGCATCGGCTGTGTGATAATGGTTATTGCTCACATAATATCTCCGTTTCTTCTTGAGGCTACAGATACGCCCGAGGAGATCAAGGGCATCGCCTCCTCTTATATAAACATTCTTTATTACGGCATACCCATTCAGATGCTGTCGAATAATTTTACCGCAATTTCCCGTGCCACGGGAGAGAGCAAAAAGCCCTTGTACTTCTTTTGTATCAGTGTTGCGGAGAATTTTATTCTCGATATGCTTTTTGTCAAACATCTGTCATTGGGTGTTGAGGGCGCCGCGGCGGCAACTCTGATTTCCCATTGCACCGCCTGTGTGCTTAACGGTATCTACGTTCTGCGCTTCAATAAAGCGGTTAAGCTGACGAGGGCAGATTTTTGTCCCGATCGTGCTACAGTTTTTTATCAGATTAGGCTGGGCATCCCCGTTTCATTACAGTTTACCGTAACATCTGTTGGTTCTATGTGTCTTCAGCGCGTGGTCAACTCCTTCGGAACTGACGTTATTGCAGGCTTTACCGCCGCCGCAAGAGTTGAGGGTATCACGAATATACCGATGTCGGGGCTTGGTGTGGCAACCCAGACCTTTGTAGGGCAGAATTTCGGAGCGGCAAGGTATGACAGAATAAAAACGGGTGTGAAACAGATATTCTTTCTTGATCTGCTGGTGTCGGTGGCAATGAGCACTGTCCTTTATTTTGCCGCAGAGCCCGTAATAATGCTCTTCGGTGAGGAGATGAATGCGGCAATTATGACGGCGGCAAAAAGATATATTCTTGCAATAGCGCAGTGCTATTCTCTTGTTTCAATACTTTTCGTAATGCGAAATACCCTGCAGGGAATGGGCTTTACCTATGCCAATTCCGTTGCAGGTATCGGAGAGCTTTTCGGAAGACTGGCTGTTGCCTTTGTGCTCACTCCGCTTCTCGGCTTTGATGCCGTGTGCTATGCAGGGCCTGCCGCCTGGCTGCTTGCCGATATTCCGCTGATTCTTATATATCTTAAAAAGCAGGCCGACTTCAAGCGGTTTTTGCAAAACGGGGACGTAAAGCCGAAACAGAATAAAGCTATATAAAAGAGGGACTCTTCAGAAAATTTTTCAGTCTGAAGAAGTCCCTTGATTTTTTTAATATATTTCAAAGCTGAACAATCTGAATTTTTCGTCGCCGTGGGTGGCAAGGGGAATAAAGCGGACGGTGCTGACGCTCCAATCTACACTATGCTTTACAAAGCGCCGGTGATTGTCCGTAATATGAAGCTCCTTTACCTCACCCTTTTCAGAGATCCCCTGAATAATATATTCTTTTATGAGAGTTTCGGGCAGACGGAATTTTGTCTGCACAAGGGGATAATTGCAGGGCATATTGTGATATTTGCGGTTAAGCTCGCTGTCAAAAACAAGACGGATACTGTCTATTTTGGTGTCGGTGTCAAGGCGGTATTCGATGAAGTCCCCCTTTGTGCCAATCCAGAGATTTTCTTCTCCGCGGTCGATACCGTTTCTTGCAATATCGCAGGAGCAGCGGGCTTTTTTTGTAAGCTCAGGAAGCTGTCTTTCGTGCCACGGAATATAGCAATCGTCCTCCATTAAGGTCTGCTGAAGCCTTGCAATGTCAACCTCCGACAGATGCACGTTATCCTTTACAGCCTCGGCTACGGCAGTGCCGAGAGCCTGACCTAACACGGCGCAGGTTGCCATAACACGGGAGGAGCTCAGAGCCGCGTGAGTGACGCTGATATTTCTTCCCGCAAAGCAGAGGTTTTCAATATTTTTTGAGAGCATACATCTGAGGGGAAGTCCCCAGGGGGTGGGAGCAGGATGAAAAATCGTGGGGTAGCCCTTTTTATAATAAAAGCCCTCGGGGAAATGATCGTCCATGCTCCAGCCTGCATAAGCGACAATATCCTCGAATCTGCCCCCTGCCTCAACGTCATTCTGAGTAACGATATGTCTGCCCACATAGCGCCTGCTTTCTCTTTTGCCGGGGAGCATTCCTATCCATTCAAGCTCCCAGTTTTCCACTCCGTGATCACCGCAGTTTTTCATATGATCCCACACGCCGTAGCAGATTTTCAGAAGCTCCTCACGGCAACGGTCCGTATCGTGAATACAGTCCCATTCGCCTCCGATCTCAATCCACCAGAAGTTATTGTCCTTGTCGTGATCCTTAAAGGGCAGATCCTCGTCGGAGGGATATTTGTATGCCCAGCGGGGCGGCGTGAAGCTTGTTGGGTGGTCTGTTTCTCTTATCTGAAAAAGGCAGCTCATTCCCATGGTTTTTTTGTCGGCGGTGTCGGGAGGGATAGTTTCTGAAAATTCGCTTTTTGCTTCTCTTCCGTACATAAATTCTGCTCCCGAAAGTGTTGAAAGCACGCTGTCTCCCGAGCAATCTGCAAAATATCGGGCGCTTACAATATGAAAGCTCTCTGCGTTTGACTGCCACGCTCTCACGCTTTTTATCGTGCTGCCGTCCATGGTGCATTCAAAGCAGCTTGTGTTCAGAAGCAGGGTGAGATTCTTTTCTGCTATTGCCTTTGAATAGAGCACGCTGTCCCATAAGGCATAGCGAAGAGAGGGATTCGAATAGAAGTTTTCCAGCATAAGCTCCTCTATTATTCCGCCCTCGCGGTTATCCTTACCGTGACAGCCGCCCACCCACATACGGATCTCACTTGAGGAATTTCCCCCAAGCACCGGACGATCCTGAATCAGAATCACCTTGATTCCGTGGCGCGCCGCCGCAATGGCACAGCAAAGTCCTGCAAGCCCTCCGCCGATAACACAAAGCTCCGTATTATGTTCAAGTGTTCTCATTCAGAACGCTCCTTTGAGTGTGATTTTTATATTAGGGTGACGGCAATAATCCGAACCGTGTTTTTTCTCGGCTGATTTCCGCCACTTCTTCGTTAAAATCCTCGTCAATCATTACCGTTATACATCAGTTATCCCATACAGCAAGGGGGCGCAAGCCGTTTTTTTGTGTCGCTTTTTTCGGATAGAAAAATCCGGGAGGTCAGAGCCAAGCTTGTTCTTGTTCCGACTCCCGGGTTTAATCTGTTTTATGCGGCCTTTGCTTTTTTTATATCCCCAAAATTATGCCAAGATCTCGAAATCAAATATAGCCATATTGAGAGACGTGTGAAGACTTCCGAAAACTGCACCGCTGAAATTGCTTACGGTAATCTCCTTGGGAGCCACAACGGGATATGCGGCATCGTAATCATTTGTAAGGTGCTTTGAGTTTACCATAGAGAAAAGATAGCTGACGCCGAATCTGTGAACGTAGAGACCGTCAATTTCAATTCGCTGAGGCATATAGCAGGTATAGCCGAAATCGTGATCCTCTGTGTTTTCTGCGTTGATTATATTGCTTGTTATTCCCGTGGGATAGAATTTGCAGTTGCGGATAATGAGGTCGCCGTTCCAGGTTGAGCCGTAGTCTGCTCTCAGGTCAACAAAGCTATCGGATAAAACGGTGGTATTCTCAATAAGAGCGGTTCCCATACCGATAAGCTTTATGCCGTGATGTCCGAGAACGGAGTTTTTCACCGTTGCATTGAGTACACCCTGATGTGCGTCAAAGCGGGAGAATACACAGCCGTCGAAAACAAGGTTCTTGCAATAGTTTGTGCCTGCAATACCCCAATAATCACCGTCGGTAATATCGTTTGTCTGATTGCAGTTGATGAAGCTTGCATTGACAGCCATTGTGCCGCCGATGTCATAGGTGCCCATTGATACGCCAGTGCCCGCAGAGCCGATGGTGTTATATTTCTTGTGTCCCGTGAAGGTGCTGTTCCTGACGGTAACGTCGGCACAGTATGAGATACTGCAGAAGGCGGAATAGGGAGCGCCCGTCTCGCCCTCGTTTACAACAACGTGATATAAGCCGTCGATAACCGTGTTGGAGCGCTTTATTACGATACCTCTTGCGTGATAGTTATATTCACTGGGAGCGTTGTTTGCAATGGTGGTGAATCTGCCGCCCTTGATCGTAAGAGTTTTTTCGTCTATGGGGTATACCGTAGCGGAGGTTACGGCATTAAAATCCCAGATGAGGGGAGTGTCGGGGGAAATGTTGCCGTTTTCATCAACGATGATAACGTCGGTCTGACTGCTTCCCGAGTTCTGATTTGCACCCTTGCGGATATAGCGCTTTACGTTGGAATCGGTGAGCACCACAAGGCTTTTGCTGTCAAGGCTTATGCCGATATTGTCAGCATCCATGCTGAGAGCGGAAATTTTGCCCGTAACGGATTTCGCACTCTCGCAGGGAGCTACGTTGAAAACCCACGCACCGATGCTTTCAAGCTCGGTATCGTCGATTATAAAGCTTGCCGTTGACCAGCTTGTATCTGTCTTGATGACGGCTGTTTTGTTCTTGCCGCCGATATAATAGGTTGCATCCTCTTTTGCAAAAACGGAGAGTCCGTTTGCATTTGCATATTCGTGAGTTCTTACAATTGCCTCCATATCGTCGGTTTTGCCGTCACCCGCAGCACCGAACTGCTCGTAGGTAACGTATGAGGAGAATACCTTAGTGTATTCATAGCCGTCTTTAAAGTCGTATGTGCCCTTGCTTGTCAGAAGAACCTCGTCTGAGAAGGCAGCAATACCTCTTGAAATGCCGGCTGTTGAGCTGCCCGTGATATAAACGATACCGTTTTCTGCCTTAATGCTGAACTTGTCAGTTGTGTTGAGCTCTTCCTTTATAACGAATACCTTGCCGTCGGCGGTATCTGTGAGAGCAATATCCTTTCCGCAGGCCTTGTGAAATTCAAAGGAAAGCGTTTCGGCTGCATTCAGATATAATGAGCCCTCTTTTGTATCGGGGGAGAATACCCTGTATTCGTCAATTGACACACCGTTTACCGTTATGTCGCTGAGCGGTCTTACTATGTAAGGACTTTCATAGCTGCCCTTTGAAAGCTCATATTTAAGCTCAGCTCCCGAGAAAAGCTGTGCCAGCGGAGCGGGAAGCATTGAAATTATGCACATCATCACCGCGATTAACTTTGTAAACATTTCCTCATCACCCTTGCTTTTATATTTATATTCACATTATATTCCCCTTACCCATATTTTGCAAGAGTAATAAAGAGTCATTTGCCGAAATAAAATTTTTGTTGAAACAACACAGAAATTGTGTTACAATTTAAAGTGCCAAACCAATTGAATATAAAAAACAAGGGTGATTTTTTTTCGGAGTATTATGCCCGTACGTTTCGCATACCTAACTTTTGTGAATTTGATAAAAATGCAAATTCCTTCAATTTAGGTGTGCTTGTTGCCCTTTATATTGAATTGGTTTGGCGACTATCGGAGTTTGCGTTTTTGTGCGCCTGCTTCGGTGGGCGCACTTTTTTTGTTTTTTTACCTTTAAGTTTGAATAAAATCCGGAGAGTGGTCAGGATGGATCAGCATATTACGTACAGTTTTCATTTGGTTTTGTGTATAGAGGACGGAACAACAAGAGAACTTTGGTTGCCGATAGCAACGGAAGGCGTTTTTCGTTTTTCTGAAAAATCGGATTGTTCATTTCTGAGTTTTGTTGCAAAAGAAAACAAGTGGTTTGCTGTGTGCAGCTCTCCTGCTTTTTTTCAGAATGTTTCCATTGAGTGCAGTTGTGAGATTCCGCTTGATGACGATATCCTGCAGATTGTTGATTTTGAATCTAAGGAATATATCTTGTATTGTGAAAAGGTGGCAGAGTGTAAGCTGAAGCAGATAAATTATTTTCTGAATAACGCTTCCGATATAACGATAGGCTCGAATGTCAATTGTGATATATGTTATGAAAATCCATGGATGCCGTCGGAGACTGTAAAATTAAGCACAGTTAACGGCAGATGGATATTAAAGTCAGACTACAGTAAATATGGCCCTTATGTGAATGGGGAAAAACGTGTCTCGGGAGAGCTGAACATAGGTGATAATATTTATTATCTTGGATTAAGAATTGTGATCGGCATAAACAGCTTGTCTGTTAACGGGGAAAATGAAAAGGTAAGGATCAGCTCAAGGCTGCAACCGAATTTAAATGGCACATACGGTGCGATGCGCTATTACGGGCAGGATAATAAAGAGTCTGCCGAGGTGTATTTTAATCGTTCACCCCGAAAGCATTTTGTCTGGGAGCCGAAGACGGTTGAGATTGAAGGGCCTCCGATGTCTGCATCAAATAATCAGATACCTTTGCTGCTCAGAATGGGCAGCTCTATGGTAATGGGTGGTTCTGCTGCTCTTGCCGGTAATTATATGACGATGATAACCTCTGTATTATTTCCGATGCTTACTTCAAAATTTTCGGATAAGCAACGAAATGATTATGAGAAGCTGAGAAAAGAAAAATATACGAATTATCTTGAAATAAAGCATAGAGAAATTTTAGAAAAATTGGAAGAGGAGCATCAGGCGTTAAATAAAAAATACCAAACCTTGCAAGAAATTTGTGAAGACAAAAGCCTGATGAAGCTTTGGGAAAGACGCCCCTCTGATGATGATTTTTTGCATATCAGATTAGGCTCCGGTGTGCGCCCTTCGAGCCTGACTATAGATTATCCCGCAAGGAGGTTTGCTCTTGATTCGGACGAGCTTGAGGAAAATATGTATCGTTTGGTCGAGCAGGATTTTTCTCTTGCAAATGCTCCGATTGTAATGCCGCTGACACAAACACTTGTTTGCGGTATTTCCGGAGAGAGGGAGCAGATTATTGATTTTCTTTCGGGAATTATTCTTCAGACTGCATTTTATCACAGCTATGATGAAGTGAAAATGATTTTTTTGGTGGATGAATCCGAATTGGAGAAAATTGATTATGTTCGATTTCTCCCCCATGTTTGGGATGATCAGATGAATGTGAGATATATTGCTACCAACGAATCTGAGGCATATCTTATAGGCGAAAAAATAAAAGAGCAGGTTGAAGACACAGATGAGAAAGCAAGTGGGCTTGAAAAAATATTGAAGAAGCATCCTTATTATGTCATCTTTGCGCTTAATAAAAAGCTTCTTGACGGACACGAGGTGTTTAAGCAGTTTTTACTGGCAGAAAGCAATATCGGCGGCAGTGTTATTGTAGCAAGCTCAAATCTGCCTAAGGAAACGACAAAAATTATAGCATTATCATCAGAAAAACAAAATATTTATACAACATTGAATTTAACCGGTGCCGTTGATGAAAGCTTTACGGCGGATAAAGCCGACAATAAAAAAACAGCACAGCTGATGCAGCTGATTTCAAATACAAAATTAAAATCAATTTCCCATAGTCAGTCGATACCCAAGAAGCTTACCTTTCTTGAGATGCTCAATGCAGGGCGTATCGAGCATCTCAATCCGTTAAAGCGTTGGCTTGAAAATAACCCGATCAAATCCTTGGCAGCTCCCGTCGGAGTGGGAGAGGATGGCTCGTTGTTTATGCTGGATCTTCACGAAAAAAGACAAGGCCCCCATGGATTGGTGGCAGGTATGACAGGCTCGGGCAAATCAGAATTTCTGATAACTTATATTTTATCAATGGCAATAAACTATCACCCTAACGAGGTTGCGTTTGTATTGATAGACTATAAGGGAGGCGGCTTGGTCGACGCCTTTGAGAATAGTCGTACGGGGGTACGGCTGCCTCATCTTGCAGGTACCATTACTAATTTGGATGGTGCATCCATTCAGCGCTCATTAATGTCTATAGAAAGTGAGCTCATCAGAAGACAGCGTGTATTCAGTAAAGTCAGCAAGGAATTTGATGAAGGCTCAATGAACATTTATACATACCAGCGAATGTTCCGCGAAGGAAGAGTTAAGAAGCCTATGCCGCATTTGTTCATAATCTCAGATGAGTTTGCGGAATTAAAGCAACAGCAGCCTGAATTTATGGAAAAGCTTATCAGTGCCGCCCGAATCGGCAGAAGCCTTGGTGTGCATCTTATTCTTGCTACACAGAAGCCCTCAGGGGTGGTAAATGATCAGATCCGAAGCAATACAAAATTTCGTGTTTGCTTGCGTGTCCAAGAGCGTTCAGACAGTATGGATATGCTGAAACGACCGGAAGCGGCAGAGCTTACGGATACGGGACGTTTTTATCTTCAAGTCGGTTACAATGAATATTTTGCCATAGGACAATCAGCTTGGTGCGGAGCGCAGTATGAGCCTCAGGAGACTGTCCCCGTTCAGCGAGATGATGCTGTAGAATTTCTTGATATAACAGGTCAGGTAATAGCAAAGTCAAAGCCGCGCGTAAAGAAGACGGATTCAGGTCTTAAGCAGATTGTTGCAATTGTGGAATATCTTAATAATGTTGCAAAAAATCAAAATATTAAAACTCAATTGTTATGGCAACCTGAACTGCCATCGTTAATTGATTCTGAGGAGTTGCAGAAAAAATATAAAAACACGAATCTGATGAATGTTTGCTTCGGAATGGTTGATGATCCGCAGAATCAGAATCAGTTTCCGTTAATTATTGATTTTGAAAATGTTGGCAATATGTTGATCGTAGGTCAAGTTGGCAGCGGAAAGACATCTGTTGTACAAAATATAATTTACTCTTTATCCAAAAGCTTGACACCGAAAGATTTTAATTTTTATGGTCTCGACTATTCCAGCAGATTACTTAAACAGTTTAAGGCTCTTCCTCATTGCGGAGACATTTTACAGGAAGAAGATGCCGGACTTTTAGATGAATTTTTTAAATTGATAAAAAAAGAGGTTTATAGAAGAAAAAAACTGTTTTCAGAATTGGAGGTTGATACCTTTGCTGAGGCAAGAAAAAAACAGCAACTGCCGTTGATTGTTGTTTTTATTGATAATTTTATTGGCCTTAGCACAACCAAAGCCGGTGAAAATCATGCATATTTGTTTAATCAGTATCTGAAAGACAGTGCAGTTTATGGTATCAAGTATGTAATTTCTTGCAGTAATTTGCGTGATATTTCATCAAAAATCAAACAGGAAATTGATACAAGTATTTGTCTTTATATGAAAGACAAATATGATTATGCTGATGCATTGGGCTGTAAGGTTGATTTTTGCGCTCCAGATATTCCTGGTTGCGGTATTTGCAAAATTGATAACAGACCGCTTGTTATGCAGAGTGCTCTGTTGTGTGC
>JAZOOE010000025.1:0-14529 GCA_045654865.1 Acutalibacteraceae bacterium | reverse complement strand
ACTCCGGTCTTGCACAGCAGTATATATTCCTTTCAAGAATAACAAAGGAATAAATATTTTGTATTTTTATTCATATTATTTGCATTTTTATTCATTATATAAATACACATATATATAAAGGAAAGGCTCTGAGCCTGCGTTTTCAGCAGACTCAGAGCTTTTTTATATCTGATTTTCAATATTGAATTATGCCTTATCCTCACCGAGCATTTCCACAAGTGCGGACATATCCTCGCTGAGCTTGCCCTGATTTTCCTTTGCAATAAGCATTCTTCTTTCGTTGAGTGCCTTATACATATCAATCTTCTTCTGACCGTCAAGATCATAGAAGAACAAGGGAATGGTATTAACAATATGAGGAACAAGATTTCCGCAGGCATAAAGAGCAAATACCTTCTGATAAACGGAAACCGAATCCTGAGCCCAATAGGTTGACTCTCTTGTGGTATCGTATCCCGTCCACTTGATAACCCATAATGCCATAAGCGTATTAAGAGGCTGAGTGAGCTTGTAGATATAATCGGTAAGAAGTCCGAAGGTACCGTCGGGGCGTTCACCCGTAAGATACTCCGTATAGTCGTTGATTTCTCGGCTTATTTCACCCTCAAAGGCTGTTGCGGGAGCGTTATTAAGTCCGTTGAGACCGTAGCCGATACAGAACCATATACCGCTTACCCACCATTTCTTCATAGGCATTGTGATCCATCCGCCTACAGCCCATATAATTTCGACGAGAATATCCATACCTCGAAGAGCAATAACTATGTTTCTGTAGTTCTTTATTCTCTCTCTTATCGGCTTTATGAATGCCATTGAAAGCACGTTACAGATGTGATAGAAACCGTAAAGGGGAGCGATATTAAGACCGCCGCCGAAGATTTCGAGCTGTGTGATAACGTCCCATGAATAACCGCCGTTGCTCCACCAGGAGGTAATAAAGCTTGCAACCACGTTTCTGAGGGCGTATTTGTTTTTGAGCACGTAGAACATAGTCTTTGTAAGGGGAGCAGGCTTCGGCTGAAGAAGGACTCTTTCAGGGCATTTAAGAGCAACACCCATAGTGCCCACCGTTCCGAAGAATGCCGTAACAACACCCATTACGGTAAACATAACCGGCTGGGAAATGGGAATACCGCCGATGTTGTTTACAGACATAAGAGCAATATAAACAACCGAGACTATATCTCCGCCGTATGCACCCGAATAGCTCTGTGCAAGGGATACGGCTATTCTGTCCGCAGGACACGGGCTTTGAAGCGTGGGATAGTTATCCGTGGGAATATTGAATATAGTGGAAAAGGTTTCCTGTAAGAAAAGCATTATAAATACGAAAATAATCTTTTTCGGATCATTTACGGTATCTCCGCCCATTATAAGCGCTCCGCTGTATAAAAGAGCAGTTATAAGGAAGAAGGGGAGAGGTGTGGTAAGAATGTAAGGTCTTGCCTTACCCCAACGGGTTCTCGTTCTGTCATAGGCTATACCCATAAGAGGATTGTTAAGGGTATCATAAATGCTTATAAGCGCTTTTATAACAGTAATATAGGTAAGATCGATCTTCAGAACCTTAGTGAAATACATATTCTGATAATGGTCCATACCCATTTTAAGAGATCGGGAGAATTTCTGGATAGCCATCCAGGCTATTTCTGCTACGGAAACCTGTCTTGTGCTGTAAACGTCAACAGCAAGACCTTCGTATTTTTTAAGAAGATCGTCACCAAGTGTGGCGGCAGAATAATCGTCAGCCTTAAAGAATCGGTCGACAAGTGCCTGCTTAGTCATTTTTGCCATTATTCGATCCCTCCCTTATTCCGTGATGCTGACGGCACAACTTGCTTTGAAGTTGCCGTCAAGAGTAATACAGTAAACCAATGCCGTGCCGGCGGAAACAGCGGTAATTTCACCGTTTTCATCCACAGTTACGATGCTTTCATCGGATGAGAACCAATAAACCTTTGTAAGAGTTGCATCATCAGGGGAAACGGTAACTCCCAGAGTCTTCTTTTCTCCCCTTTTAAGAGTAACCTCTTTTTCATTCTGCTTTACACCCTCAACGGGAACAATAACGTAAAATTCACAGGTATCTGTATAAGTAATACCGTTATACGTATACTGAGCAGTTACGGTAACACTCTTATCACTTACCTTATTTGCCTTATAGAATCTGCCGTCAACCGAAAGCACGGAGGGATCGGAGGACGTAAGTGTCACAACAACGTCAGCAGGGGACTCATCGGAAATAACCTTATACTTGAATTCGTCGGAGGAGCCCTTTTCAACGTAATAAACGTCTTCGGTGAAATAAAAATCGGCTCTTGTGAAGGAATACGTTTTATTGAGCTCAATAGTAAAGGCTATATTGATTTCTCCGAATTCCTCGAAATCTCCGATAAACGTAACGGGAAGAGACACATCAATGGCACGATGCTGATGAATGGAGTTTATCTGATTATTAAGGCGGTCAACGTTCACCGTCATAACGAAATCGGAATATGCAATTTTCATAACTGAGGTTCTTATCATTGAGGACAAACGCTCTATAACGTTATTCTTGGCAACAGTGTCACTTGAAATATCAAAAATACCTTCAAAGACTATGCTGTTGACAGGTTCGTTAACAGCATCATCGTAATAATCAAAAACGTATCTGAGATCGTTTTCATTTTCCTCACTTAACTGAGAGCTTATATCAGCCAAATGTAAAAGAAATGAGGTATCAAATAATACTCCTGAAAAATCCTCACCATATGCACCGGAATATCTCTGAGAAGCATACTCGTCGGAAATAAGACCGATGAATGATGACTTTACGTAATCAATGTAAGGTCTTATTGCATCTGCCTTTTCACCCGTGATAACAATGTTTTCATCCGGAATATTTACGTCAAAGCCCACGTTCAGCTTCACACCGTTGTAATTTTTCGTATCATTAAGCATTGTTACAAATGATGCAACCACTTCATCGGGGGCAACGGCAACGTCGGGATAAATAATTTCATCAGCAGGTAAGCTTTGGGTACCTTCGTAGCTTAATATGTATTTTGCACCGAAGGCAGTGCCTAAAACGAAAAACAGAACAAGAATTACAGTGACAACGGCAATAATAACCTTTTTACGGGTTTTATTTGCATCAAGCCTGTCGATTTTTTCAAGTCGCAGACGTTCATCCTCAGAAAGTCCGGAGCGGATATCAATATCACTCATTGTACAGCCACCTCCTCTTCTTCATCGCCCATATTATAGGCTTCGGAGATAAGCTTTCTCTTTTCCTCTTTATCTTCCTCGGATAAATAAATGGGAGCAGGGATATCGAGAAGAGCTATCTGACCTTTTTTATATTTTCTTCTGTATTCAACTCTCAGCTCGTCACCCTCCCTGAAATTGTAAACGGGGGGATTTTTAAGAGTAAGCACTGAAGCGGCAGCAGGAACCGCAAAAAGAAGAGCTGCTAAAATAAAAAGAATATTGAAGGAGACAGTAATAACGGAGCCTGTCTCAGCGGCAGCACTTACAAGTCCCGTAGTAAGCGCACGGGTAAGCACCGCACTCGTAATTCCCGTAACGGAGAAAATTATGGTAAGAATACTTACCTTCTTATTTCCTATGAAGCTTAAAAGCTCAAGAAGAAGAATCAGCACGGCAGAAGCCGCCATAATAAGATAAATCAGAATAAGAGCTTTAAGCTCTGCTGCCACGGCACCGAAAACGGGGCCTACAGAAAAAGCGTCGAGCTTTCCGAAAAGTCCGTTTGTAAAAAGAGGTCCGAAAACAAGACCAAGGACGTTGAAGGAAAGTGACGATGAATACACGGGAGTATTTACCGTAAGGGAGCCCAGAGGAATAAACAAAGCTGCAAGAGGCACCAGAGCCGCAAAAATTCTGAATTGCAAAGCTTTGGTTGAGATATATGCACTTTTCAGCTTCACAAGAAGATAGCGGAAATTTGCCATTGACATTTCTGCAATTCTTCTGTCCTTCTGAAATTGTCCCTCAAAGGAAGCAAACATCAGATGAACTCCGCAGCTTTTACAGTATGGACTCATCTGCCATACCTTTATATGCGCAGAGCATTTCGGACAATCAGCCATAAACATTTCTCCTTTTCACGTTGGATTTTAAGTAAAATATAAAAATATCTTTCGCTATATAATATATTAATATAATATTCAGATGATTTCAATATTTTTTAGTAAATATATACAATAAAAAAACACACCGATATTCCGAAAAGAATACGGTGTGTCCTATTTTACTTTGTTTTACGGATTAGCGTTGCCCGTATAGCTTGTTCCTCTCATAACATCGATAGCGGAAACTCTGTCTGCTTTAAGCTCGATATTTGATTTTCCGTAAATTTCAGTCTGAAGAGCCTGAGCGGCGGCGGGATAGTCAACTATCCATACCCATGAATTTCCTCTGTAGTCCATTCTGTGTTCCTCAGAGGGAACGGCACCTGAAACTATTTCAAACTCGTACCATTTCTCGGTAAGAGCCTGTGTTCCGAGAGAAATAATTTTAGTAACACCGCAGTCAGTCTTTATATACTTTATAACGGTATTGAGAAGAGGAGATATCTGCGTTACGCTTATATCCTTTACCTCATCAATAAGAGCGTTTATAAACTGTCTTTGTCTTCTTGTACGGCTTACGTCTGCATCAGCATCAGTATATCTTATTCTGCAGAAGGTAAGTGCCTGATCACCGTTGAGAAGCACGTCCTCACCCGATGCACAGCCTACCGCTCTTGCTTCATGAGGCTGAACGTCAAGCTTGACACCGCCGAGAATATCAACAATCTTACTGAATGAATCAAAGTTAACTGATACGTAATAGTCGATCTTTATCTTGTAATTATTCTGAATTGTCTCTATAAGCTTATCTGCACCGCCGTTGGCATAGCAGGCATTGATCTTTGCATACTTGCCTCCGCTTTCAGTATCGATATAGGTATAGGAATCTCTGAAGAACGAGGTAAGATGAATCTTTTTCGTTTCCTTATTAAGAGACGCAAGAATTATTGCATCGGCATTACTTTCAGAAGCATCAAGACCTATAAGCAGGAAGTTTATAACCTTTTCGCTCTTCATAAGGGTGTTTTCACTTGTATTATCTGCCCAGCTTTTAAGAATAGAAGACAGATTACCCTCACCTCTGAGCTCCTCAAGAGTTTCTATGCCCGTTCCGTCATCTCCGGCTTCAGTAACCTCGACGAATTCAGAGGGCTCCGACGGGCCGTTGTTTCCGATGCTTATAATATTCATTTTGGATAATAAGTCAACGGCAACAATTGCGAAAACAAGAACGAAGCCGAGAGCGACACCTGCAATTATTGTCAGAAAATTATTATTCTGATTTTTTGACTTCTTTCTGTTTTTCTTTGCGCTTTTGGTTTTTTTACTCATAGTATATCACCTCCGTATGAATTTGATTATTCTACGGATCCTTCCTCGCCCTCTGAGATGATTTCTGTATTTTCATCCGAAGCATCCTCTTCGGGCTCGGTTTCGGCGGGAGCATCTGTTTCCTCTCCGGAATTCTTAGCAAGAGTAAGAGTAATAACACTGTCGCTTTCAGCAAGCTTCATAAGACGCACACCCTTTGAGGGACGAGCACATTCTCTGATGCTTTCAGCGGCAATACGGATAATAATACCCTGTTCGGAAATAAGAATTACGTCGTCATCGTCATAAACTACCTTGATAGCGGCAACGTCACCGTATTTTGCGACTCTGTAGTTGATTGAACCGAAGCCGCCTCTTGACTGAACGTGATAATCAGAGAAATCACTCTTTCTGCCGTTACCCCATTCACTTACGGTAAGAAGCTTTCCGCCGTTTTCTTCATCAAGGATTTCCATACCTACAACTCTGTCATCGGGATACTTGAACGTAAGAGCCTTAACACCTCTTGCAGTTCTGCCTATGACTCTTGCATCTGTTTCATTGAAGCGGATACCGAGTCCCTTCTTTGTTGCAACAAAGAGATCCTGATTACCGGTTGTAAGAAGTACCTTCTGAAGAACGTCGCCCTCATCAAGATTTATTGCTATAATACCTGATTTTCTGATATTTTTGAAGTTTTCAAGCTCTGTTCTCTTGATTATACCGTTTCTCGTTATCATACAAAGATAAAGATCCTCGTGCTCCTTGGGTATCATTATCATTGTAGTAACCTTTTCATCACCCTCGATGGGAAGAATGTTAACAAGGTTCATACCCTTACTTGTACGGCTTCCCTCGGGAATTTCATATCCCTTTATCATATATGCTTTACCCTTGGTGGTAAAGAACATAATCTGTGAATGAGTTGAAGCGGTGAACATGGTGTCAACCACGTCCTCCTCACGGCGGGTGATACCTATCTTACCCTTACCGCCCTTCTTCTGGATCTGATATTCATCAACGCTCATTCTCTTGATATATCCCATAGAGGTCTTTGTGAATACGCAGTCCTCCTCGGGAATAAGATCCTCAATATCAACCTCACCTGAAACGTTAACTATTTCACTTCTTCTGTCATCGGAGAATTTATCTCTGATAACAAGAGATTCCTCTTTTACAAGAGCAAGCACGTTCTCACGAGAGGAAAGAATTTCAACAAATCTTGCAATTTTTTCTTCGAGAGCTCTTTCTTCATCCTCAAGCTTCTCTCTTTCAAGACCTGTCAGCTGTCCCAGACGCATCTGAACGATATGGTTAGCCTGAATCTCATCAAAGTCGAAGCGCACCATAAGTCTTTCCTTACCCTCGGCAATTGTTTTTGAGGAACGGAGAATGCTGATAACCTCATCAATGAAATCAAGAGCCTTGAGAAGTGCCTCAAGAATATGTTGACGCTCTCTTGCCTTCTTAAGATCAAACTCTGTTCTTCTTGTAACAACGTTTACCTGATGGTCAATATAATATTCAAGCATTTCCTTGAGTGTAAGAACTCTGGGAACACCGTCAACAAGCGCAAGCTGAATAACACCGAACGTAGTCTGAAGCTGAGTAAAGGAATAAAGCTGATTGAGCACCACCTGAGGATTTGCATCACGCTTCAGATCAATTGTGATATTCATACCCTCTCTTGAGGAATAGTCGTTTATGTCTGAAATTCCCTCAAGTCTCTTTTCCTTATGGAGGTCAGCAATAGACTCTATAAGTCTTGCCTTGTTTACCTGATAGGGAAGCTCTGTAACTATGATCTGATATCTGCCGTTTTTTGCCTCCTGTATCTCACAGCGGGCACGTACGGTGATTTTTCCTCTGCCCGTAGCATAAGCGGCACGTATACCTGCACGTCCCATAATAATACCCTTGGTGGGGAAGTCAGGGCCCTTTATATGCTGCATAATATCGTCAAGTGAGCAATCGGGATTATCAATAACACAGCACATACCGTCTATTACCTCTCCCATATTGTGAGGAGGAATATTTGTTGCCATACCTACAGCAATACCCGTTGAACCGTTTACGAGAAGATTGGGGAAGCGTGCGGGAAGAACAGTGGGCTCCTTGAGTCTGTCGTCATAGTTTCCCGTAAAATCAACCGTATCCTTATCAATATCGGTGAGCATTTCAAGAGAGATCTTGCTCATTCTTGATTCGGTATATCTGTATGCTGCGGGGGGATCGCCGTCCACGGTACCGAAGTTTCCGTGTCCGTCAACCAGCACGTATCTTGTGGAGAAGGTCTGTGCAAGTCTTACCATAGCATCGTAAACGGATGCGTCACCGTGGGGATGATAGCGTCCGAGAACGGAGCCGACCGTATCGGCGCACTTACGGTATTCCTTATCGGGAGTAAGATTATTCTCGTGCATGGTATAAAGAATACGGCGGTGAACGGGCTTAAGACCGTCTCTTACGTCGGGAAGAGCTCTCTGTGTAATAACAGACATTGAGTAATCAAGGAAATAACTGCGCATTTCCCTGTTAAGATCAACCTGAACGAGGTTACCCTGAGGCTGATTCTCTTCCATATTTTCATTAATTTTATTTTCGTTATCCATCGTACTGCTCCTTAGATATCGAGGTTCTGAACGAATTTAGCGTTCTTCTCAATAAATTCTTTTCTGGGCTCAACCTTGTCACCCATAAGAATTGAAAATGTTTCGTCTGCCTCTTCGGCATCATTAAGATTTACTCTGAGCATTGTTCTTCTTTCGGGATCCATAGTTGTTTCCCACAGCTGCTCGGGATCCATTTCACCAAGACCTTTATATCTCTGAACAGAGCAGCCCTGTCCCATTTCTGCAAGGAAGGCATCTCTCTGCTCGTCTGAATATGCATATTCGTGTCTCTTTCCCTTTGAAATCTTAAAAAGGGGAGGCTGAGCGATATAAACGTAGCCCTGCTCAATAAGAGGACGCATATAGCGGAAGAAGAAGGTAAGAAGAAGAGTTCTGATATGTGCACCGTCGACGTCGGCATCGGCCATAATAACAACCTTGTGATATCTGAGCTTTGTTATATCAAAGTCCTCACCGATACCCGTTCCGAGAGCCAGAACAACGGGAACAAGCTTTTCATTTCCGATAACCTTATCTATACGGGATTTCTCAACGTTGAGCATCTTTCCCCAAAGAGCAAGAATAGCCTGAGTTCTTCTGTCTCTTCCTTCCTTTGCCGAGCCGCCTGCCGAGTCACCCTCGACGATATAAAGCTCAGTGTTTGCAGGATTTTTATCCGTACAGTCTGCAAGCTTACCGGGAAGTGAGTTTCCTTCAAGAGCACTCTTTCTTCTGGCAAGGTCTCTTGCCTTTCTTGCAGCCTCTCTTGCACGGGATGCATCAAGTGCTTTATTGAAGATAGCTCTTGCTACAGAGGGATTTTCCTCGAAGTAGGTTGAAAGCTTTTCATAAACCATCTGATTTACAAGGGGAGCTATATCTGTATTACCAAGCTTACCCTTTGTCTGTCCTTCAAATTCGGCATCCGTAAGCTTTACGCTGATAACTGCTGTAATACCCTCTCTTACGTCATCACCGGAAAGATTCTTATCTGCTTCCTTGAGGAAATTATATTTACGTCCGTAATCATTGAATACACGCGTAAGAGCATTCTTAAAGCCCGTCTCGTGAGTACCGCCGTCGATAGTACGTACGTTATTTGCAAATGACTGTATATTTTCGTTATAGCTGTCATTATACATAATTGCGATCTCAGCGCTTCTGTCTCCCTTTACAACGGAAAAGTGCATAGGCACGTCATGCAGGGGAGTGAGTGCACGGGATTCATTTATATACTGAACAAAGCTTGAAAGACCGCCCTCAAAGCAGTAAACGTCCTCAACTATATTTTCTTCATCACGTCTGTCGGTAAGAGAAATACGAAGACCTGCATTAAGGAATGCCTGCTCTCTTATTCTTCTCTGAAGAGTCTCATATTCATAAACTGTTGTCTCTGTAAATATTTCGGGATCAGCCTTGAAGCGTACAAGTGTACCCGTTTCATCGGTATCGCCGATTATTTCCAGCTCACTTACAATATTTCCTCTTTCAAATCTCTGCTTGTGAATATGGCCGTTCTGGCTTACCTCAACCTCAAGCCACTCTGAAAGAGCATTAACAACAGTGGAGCCTACACCGTGAAGACCGCCTGAAACCTTATATCCGCTGCCGCCGAATTTACCGCCTGCGTGAAGCACGGTAAGAACGACGGTAACTGCGGGAAGTCCCTGCTTCTCATTAATATCAACGGGAATACCTCGTCCGTTATCTCTTACGGTTATAACATCACCGGGTAAAATTTCAACCTCAATATGAGTACAATAGCCTGCAAGAGCCTCGTCAATTGAGTTATCGAGAATTTCATACACCAGATGGTGAAGACCTCTGGGACCGGTTGAACCGATATACATACCCGGTCTCTTTCTTACAGCCTCAAGTCCCTCAAGAACCTGAATCTGATTGGCATCATAAACCTCTGAAACAGCAGTATCCATAACCTCTTCATTGTCATTGATAACCGTTTCTTCAAAACCGGCATTATTTACCTCGGTAACGTTTTTTTCGGAATTATCCATTTATTAATCCTCCTTAGAGTATAAAAAACAATATTAAAAAGCTTCTTCTGTTCTCTTCAGCAGAGTTGCTGCCGAGAGCTGAGAAATATAAACCTTTTCCTCTCCCTTTTTATCCGTGCACACAACGAATGAGCCGGGAAGCTCATAGGAAACAGTAACAAGATTTCCTTTTTTTTCTTTTTCTGAAAGATAATCTCTCGTCAGCTTTGATACGGTTGATGAATCCATATCAAAAATGCCGAGTATCTCCTCTTTTCTTATAACGGTGTCTTGTCCGAGATGCAAATACATATCAAATAAGCCTCCCGTTTTTTATGTTGAAGGTCTTTCCCTCGCTCATTCTGAGAATTGAAGAGGGATCACAGCAGGTTATAAAGACCTGCTTATCCTTTATATGATTAAGTATATAATCCTGCCTTGACGTATCAAGCTCACTCATAACGTCATCAAGAAGAATTACAGGCTGCTCACCGATCTGAGATCTTATTACCTGAGCCTCAGAAAGTTTCAACGCAATAGCCGCAGAGCGTTTTTGTCCCTGAGAGCCGAAGCTTCTTGCTGAAACGTTGTTTATATTTATCTCAATATCGTCTCTGTGAGGTCCCGTCAGAGTCATTTTTGCGGCAAAATCTGAGGCCTCGTGATTTTTAAGAATCTCGGAAAAGGGAGTATCCTCGCCTCTTTCACCCTTTCTTATATAGCTGAAGCTGATTTCCTCTCTGCCCGACGAAAGTCCTCCGTAAATTTCTTTTACAAAGGGAAGAAGCATATCAAGATACCTTTTGCGCTCCTTATATATCTCGTCTCCGAGATAAGAAAATCTTTCGTTTGTGCATTCAAGCAGTAAAAGCGTATTCTTCAGAACCTCGCTGTTTTTAAGAATGGCGTTTCTCTGCTTGACGGTCTTGGTGTAATCAGCAAGCAAAAGAGCATATCCGGGAGCAATCTGACAAATTGCAGAATCTATAAATCTTCGCCTTTCTGACGGTCCGTTCTGTATAAGCGACATAAAGCCCGGTGCAAAAAGAGCCGCGGGAAATTTACTCATAAGCTCCGTTGTGGATTTCAGTCCCACTCCGTTAAGCGTTGCCCGTCTTCTGTCCGTTATCTTAAGCTCAGCGGACTGATCTCTTTTTTCAGTTGAAAAATCAACACTCAGCCTTGCACAATCCTTTGAAAATCTGACAAGCTCGCTGTCTCTTGAGCTTCTGAAGCTTTTTAATCCCGTAAAAAGAAATATTCCTTCAAGGATATTCGTTTTACCCTGAGCGTTTTCTCCGTAGATTATATTTACTCCGCCGCAGGGGATTATATCCAATTCATCTATGTTACGGTAATTCTTAAGCTGTATCTCATTAATCTTCATTTTGATCAGCAATTACAAAAAGACTGTTTCTGAAAAGAAGCTTATCTCCGGGATAAAGCTTTTTTCCTCTCTGATTACAGATTTCTCCGTTTACCTTAACAAGAGAATCCTCAATCATCATTTTTGCCATTCCGCCCGTTTCGGCAATACCCGCAAGCTTCATGGCAGCGTCAAGCTTTATAAAGTCCGTTACTATATAAAGCTTTTCTTCGCTTAATATCTTTGCCTTTACTGTTATTTTTTTTCTTTCCATATTACTCACTTTTGTTATGAAAATTATTTTTTATCAATCCTTTATTCTTACGGGAAGAATGAGATAAAGGAAGTGCTCCGATTCGGGAGGTACTATGATTGCGGCAGAAAATGAGCCGTTAAGATTTATAAGAACCTCATCCGTGTCGGAATTTCTGAGAGCATCAAGAAGATATCTGTTATTGAAGCCTATCTCCGTTTTATCTCCGTCAACAGAAACAGAAAGTCTGTCGCTGGCGCTTCCGAGAGCGGTAAGAGCGGAAAGCTTGAGCTCGTCATCCTCGAACACGCACTTTATATAGCTGTTTTCTCTTTCGGTTATAATAATAGAAGTTCTTTCTATACAGTTTATAAGATTTCTTGTGTTTACTCTTACGGCAGTGCCCTTGACTTTAGGAATAGCCGTATTATAATCAATGAATTCACCCTCGAGAAGTCTTGATATTATGCAATAATCATTTACGTCGAAGCGAATATGTCTTCTTCCCTTTACTATTTCAATAAAGCTGTCCTCGTCAACGGCAAGCTTTATAATTTCATTAAGAGTCTTGGGGGGAACGACAAAGCTCAGATCGTTTCCGTTATAGTCGGTAAACTCACTTCTGATTGCAAGACGGTAGCCGTCGAGAGCTATAAGCTTTATTTCTCCTGATCTTACCTCAAACTTAACACCTCTGTGTGCAAGCTTGGAGCTGTCGTTTGAAACGGCGAAAATAGTTCTCTTTATCATATCCTTAAGAACACCTGCATTGAGCCTGAAGGGAATTTCATCAGTAAGAGAGGGGAGCTCGGGATATTCTCCGGGATTAAGGCTTATAAGAGTATATTCAACCTCACCGCTCTTTATTGTGCATATATTCTTCTCATTACAGGTAATTGTAAGCGTGCTGTCGGGAATATAACGGAGAATATCACAAAGAGTCTTTGCATTCAATAAAACGGAGCCTTCCTTTTCCACGCTTACTCCCGTTGATGTTATAACAGCCATTTCAAGATCGAAGCCCGTAAGCTTTACTGAGCTTTCACCCATGGTCTCTATAAGCAGACACTCAAGGTGGGGCAGAACAGCCTTTGCGGGAATTGAACGCTGAACGTTAAGACACGATTCAGTAAATGATTTTGTATCGCAAACAATTTTCATGATATACCTCCTGAAAAATGAATTTCTCTCCTTTTATTGGAAATGGATATGTTTAAAATAGTAATAGTATTAGTGTGTGTTGATTTTGTTGAAAACCGTCGCAGCCCTTGAAAATTATGGAAACAGGCGATGAAGTTTTCAAGATTTAAAAATTTGATAAAATGTTATTCTGACATCGGGGGTAAGTGCAGTATTGAAAGAGTTGAAAAGTAAATGTTGATTGTTGATAAGTTGTTGATAAATCAATACTTTTCCTTTACCTCTCTGATGATGCCGTTTACGGTATTTTTTACAATACTGTCGGTCTCTATAAGAGCTTCGATTTTGTCAAGAGAGTTTATGACAGTGGAGTGATCCTTTTTGAAATATGCGCCGATCTCCTTGAGTGTCATATTCGGAATGAGCTTTTTCATTACGTACATACATACGTTTCTTGCCTGAATTATATTCTTTGATCTTCCGAGAGACTTTATGTCCTCCACGGATACTCCGTACGTATCTGAAACAGCCTTGAATATTTTATCCACGAGAACGGTTACGGGAACGGAATCGTATGAAATATCCTTTACTATATCCTGAACCTGATCATAGGTGGGCATAACACCGTAAACCTTTTTGATAGCCTCTATTTTATTTACGGTTCCCTCAAGCTGACGGATATTTGTCTTTATGTTTGATGCTATGTATTCGGTTACCGCATCCGTAAGAACTATTCCGAGAGAATCGGATTTTCTTTTTATGATAGCCTTTCTTGTTTCAATATCCGGCGGCTGAATATCGGCAAGCACGCCGTTTGAAAGACGGGTTCTCAGTCTTTCATCAAGAATTGACATTTCTTTAGGAGGAACGTCGGCGGTAAGAACTATCTGCTTGCCCGCATTATCAAGAGCGTTGAAGGTGTGGAAGAACTCCTCCTGAACCATTTCACCCTTCTGAATGATCTGAATATCGTCCATAAGAAGAGCGTCAACGTTTCTGTATTTGTTATGGAAAACTCTTGTGTTCTTTTTACTTACGCAGTCAATAAGCTCGTTAAGGAATGCCTCAGCCGTAGTGTATATTACAACGCTTTCGGGATTATTCTTCTTGATCTCGTTATATATTGCAAACAGAAGATGAGTTTTTCCGAGACCGGAATTTCCGTAAATAAGAAAAGGATTCTGATTTGAGCCGGGATTTTCCGCAACACCCTTTGCAACGTTGTAAGCGAAAAGATTTGATTTACCTACGACGTAATTATCAAAGGTGTAAGAGGAAATACTCTTTTTTCTGCTGTTTGAGCCGTTTTCCTTATCCTCATTCTGCTCGTTGCTTTCCTTTTTCTGCTCAGGTGTCTTTTCTGTTGATGATGAAGCCGTTTTTTCTTCCTCGTGCTTCTCGTTGAAAGCCTGATTAACAACAACGTCAATCTCAACCTCGAAGCCTATAACCTCCTCAAAGCATTCCTTGAGCATAGCGGAATATTTTTTTATGATTATATTTTTCTTGAATTCGGCATCAATGATAAAAACAGCGGTATCATCCTCAAGCTTATAAAACTCGAGAGGTGCGATCCACATATTATAAACGATTTCCGAAACCTGATTTTTACAAAGAGAGAGAACTTTTTTCCATATATCATTCAATGATTTTACATCGTTCATTACTGAAAATAACCTCCGTTAATTTATATTAAACATCTATATATAACTATAATTATACTTGTAACATATAATAACATAAAAATTATAAATATTCAATAAAAAATTTTAATAATTAT
>JAZOOE010000024.1:0-3571 GCA_045654865.1 Acutalibacteraceae bacterium | reverse complement strand
ATATTCGGGGTGAGCCGCCGCCCAGACTGCCGCCTCCTTTGCCCAGGGGCAGGGAGCCATAATGGTAGCTGACGTAATACCGCCCTTTTCAAAAAGGTCATAAACTGCAAGGTTTGCGCTTCGGCACATGCCGAAGTCATCTGCATTGATAATCAGGTATCTTGACATATTTCATCTTCCTTTACAATATAATCTAATATCTTATACATTATTCCCGTGTCTGTTACCGCATCAAAGAATATACCCTCGGGGAGATATTTTTCTCTGAGTATTCTCGACGTGGTTCTGATTTCATTTGCAAGCGCTCCCTGATTGAACGGTATCAGAAGAAGCACTCTCTTTTTTGTTGACGGCATATTTTCTGCAATACACTCAAGCAGAGAATTTATACCGACTCCCGTAAGCGCGGATATTTTTACCGTGTTTTTTGCTACGGGGAGGAGATAGCTGTTTGAAATATCGCATTTGTTATATACCGTTATCATTGGCTTTTCCTCGCCTCCGAGCTCTTTGAGAATTTCCTTCGTTACCTCCAATTGCTCCTCGCACTGAGGATCGGATGCATCACAGAGGATGAGAAGAATGTCTGCGCTTGTTGCCTCCTCAAGAGTTGACTTGAATGCTTCCACAAGAAAGTGCGGAAGTCTTGAAATAAAGCCGACCGTATCAATAAGCATAACCTCGCTGCCGTCCGGAAGTCTTATGGCTCTTGCCGTGGGATCAAGGGTTGCAAAAAGCTTGTTTGCAGCCAGCACCTGAGCATTTGTAAGAGTATTCAGAAGAGTGGATTTTCCTGCGTTCGTATAGCCAACGATAGCCGCCGTTATAACTCCGTCCTTTTTTCTTCTTTGTCTGTGTCGCTCTCTTCTGCTTTCAAGCTGCTGCAGCTGCTGCTCAAGGGCGTGGATTCGTCTTCTTATATGTCTTTTGTCGCTTTCAAGCTTTGTTTCGCCGGGACCTCTTGTGCCGATACCGCCGCCGAGTCTTGAAAGAGCTGTTCCTTGTCCCGAAAGGCGGGGCAGTGAATATTTCAGCTGAGCAAGCTCAACCTGTAGCTTTCCCTCTCCGCTTCGGGCATTTTTTGCAAAAATATCAAGAATAAGAACGGTTCTGTCAATTACTCTTGTTTTCAGCACTCTCTCGAGACAGCGTCCCTGAGTGGGTGACAGCTCACCGTCGCATATAACCACGTCAATGTCACTGCTTTCGCAGATTTCTTTTGCCTCGTCAAGCTTGCCTGAGCCTATATAGGTCACGCTGTCCGGCTTCGGTCTTTTTTGCGTTATGATTGCTACGGTTTCGCCGCCCGCAGTTTTTACAAGCTCCGAAAGCTCTCCGAGGGAAACCTCTGCATCAAACTCACCCGTGTCAACGGAGATCAGCAGCACCCGTTCCTTTTCCTGTGTGTTATCAAAAAAATCTATGTCCGTTCACCTCTTAACAAAATATTTTATCATACTAATCCGTGAAAGTAAAGAAAAAGGGCATAAGAGCATAATTAATTTTTTTGCTTGCGACTATGAAAAATTATGAAATTAATTGTTGACAAGCAACGGCGGGGTATGGTATATTTAAGTAGTTAGCAGTGGCTAATTATATTTTTTTAGCTTTTGGGTTAGTCTTTGCTAACAATCTTGAAGGCGGTGATCAGATGACACTTCGTAACGTTGAGGAAGGAAAAGAATATATAATTAAAAGCATCAGCGTGGACGATGAGGAGCTTGAGGATTTTCTCTTTTCTCTCGGTTGCTACGGGGGAGAAGCAATAACCGTAATAACTCATTTGTCAAGCGGATGTATTGTTGCCATTAAGAACGGAAGATATACAATTGATAAGCATCTGGCGGCTTCTATAACTGTCGGATGAAGGGGTAACGCAGCTCGTCGCCCTGATTTTTTTTGAAGCACAAGTTAGCAGACGCTAACTTTACTACGGAGGATTATATGAGGATAGCTCTTGCGGGAAATCCCAACAGCGGTAAAACCACAATGTTCAATGCGCTTACGCGAAAAAATGAGAAAGTAGGAAACTGGGCAGGCGTTACCGTTGATAAAAAGGAAGCGCTGATAAAAAAGGCATATTCGTCAGACTCCACTCTTGTTGTTGTGGATTTGCCCGGCGCATATTCTATGTCGCCCTTTACGTCAGAGGAGAGCGTAACAAGTGAATATGTAAAAAATTCAAAGCCCGACGTTATTATAAATATTGTTGATGCGACGAATCTGGGCAGAAGTCTGTTCTTTACCACACAGCTTCTTGAGTTGGGAATTCCGATGGTCGTTGCTCTCAATAAAACAGATATAAACAGGAAGAAGAATACAAAAATCAACGAGGTACAGCTCAGCGAAAGACTCGGTTGTCCCGTTATAAATACCGTGTCAACATACGGTGACGGCTTGAGTGAGCTGATCGGTGCCGCACTTGCTGCCGCAGGCAAGCCGCAGACGGCTCCCTATAAGTCCTCGGGAATTGATTATTCCGATAAAAGGGCAGTGAGAGCCGATGACAAAAACAGATATGCCTTTGTCAACAAAATTGTCAGAGAAGCAGAGAGCAGAAAGGTTTTTGCCGCCGATATAAATTTTCAGGATAAGATAGACAGAGTAATTACAAATAAATGGCTGGGGGTTCCCGTATTTGCTGTTGTTATGTTTCTTGTTTTCTGGATTTCTCAGGCGGGCCCCGGAGTATGGATTGCTGATTTTCTTGTAGAGCTTCTCGAAAAGGGACAGACGAGAATTGCTTTGCTTTTCGCTGACGCAAGCCCCTTTCTTTCCGCGCTTCTCGTTGACGGTGTGATAGGCGGTGTTATCGCGGTTATCGGATTTTTACCTCTTGTTATGGTTATGTATTTCCTTATAGCGCTTCTTGAGGATTGCGGATATATGGCAAGAGTGTCCGTTGTGCTTGATCCCATATTCAAAAAAGTCGGGCTTTCGGGCAAATCGGTAATTCCCTTTGTTGTGGGTACGGGCTGTGCCATTCCCGGTGTTATGGCTTGCAGAACCATAAGAGATGAAAGAGAAAGAAGAGCGGCGGCATTGCTTGCTCCCTTTATGCCCTGCGGTGCAAAGCTTCCCGTTATTTCGCTTTTTGCGGGCGCATTTTTCGCAGAGGCCTCTTGGGTTGGCCCTCTTATGTATTTCCTCGGTATCGTGATTATTTTTGCAGGGGCATTTATTGTGAATAAGATCACGGGCAATTCGGTCAAGAGATCATATTTCATAATCGAGCTTCCCGAATATAAGGTACCCTCTCTGATGCGTGCGGTAAAATCTATGCTGTCACGTGGATGGTCATATATAGTAAAGGCCGCAACGGTGATTCTCGTCTGTAATACTGCGGTTCAGATTATGCAGTCCTTTAACTGGCAGCTTCAGCTTGCCGAAAGTGCAGATGAGTCTATTCTCGCCGGCATTGCCGCTCCCTTTGCTTACGTTCTTGTTCCCGTTGTGGGCGTGCTTTCTTGGCAGTTTGCCGCCGCCGCTGTTACGGGCTTTATTGCAAAGGAAAACGTTGTAGGAACCCTTGCCGTATGCTTTGCAGGACTCAGTAATCTTATTGATACAG